>CALWBB010000117.1 GCA_944375885.1 uncultured Merdimonas sp.
GATTCGAACCCACGCGCCCTTTCGGACAAACGGTTTTCAAGACCGCCTCGTTATGACCACTTCGATACCTCTCCACAGTCTGACGCGCTCAACGCCTCAGCGTGGCGACGAATTGTATTCTAGCATTTTTGACTTGGGATGTCAACCACTTTTTTCATCTTTTTTGTCAAAAATTTCGACCCGCTGTGAAGCAGCCGCGATCCACTAGCGCCGCTTCAGAAAGGCCTCCGCTATCTTCAGATCTTCCGGCGTGGTAATCTTGATATTCTCGTAAGAACCTTCCACCAGCCGCACCTTCGTCTCGGTAAAGGCTTCCACAATCATGGCGTCGTCCGTCACGTCGCTGCGGCCGCTTCTCTCCAGCTGCGCGTAGGCCTGGTACGCAAGGCGGAAATCAAAGACCTGGGGCGTCTGGATGCTCCACACAAGGCTGCGGGCAGGCGTCACCGCCACAAAGCCTTCCTCGTCCGCCAGCTTCACCGTGTCCTTGGATGGCATGCCGACCACGCAGGCGTGATACTGTTTCACGGCGTCAAAGGCGCGGGACAGGATTTCCTCATGGACGAACGGGCGGACGCCGTCGTGAATGAATACATAACCGTCCTTTTCTTCCTCAGTCATCTCATTTTCCAGCGCCTGCAGTCCCTTCCAGACAGAGGCGAAGCGCTCCGCGCCGCCTTCCACTACGGCTCTCACCTTGCTGAAATGGTATTTTTCCACGATTTCCTGCTGTACGTAGGGGATTTCGGCGGCGCCGGTCACAAGGAGCATGCTGTCGATCAGGGGGGAATCCTGAAAAGCGGCAAGGGAATAGTAAAGGATCGGATGGCCCAAGAGCTCCAGATACTGCTTCTGCACCTTCCCGCCCATCCGCTTTCCCTGGCCCGCCGCCAGTATGATGGCTGTACATTTCTTTCTTGCTCTGCGCACCTTTTCCTACCTCTCTCCCAGCTTCAGATTCGGAACCGCGTTCAGATCCAGGCCGTCCCGCTTTCCGGCAATATATTCATAGTAGGCCGCCGCTCCGATCATCGCCGCGTTATCCGTGCAGAAAATCGGCGACGGATGATAAAATTTCACCTTCTGCTTCGCGCAGGCCTCCGCAAAGGCTGCCCGCAGCGAGGAATTGGAGGCTACGCCGCCCGCGATGGCGAATTTATCAAGGCCGCTGTCCCGGACCGCCTGCATCGCGTGCTCCACCAGCACGTCGCAGACCGCCTTCTGGAAGGACGCCGCCACGTCCGCTCTGTTTACCGTCTCCCCCTTCATCTGACAGCCGTTCAGATAGTTGAGGACGGCGGATTTCAGGCCGCTGAAGCTGAAATCATAGGGAGAATCCTCGAATTTCGGCCGGGGAAAGGAAATAGCCTGCGGATCTCCCTCTTTGGAAAGCTTATCGATCTTGGGCCCGCCGGGATAGCCCAGGCCGATGGCGCGGGCCACCTTGTCGAAGGCCTCGCCGGCCGCGTCGTCCCGCGTGTACCCGAGTATCTCATATTTTCCATAATCGCGCACTGCCACCAGATGCGTATGGCCGCCGGAGACCACCAGGCAGATAAAAGGCGGCTCCAAATCCGGGTTTTCGATATAGTTGGCGGAAATGTGGCCCTCGATATGGTGTACGCCCACCAGCGGCAGCTTTTTCGCGTAGCTGATGGCCTTGGCCTCCGCCACGCCCACCAGAAGGGCCCCCACCAGGCCCGGCCCGTAGGTGACGCCGATGGCGTCCAGATCATCCAGCGTCATGCCCGCCGTATCCAGGGCTTCCTGGATCACCTGGTTGATTTTTTCGATGTGCTTGCGGGAGGCAATCTCCGGCACCACGCCGCCATAGAGCTTGTGCAACTCGATCTGGGACGAGATAATATTGGAAAGCACACAGCGCCCGTTCTTTACCACGGAAGCCGCCGTCTCATCGCAGGAGCTCTCTATGGCCAGTATATAGATATCCTTTTCTGTACTGTCACTCATTTTCTTCATCCTCAAATTTCAGTTCCACGGATTTTCGATCCTTCCCGGCCTTCGCACGGGGGAAAATCCGCCGCACCTCGTCCATGAATTCCTCCGGGCGGGTCAGGGACGGGCTGTAATGGGTCAGCCACAGCTCCGACACCCCGGCTTCCTTCGCCAGACGGGCCGCCTCGTAAAAGGTCATATGCTTATTATCCACTGCCTTGGCCTGCTTGTCCTTCTCGCCGTACATGCCCTCGCAGATGAACAGATCCGCGTTCCTGGCATTTTCCACGATCGAGGCCGTGGGGCGGGTATCGGTGCAGTAGACGAGCTTGATGCCCTTGCGCGGCGCGCCCATGACCATATCCGGGGTGTAGACCACGCCGCCCTCCTCCACCGTCTCCCCTTTTTGAAGGCGGTTCCAGAAGGGCTTTGGAATCTCAAGCTTTAAGGCCTGCTCCAGCTGGAATTTCCCCGCCCGGTCGATCTCGATGGCATAGCCATAGCAGGTCACATTGTGGTTCACGCGGAAGGCCCGGATCCGGTAGCCGTTCAGCGCAAATTCCTCCTGGGGCTTCGTAAGCTCCCGAAACTCAATGGGAAAGGGAAGCTCCGGCGCGATGACGCGCAAAGCAGTCACGACCCGCTCCAGCCCTCTGGGGCCCACAAGGGTCAGAGGCTCTGTGCGCTCCGCGTTTCCCATCGTGAGCAGAAGGCCCGGCAGGCCGCTGATATGATCCCCGTGAAAATGGGTAAAGCAGATCACGTCAATGGGCTTAAAGCTCCAGCCCTTTTCCTTGATCGCGATCTGCGTGCCCTCTCCGCAGTCTATCAAAAGACTGCTTCCATTGTATCTGGTCATCAGCGCTGTGAGCCAGCGGTACGGAAGCGGCATCATGCCTCCGCTTCCCAGCAGACATACATCCAACATCTCTTTTCTCCATCTTTATCTTTTAGCCGGCGGGCGTTTCCGCCCCGCCGGCTTCTCTTTCTCTTTACAAAAGCTCCGTCCGCTCCGTTCTGGAAAGCGGAATCCGGAACGTCTCTGTCATCCTGTCGTAGCACTCTTCACAGAGATCAAAGCGGTCCGTCTCCCCGTCCTTACCGGACAGGTAGTCCCAGGCCTGGCACACGGAAAAGACTCCCTCCATGGGCATCCCCCTCTTTACCGCGATGATCTTTCCGCAGCCATTGCAGATAATCCTGTCAAGAATCCTTGCTTCTTTATTCTTATACTCACGCATCCTGCTCATCCTCCCTGATTTCGGATACCGCCGGGGCCTCCGGCGTCTGCTTTTTGTCACGTGAATATTTTACATAAGAATCTTCTTCCCAGACAGTGGGAATCGCTGTCAAAGGGCCGGGAATCGTTTCCACATCACCAGGGCGTCTTCCCGGGGCTGCTCGTAAAAATTCCGGCGCAGTCCTTCCCGCTCAAAGCCCAGGCCTTCGTAAAGGCGGATCGCAGGCGCGTTGCCTGCCCGCACCTCCAGAAGGAAGGCTTTCGCGCCGCGGCCTTCCCCCTGCCGGAGCAGCTCCAGAAGCAGCGCCCGGGCGATTCCGCGCCCGCGAAGCTCTTCCTTTACCGCCACATTGGTAATCTCCGCTTCCTCCAGGCTTACATAGCAGCCGCAGTAGCCGGCCACCCTTCCCTCCCATTCCGCTGTCAGGAAAATGGTGTAATCAAGCGCCAGGCTTTTTCGGAAGGCCTCCGCCGACCAGGGCGTCGAGAAGCTTTCCGCCTCTATCCTGGCAGCCTGCGCGATGTCCCGTTCTTCCATTGGACGAATCAGAAGCTGCCCGTCACCCATGGGCCTCTCCTGCTTTCTGTTCCTGTTCTGCCTTCTGTTCCGGCTCCTGTTCTGTCTTCTGGCACTCCTGTTCCTTTTTCAGGCGGGCTTCCTTTTCCGCCCGCTCCCGCTCCGCCTGGGAGGGGCGCAGGTAGTCGGGCCTGTGGTCAGCGGCCGTCTCGATCTTTCCCGCCCGCACATAGGAGACCGCCAGCGCCGCCACGGCTCCAGCCCTCTGCTTGTTCAGGTGGGCAGGGGCGAAGGAAAATCTCGTCCCCTCCATCAGCCCTTCTGTCAGCGCCTGCCGGAACACCGGCACGCCGTCCCCCAGGAAAATCACCTCGCGGCCCAGGGCCCGCAGCTTTTCGGCGATCACTTCGATCCCCACCGCCATCTGCGGCTCGATGACGGAAAGCTGGTTGTCCCGGAACTCGTAGATTCCGGTATAGACCTGATTTCTGCGGGCGTCCATCAGGGGGCAGATCACCCGCTCCGTGCCGTACAGATTGTACGCCAGGGCGTCCACCGTAGGCACATGCACCAAGGGCTTTCCAAGGGCCAGTCCCAGCCCCTTGGCCGTAGCCGAACCGATGCGCAGGCCCGTAAAGGAGCCGGGGCCCGCCGCCACCGCAATGGCGTCTATGGTGCCCAGATCAAGCTCTATCATGCGGGCAATCGCGTCCAGCATGGGAAGCAGGGTCTGAGAATGCGTCTTTTTGTAATTTACGGTATATTCCGCCAGGAGGCTTGCATTTACGCCGTCGTCCTCCACCACAGCCACAGAGGCCACCAGGCCCGAGCTGTCCAGCGCCAGTATCTTCATCGAATCTCCTCCACTGTGATTTTCCGGTAGTCAAAGCCCTTTTCCAGATCCTTTTCGATCCGGATGGCCGTCCTCTTAAGAGGCAGCAGCTCTTCGATCAGCTCCGCCCACTCAATCAGGCAGACGCCGTCCCCGTAGAAATAATCCTCGTATCCGATCTCATCCATTTCCTCCAGGTCTCCGATCCGGTACACGTCAAAATGGTAAAAGGGCAGCCGTCCTCCGTCATACTCCTGGACGATGGTGAAAGTCGGGCTGTTCACATGCTCCGTGATGCCCAGTCCTCTGGCAAAGCCCTGGGTGAAGACGGTCTTTCCCGTCCCCAGGTCTCCGGTCAGGGTATAGAGGCTGCCGGGAACCGCCTTCCGCCCCAGTTCTTCTCCCAGGGCCCTTGTCTCTTTTTCTGAAAATGTCTCTGTTATCATCTATTACACTCCAAAAAGAGCCGGAGACAGAAAGCTCCAGCTCTTTTCCTTCTAAACTTAATCAGTCAATCATCAGCCGTTTTTCTGCGGCTCCTATTATAGCACACTCATTTTGCCGCTGTCTACCCGGATCTGCCCATCTGCCCGGAACCGGCGCGCGTCCGCGCTGCCGTAGCGCTCTGGCGTCAGTGCTTTTTCAGGATGGGGCTGATGTGCTTGTAAAGCAGTATGGTCACCACGGAGACAATGACGCCCTTCAAAATGTTAAAGGGCACCACCGCGAAGAACACCAGCGTCCACACGCTGTCGATGCTGGGATTGATGGCGCTGCCCATGCCGATGATGGCTTCCATGGGCATCCCATACAGCTCCGAGAACTTCGGGAGCAGGTAAAAGGCGTTGAAGGCGCTTCCAAAGACCGTCATGACAAGCGTTCCCAGAGCCAGGCCCGCCATCGCCATCTTTTTGCTCTTTTTTATGTAATACAGGATGGATGCGGGCAGCACCAGGCTGCAGCCTACGACGAAATTCGCGAAATCTCCCACGAAGGCCGTGCTGGTTCCCTTCAGCACCAGCTTCAGCAGGTTTTTGCACAGCTCCGCCGCCACGCCGGCCGTCGGCCCCATGGCAAAGGCGCAGATCATGACGGGAATCTCGCTGAAATCCAGCTCATAAAAGCTGGGGGCAAACCACAGCGGCAGCTCAAAATACATCAGAACGGCCGCAATCGCGGAAAAGACGCCCACGATAGCCGCCCGGCGGGCCGGGGTGTTGGTCCGGGGCATGGCGTTCTTTTTGCGAAGCCCTCTCTCGGCGGCGCCGGCCGCCACAAAAATGACCGCCGCAATCAGCAGGCACACTCCCAGGAACTCCAGATTTTCCTGTACGCTTTGAATCAGTTCAGACATGTTTCTCCATTCTCCTTTCAGCCTTAAAGGCAGCGCCCGCAGCCGGCAGACCGGCAGTTCCATAAGCCTCCCTGCCTGCCGCAGGCAAAATAGTTTGATACAGAAAGGGCAATTCTTCACTGTATTCTCTGCGTAAAAAAGCCCTGAGCAAAAAATGCTCAGGGCAAAAAAGCAAAGCAAAATAAGCTTCGTTTTTCTTCTCTCATCCAGACTATACTGTCGGTACCGGAATTCTGCCGCAGCCGCTCTTTTCCTGCTTGCTGTGCGCTGCGTCATTCACCGGTTCAGCCGCCCGAAGGCGGGTCGCGGACTTTTACCGCCGGTCGGGAATTCCGGTCCACCGCGCGGGGAATCTGACCTCCCTTCGCTGAAACCGGGCACCCTGCCCTGAAGAATTAACCGTTTTCTACAGGGAATTATACGCCGGGGAAAAGGAAATTGCAAGCGCGAATTCCATCCCGCCTCTTTTTACGCCTCTTTATCATATCATGAAGCGGGACGGGGGAAAAGCGGAAATTTTCAGCCCGCAAAGAAGCTTTGCGTGACTTTCCAGGCCCCATATTATACACTGGAAACAGGAAAACTCATAGCAAATCCATGCCCTTGGCCATCCAGGGTATGGCAAACTATCAGAAACGAGGTGGGATTATGGCAGACGTGGGAAAGAATATCCGTAGATTTCGGACGAAAAAGCATATGACGCAGGACGATCTGGCTGAAAGGCTTTTTGTCAGCCGCCAGACTGTCTCCAATTATGAAACAGGAAAATCAAACCCTGACCTGGATACGCTGCTGAAAATCGCGGAAGTCCTGGAAACGGACGTGGACGGCCTGATTTTCGGCCCGCCCGATCTGGCCGGGCGCAGAAAGGATATCCGGCGGATTGCCGCCGCCGGATGCGTTCTGATCCTTCTGTCTGCGCTGAATTATGTGCTGGGCCTCTGGAACCGCTTTCTGACAAGGGATTATTTCGCGCCCTATGTCGGTTTTCCTACCGCTCTGATCCTACAGCCGATCCTGCTTCTTCTCGGCGGCTGGAGCCTCCTGCAGCTTGCGAAAATTCTCTGGAAGGCGAAGCCTCTGCGCCGGAAATGGGTGCGTCCCGCATTTTTCGCCATACTGCTCCTGCTCATCCTGTACTTTTTGGGCGTATTGCCTCTGTGCGCGGAGATGTCCGCCGCTGCCCTGGGCTTCCCGCCCGTTCACCCCGGCTATCCTCCTGCCTTTAGCGGAGAGATCCCTGCCTTCTTTCCGGAGGCTCTGTTTCTATGGAGCAGTGATTTCGGCTATCTGTTTCTGGACGCTCCTCCCACCGTCCTGCGGTGTCTGTGGCTCTTCCTGGGCGCCGTCCTGTGGAACGGCCCCGGCCCCTCTCACGGGTTCAGCTCGGCGATCCGCGACACCGCCACATAGATTTCCGACACCTTATACCAGGTGGGGTAATCCACGATGCCCGTCTCCGGCAGGCCGAAGATGGACTGAAAGGCCCGCACAGAATTGGCGGTGGCAGGCCCGTAGATGCCGTCCTCGGAGATTTTCGGCATAGCCGGGTACGCCTTCGCGATCCGGTTCAGCTGCTCCTGGAGCTGCAGGACCTTCTGTCCCCTGGAGCCCTCCGTGAGGTTGGAGCCGGGCCAGGAGTAGGGCACGCCGGAGATCTCCTCCGCCGTATTGATGTACATGGATTCTCCGTAATAGCTGCGCAGGATCTGAATGGCGCTGTAGCCCTGTTCGCCGAGGGCCTGGCTTCCCCACTGGCTCATCCATTCCGGGCAGGTCACTCTGCGCCCATCGCAGTACTGGGTCAGAATGGGCTGCTTGACATTGGGCCGGGACAGATAGTTTCCAAACATTTCATCCACTACCTGGGAAATCGTATTGTAAATGTTCCGGTTGGGGATCCATTTGTGGTCAAAGGCTGTGGAAGAAGTGATCGTGAAATCATAGCCCCGGTTCCGGTAGAATTCTGTGTACACGCGGTTGAGCGTAAAGGACATAATCGCCAGGACGTTGGCCCGGATGGCCGCGTCCGTCCAGGTGGCGTAAATCTCGCTGCTGGCCACATTCTTAATATAATCCCGGTACTTCACCCAGTAATTTGCCGCCGTGCTGTCCGTGGGAACCCCGTCATGGACAATCACGTATTCCGGCACCACCACCCGGCTTAAGACAATCTCGCCCGTCTCATTGGTGGGCTGAATCTCCGGTTCGGCGATCTTGGGAGGGTAATTCCCAAACAGGGTGTGGGCCGGGATCACAAAGCGCTCGTATGCCTCTCCCTGCTGCGGAAGCATCCGGATCTCCTGCAGGGCTGTCAC
>CALWBB010000118.1 GCA_944375885.1 uncultured Merdimonas sp.
TTATTTCAGCAGGGAAGAGGGTACATAGCCCTGGAGCTCCTGTCCGTTCTGGGTAAACGCGATTTTGGTCCACTGCTGGCCGTCTTCTCCGGTGACCCGTTTGATGATAGAGACCTTGGTGCCGTTCTCCAGAGTGGCCCGGATATCGGCGTAAGGAGAAGCGTAGCTTCGCACCTGAGCGACCGCGGAGGAAGAACTGCCAGAGGAAGAACTGCCGGAAGAAGAGCTTCCGGAAGAGCTGCTTCCGGAGGTGCTGCCCACGTTCAGCAGGTCGCCGCGTATATAACCGGTCAGGGAGGCTCCGCCAGAGGTGTAGGAGATCTTGTACCATTTTCTTCCGTCATCCGCTCCTGTCTTTTCTCCGATAATTGTGACATTCGTCCCCTGGGAAAGCTTGGAACGGATATCGCCGTTTGTGGAGGCCCAGGTGCGGATATTGGCCACTGCGGGCCGCACTGTGGCGGGCGTGTTCATAGAAGAACTTCCTGAAGAGCTTCCGGAGGAGCTGCCGCCGGGATTCGATTCAGACAGCAGGTCGCTGCGGATATAGCCGTTCATCTGATAGCCGTTGTCCGAATAGGATACTTTGTACCAGGTATATCCGTCGTCTCCTTTTTTGGAGGAAATCAGACTGACGGTGGTTCCTTTGTTCAGACGGGAACGGATATCGGCGTCTGTAGACGCGTAGGTTCTGACGCGCACGACGCTGCCGCTTACGTAACGGGTTCCGGATACGTCTGTGGTTCCGGAGGAACTGCCGCCGGGATTGGATTCCACCAAGAGGTCGCCGCGGATATAACCCTGCACCTCAGAGCCATTCTGGGTGAAGGAGACCTTGTACCAGGTGCGTCCGTCGTCTGCGCCCGTCTTGGAGGAGATCAGGCTGACGGTGGTTCCCTTGGTGAGCCGGGTGCGGATGTCCGCGTTCGTGGAAGCGTAGGAGCGGACAATGGCTACGCTGGGCTTCACATAGCGGGTTCCGGAGGCGGAGCTTCCAGAGGAAGAGCTTCCGGAAGAACCAGACGACGAGGAGCCGGACACATTCACCAGGTCAGCCCGGACGAAGCCCTCCCGGGCCTCTCCGTTGTAGGCGAAATATACGTCGTACCATTTCAGCCCGTCGTCTCCGGTGGTGTCTGTGATGACGGTCACCTTAGTGCCCTGGGTGAGCTTGCAGACAATGGATGAATTGGTAGAGGGTGAGGAACGGACATTCAGAATCGGGTTCTTGACCGTTCCGGTGGGCCGGGCCGCGTGTGTCTGAAAGACTGGGCCCAAAAACATAAGACAGAGGACGGCCGCCATCGTAAGCGCTGGCAGCAGCCTCTTCTTTTTGCTGAAACAGAGTATATTCATGATAAAATTCCTCCCTTGCGGTTTCTGTATTTTTGGCCCTGCCCCGGGCTGCCCGCGGACTGGGCCGTTTTCTTTTATCTGTAAGATTTTTCTATGCCATTCAGTATAACCGCCAGTCACACAAAAAGCAAGAAAACAACAGCAATTTCATCAGCCTCTCAATTATCTGCCAGTTTAAGCCCTGAAATATCGGAATCAATGACCAGGGAATAATTGGTGTAGTACACCACGAAACCAGGCCTGCCCCCGCCGGGCTTTTTCACATGCTTCTTTTCCACGTAATCAATTTCCACCTTGTCGCCTCCCCGGCTTTTGGAGTAGTAGGCGGCCAGCCGTCCGGCTTCCTCAAAGGCCCTGTCCGGGATCTCGCGGCCCATGCTTTTCAGGATTACGTGGGAACCGGGCACGCCCTTGGCGTGGAACCACCAGTCGCTGCCGGAGGCGTACTGGAAGGTGAGCTCGTCGTTCTGGAAATTGTTCTTTCCCACATAGAGGTCAAAGCCATCGCTGGAAATGTAATGGTAAGGCTTCGAGGAAAGCTTCGGCTTTTTTCCGCTGCCTTTTTGGCTTCTGCGGCGGATGTAGCCGTATTCCACAAGCTCCTCCCGAACGGGAGCCAGATCCTCCTCTGTCAGGGCCATGTCGAGGGCGGCCTGGATGGATTCCAGATGCCGGATTTCGTTTTCTGTCTCTGTGAGAAGCCCTGTGACAGCCTCGAAGGTCCGCTTCAGCTTGCCGTATTTGTCGAAATAGCGGGCGGCGTTCTCCTGGGCGGAGAGAGTGGGATCCAGCGGGATCGTGATTTCCTCATTGGTATAGTAATTGAGGGCCTGCATGGAGCGGGAGCCTTCGGGCACGCCGTAGCCGTAGGTGTGGATCAGCTCGCCCCAGACCTTGTATTTCTCCCGCTTTTCCGTATCTTTCAGCTGCCTGAGCTGAAGATCGTATTTTTTCCGGCTGCGCTCCAGAGCCGTCTGCACGACGCGGCGCAGATCCGCGGACTTCTGGTGGATCCGCGTCAGGGTATTTTTCGCGGCGTAATAGGTCTCCAGAAGGGCGGAGACGCTTTCAAAGGCTTCACTTTTCAGATCCTCGTACATGGTGAGGGGCAGGGCGGAAAACTCCACTGGCTCGTTTCCGTTATAATAGATCTGCGGCGTGAAGGCTTCCTCCCGGATGCCTTCGACCAGGCGCAGAAGCTGGTGCTCCAGCATGGCGCGCTCGGTATCTTCCAGAGCAGACGCCGGGCGGCCGGAATCCAGGTAGGAGCGGTGGCAGAGCTCCTCGGCCATAGCCGGGGAGAAGCCAGTCAGCGTCGTGTAAATGGCTTTGCCAAGGGCGGCAGGCTTCGCGCAGATGGCGGCAGTCATTTCTGCGGGGGACGCCGTGAGAGGGTCAAGCTTGTCCTGGGTATGAGGGATAAAATACATCCGTCCCGGCAGAACCTCCCGGACAGAGCTCACCGCCAGGGAGACGTGCTTGATGCTGTCGAGGATCGTCCCGTCCTCCCAGCAGAAAATCAGGTTGCTGTGCTTGCCCATCAGCTCCGCGATCAGGAATTTGCGGCAGAGGTCGCCCATCTCGTCCAGATGCTCGATCTCAAAGCGCAGAATCCGCTCCAGCGAGGGCTGGGTTATGGACACGATGCGGCCCCCGCCCAGATGCTTGCGCAGCAGCATGCAAAAGCCCGGGGCTGTCATGGGCGCCGGCTTGTTCTGCCCGGTCAGATAGACCAGCGGGAGGCTGGCCGAGGCCGAGAGCAGCAGGCGGTACTGGGCCGCGTTATTTTTTATGGTAAGCAGAAGCTCGTCCGTTTCGGACTGGACGATCTTGGTGATGCGTCCGCCCACAAGCTTGTCGGAGAGCTCCTTTTTCAGACATGCAGTGGTGATTCCGTCAAATGCCATGGTGTTTTACTCCTGTTCTATATGATTTCAAAGCTTTTTCATAAAAGCTTTTTCAGAGGCCGGAGGCGTAGGCCGCGAAGTCCTCTTCGCTGCCGCAAAAGACGTTCATATCGATGAAGCGCTCCTCCCCCTGATAGCCCTCCAGCCGTTCACGGTTGGTATACTGCCAGAAAGTCCATTCCCGCCCATCAGACAAAGAAGGCTGGGAAACCACGTCCCGGATCCAGATATCGTAATCCTCATAAGCGCCGGCCAGGTAGAGATCGTAGGAGGCTTTTGTAGCGTAAAGGACAGGCTTCCTGCCATAGTGGGCTTCCAGCTGTTCCAGTATCACAGAGAGCTCCCTTTGAACGTCCGCCGGCTCCGGCGGATTCTGGGCCTTGTCCCCGTAGAACTCCAGATCGATAACGGGAGGCAGCATTCCATCGAAGGCTTCCACAGTCCGGATGAAATTCTCGGCCTGTGTCTTGCCGCCTGAGTCAAAGCTGAAAAAATGGTAGGCCCCCACTCTAAGCTCCGTCCTGCGCGCCTCCTCATAATTATAAGCAAAGCTTGCGTCCACATGGGAGCTTCCTTCCGTGGCTTTGATAAAGGCGAAGGAAATCCCCTGCTCTGCCAGGACAGGCCAGTCAATGACGCCCTGGTAATGGGACACATCCACGCCGCGCACGGGATAGCGATCTCGGGACGGATTATTTAAAAGAAGATACCCATTCCAGATAAGAAAGGCCAGGACGGCAGCGCTCATGAGGGCGGCAGCCAGAAGCAGATACAGAAGCCGCCGTTTCCTTTTGAAACTTTTGGAATATACAGGTTTCATATTTCTGGTTTCCTCCGGTTTGTTTCTTACAGTATACTTGAGGCTTTCTGCAATTTCAACTGTAAATGCGGATGTGGCGGGCCGGTGGAAAAGATAAAATTCCTTGACATCTGGAAATAGATTATGTAAACTAAGACTGGCGGCAGAATTCTACTCGGCTGCCGGTTTCAGCTTTTATTAAGGCATTTATTTTTCACAAAAGCAAAATTCACGGATTTTCAGTTCAGAAAATCAGATTCCCAAGGCAGAAAAGACAAAAAGGAAGAAATTACGGATGAAATTATGCGGAATAGGAAGGGGGATTTTCGTTGTCATTCTCTGGTACGGTTGCTATAATGGAATTAACGTCAAAGTCAGCCTTTCATATTCCTGGAAGAAGGAGGAAAAGCTATGGAAGGCAGACAAAACCTTACGAAAGACAGCGTTGCAGCTGACAGTATGCAGCCTGCGGTGAATAATACCAAAGCTCATGACAATGGAGCGAAGCTTATCTTTGACGATCCGATTCTCTGCGCACAGTTTCTGAGAGGATATACGAATATCGAGCTTCTCAAGGATGTACAGCCGGAGGACATTGAGGATATCTCGGAGTGGTTTCTGCCTATGTGGCAGGAGGGACGTGATTCGGATTCTGTGAAAAAGGTAAGGCTTAAGGACGGCGATCTGTTTCTGATTGCCATTGTGGAACACCAGTCGAAGGTGCATTATGATATGGCGTTTAAGCTGCTGCGCTATATGGTTATGGTGCTGACGGATTATGAAAGAGAGCAGGAAAAGAAGAAGATGTTCTGGAGCTGCTTGCTGAGCTTGGAACTGTTTCGGAAGGACTGCGCCGGACAGTGATGGAGACGAATGATCTGGAAAAGCTTAAGACCTGGCTGAAGCTGGCGGCGAAGACGGAGAGCGTGGAGCAGTTTCAGAGGCAGGCGGGGATCACTTTGCCGGAGTGAAACCGACACTGTGACTAGTAACAACCTGGCGCTGTGGAAGGTGCGGAAAAAATGAAAGCCTTGACACGCCCTGGAAATTCATCTACAATAAAATCCAAATGACCTGCCGGGGATCCGAGGCGCATGGCAGTGGTTCTGCGCGGCAGGAAATCTAAAGAAGAGAAGAGAATGCCGGTATGGTGAAAAGCATGACAGGATTCGGCCGCTGCGAGGTGTCGGAGGGCGACCGGAAGATGACGGTGGAGATGAAGTCCGTCAACCATAGGTATCTGGATGTATCCATCAAGATGCCGAAGAAGCTGAATTATTTCGAGTCGGCCATCCGCAGCCTTCTGAAGAGCTATATTCAGAGGGGCAAGGTGGACGTCTTTATTACCTATGAGGATCTGTCGGAGAGTACGGTTTCCCTGCGTTATAATCACACGCTGGCAGCGGAATACCTGAAATATCTGAATCAGATGGCCTCTGAGTTCGGACTGGAGCAGGACGTAAAGGTCAGCGCCCTGTCCCGTTATCCGGAGGTGCTCGTCATGGAGGAGCTCCAGGACGACGAGGAAAAGCTGTGGGCGCTGCTGGAGAAGGCTGTGCGGGGCGCCTGTGAGCAGTTTGTGGAGACACGCGTCCGCGAGGGCGAGAACCTGAGACGGGACCTGCTGGCAAAGCTTGACGAGCTGCTGGGGCATGTGGCCTTTGTGGAGGAGCGTTCGCCGCAGATCGTGGCGGAGTACCGGGAAAGGCTGACGGACAAGGTGAAAGAGCTTCTTTCCGATACGCAGCTGGAGGAAAGCCGGATCGCCGCGGAGGTCACCATTTATGCTGACAAGATCTGCGTGGACGAAGAGATCGTGCGGCTGAAAAGCCATATCAAGGGAACCAGGGCCACATTGGAAAAGGAAGAGGGCGTGGGCCGGAAGCTGGATTTCATCGCCCAGGAGATGAACCGGGAGGCGAACACGATCCTGTCCAAATCGAATGATCTGGAGGTCTCCAATCACGCGATCGAGCTGAAGACCGGCATCGAAAAGGTCCGCGAGCAGATTCAGAACATTGAATAAGGGGAAGAGCATGAAGAAAAAAGGAATTCTGGTAGTGGTGTCGGGCTTTTCCGGATCCGGCAAGGGAACCGTCATGAAAGAGCTGCTGCGCCGTTATGACAATTACGCGCTTTCTGTTTCTGCTACGACGCGGGAGCCGCGGGAGGATGAGGAAGACGGCAGGGAGTATTTTTTCAAGACGCGGGAAGAGTTTGAAAGAATGATCGCGGAGGACGCCCTGCTTGAGCATGCCTGCTATGTGGAAAACTATTACGGGACGCCAAAGGCCTATGTGGAAGAGCAGCTGAGTCTTGGAAAGGACGTTATTCTGGAGATTGAGATTCAGGGAGCGCTGCAGATCAAGAAACGCTATCCAGACACCCTGCTTCTGTTCCTGTCTCCGCCAGATGCGCAGACGCTGAAACGCCGCCTGGTAGGCCGGGGGACGGAGAGCATGGATGTGATTGAAAGCCGCCTTTCCCGGGCGGTGGAGGAAGCCGAGGGCATCGAAAGCTACGACTATTTCGTGATCAACGACGACCTGGACGCCTGTGTGGAAGAGGTGCATGAGCTGATCCAGGGAGAACACCGGCGCGTGTCCCGCAGCATGGAGCTGATCGACGAGATACGGGAAGAGCTGAAGGAATTCAATAAATAAATTTAATAAATAAGTTTCATAAAGAAATTCATATAATTCACATTTATAGAAATAACAGAAAGGAACAGGTGAGATTATGTTACATCCCTCATACACAGATTTGATGAAAGTAGTAAACAGCGAGGTAGAGGAGGGCGAGACCCCCGTCGTCAACAGCCGCTATTCCATCGTGCTGGCGACTGCGAAGCGCGCCCGCCAGATCATCGCGGGAGAGACGCCCCTGGTAGAGGCAGACGGCAAGAAGCCGCTGTCCATTGCGATTCAGGAGCTCCAGAGCGGAAAGATTAAGATCCTCTCTGAGGAGGAGGCTGCCGCCCAGGAGGCGCTGGAGGCCCAGGCTGCCGCAGAGGCTGCCGCGAGGGCAGAGGCTGCAGAGGAAGAAAAGGAAGAGGAAGAGGCACAGGAGCAGACGGACACGCAGGCAGAGACGGATGCAGACGCCGAAGAGGCGGAGAACTCATAAGGGCACAGCAGAGGAGCCTGTGAATTCCCCAGATGCGGAGTGAACTGGAATATAAAAGTACAAATAAGTTGCAGAATTCAGTAATCCCATTGACAGTTTTCGGATGATTTTGATAAGATAAGAATAACAAAAAAAGGGAGAGGCCGCGTCCGGGGAACCGGGCGCGGCGCTTGGCGTGGCCGGAGGCGGCACGCTTTAAGTTTCAGGAGGGAACTATGATGAGGATTATCAGAGCAAAAGACTACGATGACATGAGCAGAAAAGCTGCGGCTGTGCTGGCAGCTCAGGTGACAGTGAAGCCGGACTGTGTGCTGGGACTGGCTACAGGATCCACACCGATTGGAACCTATGACTGTCTGGCACAGTGGTGCAAGGAGGGCGTGCTGGACTTCTCAAAGGTTTCTACAGTGAATCTGGACGAGTACCGTGGACTGGATCACGCGAATGATCAGAGCTACTATTACTTCATGAACAAAAATCTGTTCAGCAGAATCAACATCGATCCGGAGCATACCCATGTGCCCAACGGCATGGAGCCGGATCCGGAGAAGGAGAGCAAGCGGTACGAGGAGCTGATCCGTTCTCTGGGCGGCATTGATATCCAGCTTCTGGGCATCGGCCATGACGGCCATATCGGTTTCAACGAGCCGAACAGCTTTTTTGATAAATATACCCACTGCGTAGACCTGACAGAGATGACCATCGAGGCCAACAAGCGTTTCTTCGCTTCTGCGGATGAGGTGCCGAGACAGGCCTATACCATGGGAATCGGAACTATTATGCACGCGAGAAAGCTTCTGATGGTAGTCAGCGGAGCGGACAAGGCGGATATCGCGGCTGCAGCTTTCTGCGGAGAGGTGAAGCCGGAGGTGCCGGCGTCCATTATCCAGTTCCATCCGGATGTGACCATCATCGGAGACGAGGCCGCTCTGTCCAAGATTCCTGAATAATCCGGGTAATGGAGCCGG
>CALWBB010000119.1 GCA_944375885.1 uncultured Merdimonas sp.
CTCTCCACATATTTGATCGCCGTCTCCAGCTTTGCAAGATCTACAGGTTCCACAGAATCACCTCTTCCTCCAGATATGTTTTCAGCCGTTTCAGCTGTCTTTCCGTCATCGTTTCTTCCCCTGTAATAACGCGCCTCACTGATATGCCCCAGCCTGAAACAGCTTTTCCATCTTCCTTATCCAGGGCAAGCAGACAAAGGCTCTGTTCATTCTGCACAGCCGTTCCGGCATTTTTCTTTTACACCTGTCTCCAGCAGGCAGTTCTTTTTCTGACCTGATTGTAGCATACCGCCTAAGATTTTTCCACAGGGAAGAGGGCCTTTTACAGGGTGCCTCCACCATTGCCGTTCTCGTTTGGACATATGGCGGAAAAATGATTTTCTGGATCCAATTTCTTTTGTAAAACGGCCTCTTTTTCCCGCAAATCAGTCTGTATACCCTTTTCATTTTCTATATGTAGAAAAAGCTGCTGTCTCCGCCATTTCCATCCGGCGTTACCCGCGTCGTATCCATCACCGCATCCACGCCTTTCACCGCATCCTCTTCCGTATCTCTCTCCACCCAGGCATGTGCAGATCCAGAAACGCCTTAAAGCGCGTGTTGTGGCTGGGCTCGTAGAGATGGGCCAGCTCGTGGAGGATCACATACTCCACGCACTCCCGGGGCTGCCAGGCCAGCATCAGCGAAAACCACAGCTTTCCGGTTCTGGTATTGCAGCTGCCCCAGCGGGTCTTCATGTCCCGGATCTGAAAGCCTGAGCAGTGAAGCCCTGTCTTTTCCTCCCATTTGGGCAGAAGCTCCGCGATTTCTTCCCGCAGATACGTCCTTACATCCACCTGCGCCGCCCGTCCGGCTTCCTGCCTGTCACGGCCCTGCTCCTGCTGCCGGCTTTTTTCCTTCATTTTTTCCTTCATTTCTTCCAGCAGCTTCTCCTGGCGGATCCGATTCTCCCTGCATGCTTCCTGCCGCTTTTCTATCCAGCCCCGCTTCTCCCGGACAAAGCGCTCGATGTCCTGCCGGGGCATCCGCATGGGCGCGGACACTGTGACCTCCCCTTTGGGCGGCTTCACGCGCAGGTACATATTCTTTATTTTCTTCCGGTTTACTGACACCGGGATACCGTCTATCACAAGCTCCATATTTATCCTTCTCCTGCGGGAACCGGGATTTCCTCCTTAAGGCAGAAGGAATAGATCACCTTCTCCTTCACCCGTTTCCCGGTCAGACGTCCGAGCGCCAGCTCGTAGTAGTCCAGCTGCTTCTTATATTTTTCCAGGAGCTCCCGGCCGTCCCGGACATAATCCGTCTTGTAATCCACGACGACGATCTCGTCCTCCCCCGCTTCGTTCTTTTCGTAAAAATAGGCGTCGATGATTCCCTGGATCAGGACGGGCTCGGCGCTCTTACAGCCGATGTCCAGCTCGTTCGCCGGCATCTGGATCACGAAGGGCTGTTCCGTGTGGAAGGCCTTTCTCTTCCGGGCCGCCGTCATCCGCTTCGCAAGCCTGGTCTGAGCGAAGGCGTAAATGTCGTAGGGCCGCACAGCGTCCGCCTGCTCCTTCGTCATCTTTCCCTCCTCCACCAGGCGCGCAAGCTCCTCCTTCACCCGCTCGGAATGGTAGAGGCCTGTGAAATCCAGGCATTCCAGCGCCCGGTGGTAGGCCGTTCCTCTGGCCGCCCCGCTGACCGGCTCCTTCTCCTGTACGAACCGGGGAATATAGGGGACGATCTCCTCCTCCGGGTAAAGCAGGGTGTCCTCGTCCTCTTCCTCCGTCTGCCCGGCCTGCTTCAGCTCCGATACGCTCAGCTTGCCCCGCAGGGCCGCCTCTTCCTCATAGGGGTAGACATAGGAGAGCCGGTTTTTAAGCGCTTCTGCGTACTCCGGATCCGCTCCCGGAAGCTCCTCCGGATGGGCGAAAATCTCTTTTTCCTCCTCCAGGCTCATCTGCCGCCCCACAGCCTCCTCCGCCTCTTCCTCCGGCGTCAGCCTTCTGACGGCAAAGGGCGTCTCCTCCGGCAGGGCCGCCGCGGGCAGGATCCAGTCCAGGTACGTCCCTGCCGTGGAAATGGCGCGAAAGGACAGGGGATTTCTCCTTCCCTCGGCCTGGAATTTTTCCAGCTTCTTCTCAAGGCCAGCCGCGCTTCCCAGCAGGATCAGCTTCTCCTTTGCCCTGGTAAACGCCACGTAGAGGACCCGCAGCTCCTCTCCCAGCATCTCTACATCGAGGGCTTTTTGGAGCACCCGCTTCTGAAGCGTGGGGATCTTCGTACGCCTCCCGGCGTCCAGCCAGTCCACGCCGACGCCCAGATCCGGATGAATTACCACCCGGCTCCTGGTATCCTGGCGGTTGAAGCTCTTTCCCAGGCCTCCCACGATCACCACCGGGAATTCCAGGCCCTTGCTCTTATGGATCGTCATAATGCGCACCGCGTCCTCGTTCTCTCCCAGCACGCCCGCCTCGCCGAAGTCCTCGTTGTAGCTCTGCAGCTGCTCGATATAGCGCACAAAATGGAACAGGCCCCGGTAGCTGGTCTTCTCGAACGCCAGCGCCCGCTCGACGAGCATCCGCACGTTGGCCTGGCGCTGGCGGCCGCCCGGCTGGGCGGCCAGGTAGTCCCCGTACCCGGTGCGGTCAAGAAGCTCCTCGATCAACTCGTGGATCGCCAGAAATTCTGCCCGCCTCCGGTATTCCCGTAAGCGTCCCCAGAATTTCCCCATGCGTTCCCTGAGATCGGGATCCGTCCCCTCCGTCTCGTACCGCAGACAGCTCTCGTAAAAGGCCCGCTCCGGAAAGGCGCTCCGAATCCGCGCCAGATCCACGTCAGAAAAGCCGCCGATCATGGATTTGAGCACCGCCGCCAGCGGGATATCCTGGCGGGGATTGTCCACGATCCGCAGAAGGTTGAGAAGGGTCTGAATTTCTATCGTAGTAAAATATCCTGTCCGGGACTCCGTGTGGGCTGGAATTCCCTCTGCTGTCAGCACCCGGGCGTAGACGTCTCCCCAGCCTGTGAGGCTTCGCAGCAGAATCACAATATCGCCGCAGCGCACAGGGCGGAAGGCGTCTGCCTTCCGGTCATAGACCTGGCCTTCGGCCAGCAGCCTGCGGACGCAGGCCGCCGCCGCATAGGCCTCCAGCTCCCGGTTCGTCCGCTCCTGCTGCTTCTCCTCCCCGTCCTCCTCCGGCGGATCCAGGTCAAACAGCAGAAGCTCCGGCGTATTCATACGCCGGGGCGCGGCCTTCTCAGGCACCGCCGAGGGTGCGTTCTGCTCAGGCACCGCCGAGGGTGCGGCGCCGCCTGAGCAGGCGCCCGGGCCTTCTCCCGGCTCGGGCATCTCTGCGTCTGCGGCGCCCGGGCTTTCTCCCGGCTCGGGCATCTCTGCGCCCAGGTACAGGGCGGCGGCGCTGTCATAGCGGACGCCGCCCACGGCCTCCGTCATCAGCCGGAAAAAGACGCTGTTCGCCGCCTCCAGCACCTCCCGCCGGCTGCGGAAATTCTTATGAAGGTCGATCCGGATGGCGGAGGCATCCTCCTCTGTCTGTGGATAGGTGCGGTACTTCTCCATGAAAAGCTCCGGCCTGGCCAGGCGGAAGCGGTAGATGCTCTGCTTCACGTCCCCTACCATAAAGACATTTGGCACCCCCTGTCCCTGGGCCACGCTGTTTAGGATCACCTCCTGGAGCAGGTTGCTGTCCTGGTACTCGTCGATCATGATCTGCACATAGCGGCCAGCCAGCTCCCGGGCCGCGTCCGTCACGGCGAGCCGGAAATTCCCGCCGCCATTTCCCCTGAGATCCGCTCCGGCCTCCTCCTGCACGTCCTCCACCAGAATCTCCAGGGCCAGGTGCTCCAGATCCGGAAAATCCGCCAGGTTTTTCAGCCTTTTCTTCTCCTGATAGCGGTCCGCGAATTCTGCCGTCAGCCGCAGAAGCTCCAGCGCCGCCGGAGCCGCCTTCTCTAAGACCTCCAAAGCCGCCTTGAGAGAAAGGGCAAAATATTTCTCTTTCAGATCTTTGAGGCTCTTTTTCATGCCCTCCCGGAAGGCCTTGATCTGGTTTTTCTTCTCCTCCTGGACGTCAGCGTCCTTTTTGGCGGAAAGGCGGGCGAAGGAAAGTTCCGAAAGCCGCCTGCGGATCTCCTCGTAACTCCGGCAGGAAGCAAGCTCCTCTGTCTGCTCCAGGTCGGAGCGCAGGGCGTCCTCGTACATCCAGGGGCCTCCCGGCGTCCGGCAGAGCTTTATCATCTCCCCAAGCTCCCCCGCAAGGCCCGCAAAGGTATCCTCTGCCAGAGAAAGCAGGTACCGCATCCAGCCGCTTTTTTCCAGCTTCCGCGCGTCTGTCTCCTGATAATCCTCCATGCAGCGCTCCAGCCACCGCTTCGGATAGGGGTAGCTGACCGCCGCCTCGTAGACCTGCAGGATCAGGGCTTCCAGGCCCGCGTCGCTCTTCCCGACGGCATAGGCCTCCACAAATTCCGTAAACCGGGCCTGCTCCTCCGGATCCTCTGTCCCATAATGATCCTCCAGAAGCTCCCGGACCACGTCGCCCTTCAGAAGCTTCAGCTCGCCCTCGTCCCCGATCCGAAAGGAGGGATCCAGGTCGATCTGGTGGAAATAATTGCGGATCACGTACTGACAGAAGCTGTCGATGGTGGTGATCTGGGCGTTGTGGATCAGCGTCTGCTGCCTCTGCAGATGCTCGTTTTCCGGATCAGCCAGAAGCCTCTGCTCCAGGGCCAGGCCCACCCGCTCCCGCATCTCCGCCGCCGCGGCCTTCGTGAAGGTCACTACCAGCAGGCGGTCCACATCCACAGGCTCCTCTCCCTCCAGATCGCCGCAGACGATGGACAGGATCCGCTCCACCAGCACCGCCGTCTTACCAGATCCGGCCGCCGCAGACACCAGCACGTTTTTATTTCTGACATCAATCACCCGTCTCTGTTCTTTCGTCCAGGCTACGCTCATTTCTTTCCATCCTCCTGTATCTGGGACTTCGCAGCTTCCGGATTTCCCAGCGCCTCCGCTTCGATCCGCTGCCAGATCTCCGGATCCTTCAGGGCCTGCAGCCTGCGCACATGGAAGCCCTGCGTCCTGGCGTCCAGGCCGCAGACGCCCCGGTAGACGCAGAAATCACAGGCCGTCTTCCCCTTCAGCTCATAGGGAGCCACGTCCATGCGCCCTTCCAGCATCTCCGAACCGATCTGCTGGATTTTCCGATTTACATAAGAAGACAGCTGGGCAAACTGCTCCCCTGTGGCCACAGGCGAACCGGCCCGGAGCGAGCCGTCCTTGTTGCAGGCCAGAGGAAGCACCGACGATTTGCCGGGCAGCTCCTGATCGAGAAGCTTTAAGACGTCCGGGGCGGAATTCAGCAGGCCGCCCGGCTTAAGCTTCTCCAGAATGCGCCGGGAGATCTCAGCCTCCCTGGCCTCGGCCTCCTTCAAAGCCGCTTCCGCCGCTGCCTCCGGGTCCCGCTCCTGTTCTTCTTTCGGGTCCCGCTCCTGTCCTTCTTCCGGATCCAGATCCAGCACCGGATCCTGGATCTGGTAATACAGGACGCCCGCCGGGATGATTTCCTTATCCGGGTGCTTTTTCGCCTCCAGCTCCATGGCGGCGTTCAGATAGACCACCAGCTGCAGCTGCAGGCCGTGGTAGAGGGACAGAAGCTGAAACGAAGTGTTTCCCGACTTATAATCGATGACCTTCACATAGACGCGGTTCTCGTCCTCGCAGGTATCCACCCGGTCGATCCGCCCCCGCAGGCGCAGGCGCTCCTCCGGCGACAGGCGGATATTTACTGCCTCCAGATCCGACACGCTGGAGAAGGAAATCTCATAATTCTCCGGTGTGAACAGACCTTTGCGGATCTGCTCGCCCAAGGCCCAGACTGTCCGCTTCAGGATCCGCTTCATCCGCCGCACCATGTAGGCGTTCCGGGCCGTGCTGTTCAGCACTGTGTTTCCATAATCCACCGTCAGGCTGTCCAGACACTCCTCCACCCACTGATCCGCCAGCTCCCGGGGCAGGGTCCTCCAGTCATACGCGCTCTCCTCCAGGCGGCGGGCGAAGGCCTCCAGCGTCTCGTGAAAGACCGTTCCCATATCCACTGGGTTAAACTCATACTGCTCTCTTTCCTTTAAGCGCAGGCCGTACATCAGAAAATGGGCGTAGGCGCAGGCCGCGTACTGCTCAAGTCTGGTGACGCTGTTTTCCAGCACCGTGCCGTAGAGGGCGTGGGCCACCGCCCGGCCCAGGCGGCTGTCCTTATGGACGGAAAACGCCGCGTCCAGAAGCTGGGACAGCTTCTCCTCATACTGCGCCTGCCCTGCGTACCAGCGGTAAAGCTCGTAGAAGCGGGCGTCCCTCCGCCCCTCCCGGTAATCCGAAAGCCCCTCGATCAGAAGCCGGATCCCTTCCCGGGCTGTCTGGGGCAGGGCCTCCTCCCCGGAAGCCCTGCCGTCCGCCTTTCCAAAGCCGCCCTCCGCCTCCTCCTGCTGCACGGCGATCTCCGGGAACATCCGCCGCAGGACGCTGATAAGATAGGAAGGCCGCAGCGACTTTCCGGCTCCGTCCAGAAGGCAGCAGGACACATAGAGCCTTTCCGAAGGCTTGGTCAGATTCAGATAGAGGTAAAACCTCTGGATATAGCTCTGCTCCCGGGCCGTGGGCGCAAGCTCCAGCCCGCTTTCCCGCAGCTGCTCCCGCTCCATATCCGACAAAAGCCCCGCGCGGGAGCTGGACTTCGGCACACTGCCCTCATTGACGCCCAGGAAAAAGAGCACCTTCACGTCTTTTAAGCGGGTTCTCTCCATATCTCCGGCCACCGCCTGATCGACGCCCGGCGGGATGACGCCTACCCGGGCCTCCGAAAAGCCCGCGTCCAGGATCTCCGCGTACTCCTTAAGCGTCAGCTCCTCCTCTCCCAGAAGGTCCACCAGCTTGTCAAATAAATCCATGATAATCCCATAGATCTGGTGGTATTCCTTGGCCAGCACCTGGCTGCCCTCCTGCTGGAACTGCCTCTCAAAGGCCGCAAGCCGCCCCTGGATCCCCCGTCTTTCTATCAGCTCATAGAGGGCGAGAGTCCGATCCCGGACCGTCACATGCTTCCTTCTCTGGATCTTCGCAAAGGGGAGCAGATCATCGGCAAAGCGCTGGCGCAGTCCATTGATCTGCTCCAGCTCCTCCTCCGCGAGCCCCCGATAAACGCGCACAAACCGGTTTTCCCACTTCTTCCCGCCGCGTATCCCCAAAGCCAGCACGTAGTTTTCCAGGAGATCCGTCTCCTCCGGTTCCATTCCGGACAGGCCGCTTCGCAGGTACCGGAACACAGACTCATAGGAAAAATCCTGATCCGCAATCTCCAGAAGGGCCCGGATAAATTCCACAAAGGGATTCTTCAGGACGCTTCTCTTATTGTCCAGGAAGCAGGGGATCCCGTACTCTGGAAGCACCCGCTCCAGAACCGGGCTGTAGGCCTCCATGTCGCCCGCGATCAGGGCGAAATCCCGGTAATGGTACCCCTTTTCCCGCACCAGCTTCCGGATCTGCGAGGCCGCCCAGGCCGCCTCGGCCTCGGGGTTTTTCAGCACGTGGAGGCTGATTTCCTGCTGGCCTCCCGCGTAGGGCTTCTGGCGCAGCCGGAAGAGGTTCTGCTCCAGGCAGGCCAGGGCGCTCCCCGCTCGAAAGCGGCTCTTCTCCGACGGGTGAACCCACAGGGGAGGCTCGGCCTTCACCTGGACCTCCGCCGCCAGGCGCATCAGCCCCGCCACCGTCTTTTTGCTCAGATAGAAAAGCTGATGCTCTCCCGCAGGCCGGTACGGATCCTCCCTCTCGTCCATCGTCACCGTCACGATCACCTTCTTCGCGTACAGCATCAGCTTCTGCATCAGCTTATTCTGAACCGGCGTAAAGCCGGTAAACCCATCCAGCACGATCACGCTTTCCCGGATTTTCTGCGAGCGCTCCACCGTCTGGCAGAGCACCTCCAGAAGCTCCTCCGCCGTGATATACTGATCCTTGAGGTAGGCGTGGAAGGCGCGGTACAGCACCTGCACGTCGCAGAGCTTATAATACAGGCGGGGCCTGTCCCTGTTCACTTCCAGGAACCGGCCCAGATCCTCCTCAGAAACCGCGTACTGGGCAAGCTCTG
>CALWBB010000120.1 GCA_944375885.1 uncultured Merdimonas sp.
TCGTAAAGGCTCGGGTCTGCATCGATGGTACGGTCAAACAGGATTACGCGTGTTCCGGCTGCCTGAGCGTCCATCAGAACGGTATCCCATCCTGCGGTGTCAGCTGCGGAAAGCAGAAGGTAGTCAACGCCGTCCTGGATGAACTTCTGAGCTGCTGTGATCTGCTCGTCGTTCTTCAGGCTGTATGCGAAGGAAGCGTCATAGCCGTTCTCCTCGGTGAACATTGCCTTCATGTCCGCGTCGTTCGCGGTACGGTATCCGGACTCGTTCGGGTCGTTGTTGATGATGCCGACCTTGATCAGCTCTCCGGAAGCTGCCGCGTCTGTGGTCTCCTCAGCCGCCGCGTCATCCGTGGTCTCCTCAGCTGCCGCGTCATCCGTGGTCTCCTCAGCTGCCGGAGCGTCTGTGGTCTCAGCCGCCTGGTTTCCGCCGCAGCCTGCCAGAACAGCCGCTGTCATTGCCGCGCATACCAATACGCTTACAAGTTTTTTCTTCATGTTAGAACCTCCCTTGTTTTTGTCGCCATTTCCTTTGGCTATGTACAGATTCTATAACAGAAGCGTAAAGATTGATACGGACATCCTTTTGGATTAAGTATAATTTTTTACTGACTTTTGAACAAACTGTGAACAAAGTTAGTTTTTTT
Organism: uncultured Merdimonas sp.; assembly: GCA_944375885.1. Taxonomy (GTDB): domain Bacteria; phylum Bacillota; class Clostridia; order Lachnospirales; family Lachnospiraceae; genus Laedolimicola. Next base: position 647 of record CALWBB010000120.1, read on the forward strand.
TGGAAAAAAGTTCATTTTTTTCCGCCAGGCGTTACGATTCGCAGCCGATTCAGAAGCGCTGGCAGCTGCGTCGTGCTTGCACGTAAACAGCTGCCAGCCGCTGTCTCAATCCAGGATGGCAGGAATCACCACTTTTGTCTCCGACCATTTTCCGTACTCGCTTTCCACAGAGATCCCGTACTGCGGCCCGTAATTCAGCTTCAGCCTCTGGGCCACGTTAAAAAGCCCGAAGCCGGAGGGATCGCTTCTGTCCACCTCTTCCTCTCCCGCGATCAGGCGGCGGACCTTGCCCAGGCGCTCCGGCTCCATTCCTTTTCCGTCATCCCAGACCCGGAACACCAGGCGCCCCTCCTCTTTCCAGCCTGATACCCGGATATGGCCCAGCCCCCGTTTGTTCTTAATGCCGTGGTACAGGGCGTTCTCCACCAGGGGCTGCAGGGTCAGCTTCAGGATTTGGTAAGCATACAGTTCCTCCGGGATATCAATGGAGTATTCCAGGATATCCTGGTAGCGGAACTGCTGGATCTGAAGGTAGCTGCGGATATGGGCTTCCTCCTCCTTCACCGTGATATAATCCCGGCCCTTGCTTAAGGTCGTGCGGAAGAAATCCGACAGGGCGGTGACCATCATCACTACCTCGTCTTTTCGCCCCGCCTCCGCCAGCCAGATGATCGTGTCCAGGGTATTATAGAGGAAATGGGGATTGATCTGGGCCTGGAGAAGCTTAAGCTCCGTGGCCCGCAGGTTCAGCTGCTCAATGCGGATATCCTCCACCAGATTTCCGATCTTCTCAATCATCTGGTTGAAGCTGTCGTTGAGAACCGCCATCTCGCCCTCGCTGTTTTCCTCCGCCCGCACAGCGAAGTCTCCGCTGGCCGCTTCCCGGGTCACCCTGCAGAGCCGCTGGATGGGCTCTGTGATTCCCTGCATGACCTTCTGGCTTAAAAGATAAGCCCCTGCCAGAATCAGAAGGAAGACCAGGCTGCTCATCCGAAGCGTGTTATCCACATCTTTTCGGATCTCTTCCCGCAGAGCCTCCAGGTTCGTAGTCTCATAATAGATATATTCCTGAATCTGCTCCTGGATCAGCTCTGTCAGCACCCGGATATCCAGATCCAGGCGTTCCATATTCTTATCATAGGAGCCGCTGACCTTTGCGTCCGACTCAATCTCAATCACCCGATCCTCGAGAATATTCAGGCTTTTTAAAATGCGGTTCAACCTCTGGCGCCCATACTCCGCGTCTGCCGACTCGTAAAGGCCCTGGAACACCTCCCTGGCCTCTCCAATCATGCGCCTGGGCTCCTCCGTGTCAATCAGATCGTCCGCCCGCTCCGAATTGGCCACAATGATATACATCAGATAGTCCAGATCATCCTTGAAATCAATGTTATAGGCATTCGCCTTGGTGATGTTCTGCACCACCTCATCGTACCGGTCTGAAAATCTCTGCAGGATCAAGACCAGGTAAAGGGTCAGAATCGTCAGCGGGATCAGGCATATCATCAGAAGCATATTCAGGCGGTTTTTAATCGTAGACTCTTTTTTCCACATACCTTCTCCTTTTCGCGTCGGGAAAGCTGCTGTGAATAACAGCTCCAGAAGGGACAACGCCTTCCCGGCCAGGGCGCGCTCCGCCTAGACCTTAGCCCGGAATTCCCTGGGCGTACACTCCTGGGTCTTCTTAAACAGATAGCTGAAATAATGGGAATCCTTATATCCCACCGCGTAGGCGATCTCCGCCGTCTTCATGGAGGTGGTGCGCAAAAGCTCCTTCGCCTTTTCCATGCGCACCGATGTCAGGTACTCGATAAAGGTACGCCCTGTCTCCTGGCTGAAAATCGTGCTGAAATGGTTGGGGCTTAAATTCACGGAAGCGGCCACCGTATTCAGGGAAATCTCTTCATTGTCGTAATTTTGTTCGATATAGGTTCTGGCATCCCGAAGGAGGGAGCTGTATTTTTTCTGGGACACGCCTTCTCTTAGCTCAATGGCGGTTTCCAGCAGGCCCCTGACATAATTCTGCGTCGTCTCCAGGGAGGCGAAGATGCCCGGCGTCTTCTGGAAATCCCCGCACCTCTCCGCCAGAAGCCCCGGCTCGCAGCCAATCTCCTCCAGCACGCCCGCCGCCGCGAAATAGGTGTCCATCGTCACGTACTGGCGGAACATCAGGGAATGGATATTTCTCTCTCCCAGGCTTGTAAAGTATTCATCCACAAAATGGGTGACCTCCCCTTTCAGCCCTGTCTTGACAAAGTTCTCCACCACTTTCCGGTCGAGCCTGCCGGCGCTTAAGGCGCTTAAATCCGCCGCCTCCTGTTCCGGTTCCCCAGCCAGCAGCTTCGTGCTTTGCACAATTTTGCTGTGCCTGTTCAGATAACGGAAGGCGAACGCCCGGCTGGCCTCCTCAAAGCTGCGGTTCAGCTCGCTTAAGCGCTCCACCTCCTGGCCCACGCCGCCGAAGTAATGGATATCATGTCCGGATCCAATGACAGAGATCAGGCGTCCAAGCAGCTCCTTTTCCACCTCGCCCGCAGACTTTTCTTCGCTTCCCTTTAAAAGGAAGGCCCAGCCCTCCAGTCCCAGCTCCACCATCAGGACCTCCGGCATCTGTTCGGTCATCTCCTCTATCGCCAGAGTCAGGGCATTCAGTTCCTCCGAATACCCGATCCGCTCCTCCCCCGCAAAAAGCTGGAACAGGATAATGTTGTAACTTTTTGCCGCCAGGTCAAAGCCTTCCCCCCGGCCTTCCTCCAGAAGGGCAGACACCGGGCTCTGGCCGGATACCAGCTTCCGGAAAAACTTCTGCCGGGAAAGCTGCCGATTCTCCAGCCGCTCCCGTTCAAAGGTCTCCAGGAATTTCTTCTGCTGCCGTTCCTCCTCAATCTTCTTTCCTACTTTTTTCACGGCTTCCAGAAGCCCGGCCCCGGAAACCGGCTTCACCAGATAATCCGTAATGCCGATGCTGATGGCTTCCTTGGCATACTCGAATTCGTCATACCCGCTTAAAATCAGGATTTTCATGTCAGGAAATTCCTGCTTTACCAGCCTGGACAGCTCCAGGCCATCCATAAAAGGCATCTTGATATCCGTGATCAAGATATCTGGCTTCGTCTTCTGAATCAGAGGATAGGCCAGCTCACCGTCACTTGCCTCGCCTACGAAGGAAAAGCCCTCCTGCTCCCAGTTCACATTATTTTTGATGCCCTCACGCATCACGACCTCATCTTCCACCAGAAACACTTTCAGCATAACTTAACTCCCTTTTCCAGGACAGAAAAAGGATGCCGCGAAAGCAGCACCCTCTTTCCGCAAGGTTACCATCACAAATCTATGTATTCTGCCTTAAACCGCCGTTCACACCGGCCCGTTCTTCCAAAGCTGCGGTGTGAGCCGCAGGCGCTTTAACGCAGATGCGCTACCGCCGCGTGCTCAATCGCCAGGCCTTCCGTATAGCGGGCCAGAAACGCGTCAAAGCCCTTCACATCCGCCTCGCCGGGTTTCAATGTCTCTCCCTTTTCTCCCGCGAATACATGGGCAGACAGATAATCTCCCAGGCTCTCGCCTTCGGACTTATGCTTCATATAGGAAGCCAGAAGCGCGATGCCCCAGGCTCCGCCCTCTCCTGCCGTCTCCATCACAGTCACCGGCACATCCATGGCCGCCGCCATGATCCTCTGGCCCACGCCCTTCGTCTTGAAAAGCCCGCCGTGTCCCAGAACCTCGTCCGCTTCCACGCCTTCCTCCCGGAACAGGATATCAAGGCCCGTCTTCAGGGCGCCCAGGGCTGTAAACAGATGCACCCGCATGAAATTGGCCAGATTAAACTTCGCGTCCGGCGTGCGGACAAAGAGGGGCCGCCCCTCCTCAAAGCCCGTGATATGCTCGCCGGAGAAATAATTGTAAGCCAGAAGGCCGCCGCAGTCCGCGTCTCCTTCCAGGGCTTTGTTATAAAGCGTTCCAAAGAGCTGGTTCATGTCCACGTTCATGCCGAAGCTCTCGGCAAATTCTTTGAAAAGGCCCACCCAGGCATTCAGATCCGAGGTGCAGTTATTGCAGTGAACCATGGCCACTGGGCTTCCGTCCGGCGTCGTCACCATGTCAAGCTCCGGATGCACCTTCTTAAGGGCATGTTCCAGCACGATCATGGCAAACACAGAGGTTCCCGCGGACACGTTTCCGGTGCGGGGACGCACGCTGTTCGTAGCCGTCATGCCGGTTCCCGCGTCTCCCTCGGGCGGGCATAAGGACACGCCTGCCGCAAGCTCCCCGGACGGGTCGAGAAGCTTCGCTCCCGCTTCCGTAAGCACGCCCGCGCTCTCGCCCGCGCTTAACACCTTCGGCAGAATCTCCTGAACCTTCCAGGGATATCCCTTCGGCGCGATCCGCTCCTGGAACTGGGCCAGCATCTTCGCGTCAAACTGCCCGGTCACAGAATCAATGGGGAACATGCCAGAGGCCTCGCCCACGCCTATAGCCTTTTCTCCGGTCAGCTGCCAGTGGATATAACCCGCCAGGGTCGTCATAAAAGCAATCTCCGGCACATGGGCCTCCTGGTTCAGGATCGCCTGATAGAGATGGGCGATGCTCCAGCGCTGGGGAATGTTAAACTGGAAAAGCTCCGTCAGCTCCTGGGCGGCTTCCCCCGTAATGGTATTTCTCCAGGTCCGGAAGGGAACCAGCTGGTTTCCGTCTTTGTCAAATACCAGATAGCCGTGCATCATGGCGCTGATTCCCAGGGCTCCAAGCCGGTTCAGCGTCACGCCGTATTTCTGCTTCACATCCTCCTTCAGGGCCGCGTAGCTTCCCTGGAGGCCCTTCCAGACCTCATCCAGCGCATAGGTCCAGATCCCGTTCTCCAGCTGGTTTTCCCAGTCGTAGCTTCCGGAAGCAATCGGCTGGTTTGTCCCGTCCACCAGCACCGCCTTGATCCTGGTGGAGCCAAGCTCGATTCCCAGCACCGCTTCCCCGTTTAAAACCGCTTCTTTTCCCGTACTCATAGTGTAAAACCCTCCTTTTTCTTATCGAAACGCCACCGAATTCCAGCGAAGCTCGTTCTTCAGGCTTCGGATCGTCGTGTCTTTGTCGATGTATACCACCTCGATGCCCATGGCCGCGCCCCAGTCGCCCAGCTGTTCCGCCGTCAGGTCGTAGGTAAAGGCTGTGTGATGGGCGCCGCCCGCGAGAATCCAGCTCTCCGCCCCGGTCGCCAGGTCGGGCTGCGGGGTCCAGAACGCAGTCGCCACCGGAAGCTTCGGCATGGGCTTTTCCACCTTTTTGCAGTCCACGCTGTTGATGATCAGGCGGAAGCGGGTTCCCAGATCCACCAGGGAGGCCGCGATGCCCGGTCCCGTCTTGGAGGTAAATACCAGGCGCGCCGGATCCTCCCGGTCTCCCATGCTCAAGGGCTGTACCTTGATGCCGACGGGGCCCTCCGCAATGCTCGGGCACACCTCCAGCATATGGGCCTCCAGAATGCCTTCCTTGCCCGGCACCAGATTGTAGGTGTAATCCTCCATAAAAGAGGTGCCCTTCGCGTCCTTCATGCCCTCTGTCATCACCTTCATCAGGCGCACCATGGCCGCCGTCTTCCAGTCTCCTTCTCCGCCGAAGCCATATCCCTTTTCCATCAGGCGCTGGATCGCCAGTCCCGGAAGCTGCTTTAAAGCTCCCAGATCGCCGAAGTGGGTCACAATGGCCTGGTAATTCTTTTCCTTCAGGAAGCGCTCAAAGCCGATCTCGATACCGGCCTGTACCGCCACATGCTCCCGGAATTCCTTCTCGTCCCGTCCCTCCAGGAGGATCTCATACCTATCGTAATATTCCTCCACCAGGGCGTCAATGTCGGCCTTGGAGACAGCCTGCACGTACTCCGCGATCTCATTTACCGGATAAGCGTCGATCTCCCAGCCGAATTTGATCTGGGCCTCTACCTTGTCGCCCTCGGTCACGGCTACATTGCGCATGTTGTCCGCCACGCGGACTACGCGGATATGGCTGCTCTCCATGACGCCCACCGCCGTGCGCATCCAGGAGGCAATGCGGCTGATGACCCTTTCATCCGCCCAGTGCCCCACAATCACCTTGCGCTCTATGCCCATCCGGGTCACGATATGGCCATACTCCCGGTCGCCGTGGGCGGACTGGTTCTCATTCATGAAATCCATATCGATGGTGTCGTAGGGAATCTCCACATTAAACTGGGTGTGCAGATGAAGCAGCGGCTTTCTGTATTCCTGCAGGCCCAGGATCCAGGACTTGGCCGGGGAGAAGGTGTGCATCCAGGTGATGACGCCAGCGCACTCCTCATCCGCGTTGGCCTCGTTAAAGGTCTTCCGGATCAGTTCATTGGTAATCAGGGTGGGCTTCCAGACCACCTCATAGGGCAGAAGGCCCGACTGATTCAGATGCTCCACGATCTTTTTGGAATGCTCCGCCACATGCTCCAGGCACTCGTCTCCGTACAGATCCTGCGAACCAGTCGCAAACCAAAACTTGTAATTCTTCACTTTTTTATCCTCCATATTTTTATTCTTATGTTTTATTTCCTAGGTTCTCATCTGTCTGACCGACGCTCTTTCTGCCAGCCACACATCAAATTCATAGCTTTTTATCTCCTGCTGCCCGCCGCGCTGTCTTACCATGGCAAGCATCATCTCCGCGGCTTTTTCGCCCAGCTTTTCTTTGGGGTGATGTACGGAAGTCAGATCCACGTCTCCGAATACTGCCAGATCGGTATCATCAATGCTGATAATGGACAGATCCTCCGGCACCCGGATTCCGTTCCTTCCCAGAAGCTCTATCAATTCCACCGCCGCCCCATCGTTATAGCACAGCACGGCGCTTAATCCCGCGAAGCGGTTCAAAATCCGCTGTTCCATCCAGTCAAAATGTCCGCAGTCTCCCGTGTCATACCAGACAAACTGGTTGTCATCCACCTGGATTCCCGCCTCCTGAAGCTCCGAAAGAAAGCCCTCATACCGCCTAAGTCCCTGCCCGTCGTCGGATTTCAGAAGCCCTCCAAGCTCCCTGTGTCCCATCTCCAGCAGATACCGGGCCGCGCATCTGCCCGCCTCGCGGTCATTAAGCGCTGCCACCGGGCAGTCAAGCTCCGGATAACCGCTGTTCAGGAACAATACCTGTACGCCCTTTTCCAGAAGCTTTTCATACAAGTGGAGATTGGGGTTGGGAAGGGCGCTCTTCGTCGCCTCAATGATGAGGCCGCGCAGATCCTGCTCCAGCAGGCTCTCCAGAATCTCCGTCTCCTTCTGGATCCGGTTGTTCGTAAAAGCGATCTGTACCTGGAAATCCTCCCTGGAAAGCACCTGCTCGATCCCCTGGATGATTTTCGGAAATATGTAATTGTCCACGTAGGTGGTCACCACGGCAATGCGGCGGCTCTTTCCTGCCTCCTCCTCTGCGGGATCTCTTACAAAGCTTCCGCTTCCCTGACGCCCATATATCAGCCC
>CALWBB010000121.1 GCA_944375885.1 uncultured Merdimonas sp.
ATCTGCACCCTGGTGCCGGATCTGCTTGCCGTACTGGACGACAGCTCGGAAAAGATTCTCTCCGGCCGCTGGGTCACGCTGGCCGCCCGCTCCCAGGTCGCTCCCGCGCCCCGGTATCTCTACACCGCCCAAGCTGTGTCTGGCGACGAGGACTGCGTCTGGCTCCACACCCACGGGCTGAACCGCTGCGGCTGTCCGGAGCTGGAGGTCTTAAACTCCACAAAGGAAACCTACCAGACTCATTATAATGTGCTGGAGACCCTGGCAAACCGGCTCCTGGATGAGGAGGAACTCCCCGGCTGCGGGGAACCCTATTTTCTGGCATATGTGACCCAGGATATTCCCCTGGTCGTCACCCTGATCCCCTGGGAGGAGGCCGTGGAGCATTATCCGGAGCATATGCCCGGAGGAAAGGAAGACCGAAGCGGCGGGCACGACGAGGACAGCTGCGCCATCTTTGTCTATCCCTCCAAGGATAGCATAGACAGGGGCGAGTATTCCTCCCTGGCTATCTACGACGAACTGCTGCAGGAAAATCCCATCTACATGATTACCACCGATGAGACGAACCGCATGCACGATCTGGCCCTGGAACGCCTGCCATATTTTAAAGCCGCCTTCCAGGACAGCCAAAATAAGCTTCTCGGCAAATTCGGCCTGCTCATCGACGAGGAATACCGCACCGAGGACAACTGCCGGGAGCATATCTGGTTTGAGATTCTGGATATCCAGGGGGACCGCTTCAAGGCCCGCCTGACTCAGGAGCCTTATTATGTAAGCGGCGTCCATGAGGGATACGAGTGCGAATTCGGCCCGGAGGATCTGACGGACTGGCTGATCTTTGCGCCGGAGCGCCGGATTTCACCGGATGACGTGTATCTGATGGAGCTGTGAGCAAGAGAACCGGCGGACAGACATGAAAATAAAAACCACTCCCAGCAGCAAACTACTCCCAGCAGTAAATATAACGGCGCGCGTCAGGAAGACGCGCGCCGCAGCTGTTTTCACAGTTATTCCCACACCACGTTCATCTCCCCATTCCGCTTCACCGGAACAGGGCTGTGCTTCTGAATATATTTTTTTATCAGCTCCTGCACCTCGCCGCTTCCCTGCCAGAGCACCGGGCAGTCCCGCAGCGCCGGATAGCCGCCGGTGCCGGTGGCCCGGTAATTGCTGACGCAGAGCCGGTAGGTCCTCCCTCTAAGGGGCGCGCCGTCCGGCAGCGCGAGCCGGACCAGCCGGCTTCCCACCGGACGGCGCAGGTCGAAGGTATAGGAAAGACCTGCATAGAAGTCATAATTATAATGCTCTATCTTGGGCTTTAAAAATGCATCGGAGATGCAGGGCTTTCCGCCCCGGAGCTCCAGATAGGAGGCGCAGCGCTCCAGGCAGTCCCGCAGCACCTCTTCCGTCACCTCCAGAACCGTCAGCGTATTGGAGAAGAGATAGGCTGCCGTTATGCCCCGCATGGTTACGGCTTCGGACAGGCCCACTGGCTCATTCCCCAGGCTGGTACAGGAGAAATCCGCGCCTGTGGCCTCCAGCTGTACCTGATTAAACAGATCCGCCAGCCTGCTGCCCCGGAGGGCCGCCTCCAGCTTCCCTTCCGGTGGAATCGCCTCTTTCAGACTGCCCACCGGCAGATCCAGCCAGGCCTGCACCTGCTTTTCCAGCGGCAGAAGACGGGCATACGGCTCCGCGGAAGTCTTTGTTCCCGCGTCGAGAAATTCAGAATGAAAGCCTTTTGGGAAGCCTTTTTTCATATTTTCCTGAAGCTCCCCCTGAATCAGAAGAAGCTTTCCCGCGTTCGCAGGCGGCTGGACCGCCCAGGCTCCCGCAAGCTCCACTCCCTCCACCGCCATATGCTGGTGCCCGGTCAGAAGCAGATCAAAATCCAGCTCCTCCCCAAGACGGCAGGCGATATTCTCCCTGCTGTCGGAAAGGGATACGCCCGTCTCCAGATCCTTTTCAAAGCCGCCGTGATACATGCACACGCACACATCGCACCGGCCCTTCAGACGCCCGCAGGCTGCTTTCGCGGCCTCGAAGGGATCTGTGACCCGAAGGTCCTCCAGATTGCAGGGCGCCTCCCAGACATTCACGAAGTCTGTGACCACGCCTGTCAGGCCTATCCGAAGGCCGTTTTCCAGCACATGCACCGTCTCCTTCTGAAGCGCCAGCTCTCCCCTTACATCCTCCACATTGGCGCAGAGGCAGACAGCGTCCGCCGCTTCCAGGTACTCCTTCAGCGTCTGATACCCGTAATTGAAATCATGATTCCCCAGAGTAAAATAATCAAGCCCCATGGCCCGGAAGGCCTCCGCCACAGGGTGAATGGGCCAGTCCTGCCGGTGCTCCAGATAATACGCGGTAAGCGGCGTTCCCTGCAGAGAGTCCCCGCCGTCCAGCACCAGGGTATTTCCGTCCTTTTTGATTACGGAAGCCATATTCAGCAGGCCGGAGGCCTCCGGCTGTCCGGACGCGTAATCGACCGGGAAAATGTGCCCGTGGGTGTCCGAGGTATAATAAATCGTAAATTCCTTTCTCATAGTCCGTCAGCCTCTCGCCAGCTTCACGCGGATTTTTGTGGAGATCCATTCCACAAGCAGAACCAGGACGATAAGGCCTGCCAGAATCGCTCCGGCCTCGTTCCAGCGGTAGCTGTTCATGGCGAAAATCAGGGGCGCGCCGATGCCGCCCGCTCCCACCAGACCCAGCACGGTGGCGTCCCGCAGATTGATGTCAAAGCGGTAGATGGCAGTGGACGCGAAATTCGGCATGAGCTGGGGCAGGATTCCATAGCGGATCTTCTGCCAGGAGGTGCAGCCGGCCGCGTCCAGGGACTCCAGCACCTTTGTGTCCAGATCCTCGATGGCCTCGATATACATTTTGCTTACCATGCCCACGGAACAGAGAGACATAGTGAGAAGTCCGGCGAAGGCGCCCGGGCCTGTCACGCGGATGAACATCAGTCCATAGACGAAGGCCGGAACCGTCCGGATCGCCATGATCGCAAGCCGTCCGATAAAGGCCACCGGCGCAGGCGTCAGATTGGAGGCGGACAAAAAGGCCAGCGGAATGGAAATCACCGCACCCACCACAGTGCCCAGAAAAGCGATGCAGATGGTCTCCAGAAGCAGATAGGGCACTCCCTGGGTGGTCAGATTGAACAAAAGCCCCGTATCCGGGTGAAAGATTCCGGCCAGAATGTTCCAGGCAATCTTCGCGCCGTTCTGGGTGGTGCCGCTGGTTTCCACGGCTGTGCCGCTCCAGATCAGAAGCGCCACGGTGATCAGCGCGATGACCAGCTCAAAGACCCAGCGTCTCGGCCTTCCGGCATAGGCCTCTTCAATTCGTTTATTCATGCTCTCCCCCCTGTACCAGGCGCCTGCGCGCCGCTCTGCTGATGGTCTCAATGATAAATACCGTCACGAACAGGACCGCCAGAATCATCCCCACGCTGGAGTACTCGCGCCAGCCTATCTTTTCGTTCAGAATCAGCCCCAGTCCTCCGGCTCCCACATAGCCCAGGATCGAAGCGTAGCGGACGTTTCCCTCAAAGCAGAACAGGCAGTTGGACAGATAGGAGGGAAGCACCTGGGGCACAATGGAGCTGACAAAGGCCCGGGCTTTCGTGGCTCCCATGGCCTCCATGGCTTCAAAGGCTCCCATATCCACCGTCTCGATTTCCTCATAAAGGATTTTCCCGATATAGGCAAAGGTAAAAATGGCGATGGCTGTCGTTCCGGCCAGTGTGCCCAGGCCGAAAATATAGGTGGCAATCAGGGCCGTCACCAGCGTAGGCAGCGTCCGGACGATGGAAAGCAGCAGACGTACGGCGCTCACCACCAGACGGCTGCGGATGATGTTCGTGGAAGCCAGCATGGCAAAGGGAACCACCAGCAGGGAACCAATCGCCGAGCCAAGCAGGGACATTTTAATCGTATCGAACAGCGGCTGCCAGACCTGGGACAGGTACCCCCAGTCCGGCGGAAGCATTTCTCCCAGAATCACGAAAAATTCCCGGATTCTGGCGGCCAGGATTCCCATATCAAAGCCCGTAACCTTTACGGAAAGGGCGGTCAGAAGCACCACTGCCAGCGCCCAAAGCGGCGCCCTGGACCGGTATTTCAGGATCTGCTTTCCATTTGGAAGCTCCAGCACTCTGGGCGGAAGGATTCTGTCGTACAGCTTCATGCAGTCGCCTCCTCCCTCTTTCCCTGATAAATGTCATCCAGGATCTGCTGCGTCACCTGAGCGGCCGGGCCGTCGTACACGATCCTTCCCTCCCGGATGCCGATGACGCGGGAGGCATACTGCAGGGCCAGCTCCACATGGTGAATATTGATGATGACCGTAATGTTCATATCCCGGTTGATGCGCTGAAAATCGTCCATGACCTGGCGGGCCGTCACCGGGTCCAGCGAGGCCACCGGCTCGTCAGCCAGAATGATCTGGGGATTCTGCGCAAGGGTCCGGGCCAGGGCCACTCTCTGCTGCTGCCCGCCGGAGAGCTGATCCGCGCGGACAAAGGCCTTGTCCAGGATCCCCATTTTGTCCAGAGCCTCCAGCGCCGCAATCTTTTCCTCTTTTTTGAAAATGCCCAGGAACGCCCGCCACCAGGGAAGCTCGGGCACGAACGCCGTCAGCACGTTTTTGATCACGGTGGTTCTCGTAATCAGATTGAAGGACTGAAAGATCATGCCGATTTTCCGGCGGAAAGCGCGAAGGCTCTTTCCCTGCAGCTCCATCACGTTGATACCGTCCACGGTAAGCGTCCCGCCTGTGATGTCGTGCATCCGGTTGATCGTACGGATCAGCGTGGATTTTCCGGCTCCGGAGAGCCCGATTACCGCCACGAATTCACCCTGCCCGATCTTCAGATTGATATCTTTTAGGGCCTCAAAGCCGTTGGGATACCGTTTGCTTACATTATGAAATTCTATCATATCTAACCTCTCACATAAAAGGGGAGGAAGCCCTTCGCCTCCTCCCCGTCAGCTTTTTTCTCTGTCCAGCCTACTGCGCCGTATTCAGAGTCTGAATCATCTCCTGCGCCGCGCGCTCGGAATCGTAGTCAGAGGACTTGGCAGGCAGATACCCGTTGTGGCTGTAAATGGCGATAACCTCCTTGCCCGCCTCGGTATTTCCGATGTTGATAAACGCCTCAGACAGGGCCGCCTTGAAAGCGTCGTCCATAATCGGAGAGGTCTTGCTTACGCTGATGGTATCGTTGTAGATAGCCGGAGTCACGCCGATGACCGCCGTGTCATCCCAGATGCTGTTCGTCATGGCGTATTCGCCGGTCCACTCGTCCTCATAATCTCTGCGGGCGTCCGCATAGGTGCACAGTACGTCCACCTGTCCGGAGGCCAGTCTCGCAAATGCGCTGCCATAGGAGTCAGACTGCACTGCGTGCGGAAGATCGGTGATATTCTTCTCAAAATTCTCCTGCAGCCACAGGGACGGATAAATGTAGCCTGCCGGAGAGGAAGAGTTCGCTACGCTCCAGTTGGCGCTGCTTACGTCCTCCCAGGTGAGCTCCTCGCCCGCATTGACCTTTGCAGCCAGCTCCTTCCCCTTCTCAGAGGGGCCTGCGATAATCAGCGCGCGGTAGCTGGTGACCTGCTCGGTGGTAGGCTCTGTGGGCGCATTGTCATTCCAGTCCTTTGCATTGTCAGAGTCGATGGACAGGCCGTCGCGGGTAGCGGTCAGAAGCACGTCGCAGCCGTCGTCATAGAGCACATAGGTTCCTCCCGGAATCAGGCCCACGTCAGCCGTTCCGGCGGACAGCGCCTCGCCGACTGCCTCATAGCTGGTTCCCACTGTGATATCTACTTCCTTTACATCATAGCCAAGCTTTGCCAGCTCGTCTGTCAGAAGCTGCTTCAGCGGCTCTGTGGCCGTGATGATCTCCTCCGGCTCTCTGGACGGCACGAACGCAATGCGAAGCGTCTCGATGGTCTTGTTCTCTGCTCCTGTCTCTTCCGCGGCCGCCGTATCCTCTGCCGCAGCCTCAGCAGCGTCTGTTCCTGCGTTTTCCGTACTCTCTGTACCCTCTGTGGATGTACTTTCCTGCGTCCCGGAGCCCTGTCCGCAGCCGGCAAGCAGACCTACACACATAAGTCCCGCAAGCAGCATAGTTGCAAGCTTTTTCATTTGATACTCCTCCATTTGATTGTGTTTGTTGTGTCGTTTGCATGCAAAGTCTGATCTATATTGTAAGGGGAAAGCTCCCCCTGCAACCTCTGTAAGCTTTATTTCGAAAAACGGATGCTTCTTTTCCCCCGGCGCTGTGGTCAGGCCGTATCCCCGATTTTCAGATGGGCGGGAACCAGCACGGTGACCGGCTGGCTGCGTCTCTGGCTGATCCTGCCAAACAGCAGCTCCAGCGCGTTCTCCCACACATAATCCGGAAACATCTCCAGGCAGGTGCCTGTGGGCCATTTACTCTCCAGGGTCTGCAGATCCTGATAGATGACCACTGCCACATCCTTGGGCACCCGGACGCCCAGCTCCCGGAATGCCTCCAGAGCTCCTTCCGCCACTTCGTCGCTTCCCAGCAGCATGGCCTCTGCAAGTCCATGCTCCCGGTACGCCTTCCTGGCCAGCTCATAGCCGCTTTCCCGGCTGATTTCTCCTACATGAATCGTCTCCGGCCGGTACTGCCCCCTGTCCTCCAGGATCTTCCGAAGCGCCTCCAGACGGTGCACTCCTATCCGGAAGCCGCCGCCCTCGTACAGACCGCCGATGTAGCCGATTCCCGTGTAGCGCTTCCGGTCCAGCAGATAGGAAACCATCTGCTGATGGCCGGCGTCAAAATCCACCTTTACCTGGTCGAACTCATAGCTGTACTGATTGGAATTGATAAATACAATCGCAAAGGAAAGGGAACGCAGGAAATCAAGCTCTGAGTCATTGAATTCTCCGAAGGCAATGACGCCGTCCACCTCCCGGGCTTCCCCGAAGGACAGCCGTACAAAGGCTACCTCGTACTGATCCGTCATCATCTGCACGATGCAGGACAGGCCTGACAGTCTCACATTCGGTCTGTCCGGCCGGATGATTCTCCAGTCAGCCACTCCGATTACCAGCTTTTTCTTCTGCGCAGACAGACGCCTCTGGCGCGGAGAGACATACCCCAGCGCATGGGCCGCCTGAAAAATTCTCATGCGCACCTCCGGGCTCACGCAAATACTGTCGTCCTTATTCAATACTCTGGAGACTGTCGCCGCAGATACCTGGGCGATCTGTGCCACTTCTTTGATTGTTGCCATCTGCCGTCCTCCCTCTTCTGATTTCATTATAACCGGCATTTTCCCGCCGTCAATATATTTTACTGAAAATTTACTAAAAAATTACCCTGCGCTTACATCGCCGGAAACCAGAACTGGCGCTGTTAAATTTACAGCAGCGAACTGGCCGGAATTCCAAAAAAGCATAGAAAAATCCCCCCGCCACCCAAGGTGCGCGAGGGGAAAAATAAAAAGCGGGTGATGGGAATCGAACCCACGTGTCCAGCTTGGAAGGCTGGTGTTCTACCATTGAACTACACCCGCAGATAAGCTTAAATGCCCAGAACCGGAATCGAACCAGTGACACGAGGATTTTCAGTCCTCTGCTCTACCAACTGAGCTATCTGGGCAGATGCTCACACATTATTCAGTTCCTGTGTTTCACAACGGTAATAATTTATCATGACTGGCAGGCTTTGTCAAGAAGTTTTTTTGCTGAAGCGGCAAATTGGGGAACTGCCTTTTCTGCCTGCAGTCCCCTCCCAATCGCCGTTTTTCTGATACTGCGCCGCTTCCGATTTTTTATTCCTTCA
>CALWBB010000122.1 GCA_944375885.1 uncultured Merdimonas sp.
GCTCCTGTGTAGATGCTCTGTACCTGCTCGGAGGTCAGTCCCTCAAGCGGGTTCTCGTTGTTTACGATTACAGCGATGCCGTCCAGCGCAATCTGGGTTCCGGTCAGCTCGGCAGTCTCCTCGTCCTTCAGCTCACGGGAAGCCATTCCGATATTGCAGGTTCCGTCGATGGCGGAGGTCATACCAGCCGTAGAGTCTGTGGTCTGAATCTCAATGTTTACCTCGCCATTCAGGGCCATGTAGGCTTCCGCCAGCTTCTCCATTACCGGAGATACGGAAGAAGAACCAGCTACTACGATATCGCCGGATACGCTGCCGCCCTCGAATGCCGGAGCCGCATCATCAATCGTTATGTAGCCTTCCTCGCTTACGATCGCCTGTCCCTCAGCGCTCAGGATATAGTTGATAAAGTCCTGTGTCGTCTCATCCGGAGTACCCTTGGTGGCGATGTTGAAGGGCCTTGCTACCGCGTAGGAGCCGTCCTTTACCGTCTCTACAGAGGGGGCTACGCCGTCGATGGTCAGAGCCTTTACTGTCTCGTTCATGGAACCAAGAGAGATGTAGCCGATGGCGTACGGATCTCCGGCCACGCCGGTCATCATAACGGAGGTGTTGTTGGTAATGGTCGCGTCTGTGGTGGTCATGTCAACCTTCTCGCCGCTCTCGTCTTCCTGCTCGATTCCCAGCAGCTCCACGAAGGCGCCTCTCGTTCCGGATCCGTCCTCACGGGAGTATACGGAAATCGCAGCGGAGGTATCGAAATCTCCCGCAGCGTCTGCGGTCTCCTCAGCCGCTTCCTCAGTCTCAGCCGCGTCTGCGGTCTCAGTGGTCTCAGTGGTCTCAGTTGTCTCGGTTGCTGCCGCCTCGTCATTTCCGCCGCCGCAGCCTGCCAGCATGGCAGCGCAGAGAGTTACAGCTGTTAAAATGCTCACTACTTTCTTTTTCATAATCTCTTCTCCTTCTGGCCCGTGTCCTTTTGGGCCTGCTATTCTAATCTTCCTCAGGGCTTTCTTCCCCGCCCTGTTTTTTTATCTTAAATTCGGAATGTTAAGTCTAAAAGCATGTTTTGGTAAAGCTTATGTTAAGTAATCGTTAGGTATTTGTTGATTTCCCCCGTTTCCCTGTGCTATAATGGGAATGTCCGGATTCGACAGAATCCCTTTATTTTCTGTCTTTTCGGACTGTATTCTGCCCTTTTTCAGGGTGACTCTTTTATTTTCTTTTATTTTTCGGAGGTCATTATGGACTTATCTATGGAAAATTTTTTGGCACAGGTGACGACCAATCCTCTGCTGCTGATCGCGGTACTTCTGACACTGGGCGTCATCCTGGTCAACGGCTGGACCGATGCGCCCAACGCCATCGCCACCTGCGTCGTGACGCGGTGTATGTCAGCCAGGGCTGCCATCCTTATGGCAGCGGTATTCAATTTCCTCGGAGTTTTCCTCATGAGTATGCTGAATGCCACCGTAGCTGAGACCATCACCAAGATGGTAGACTTCGGCACAAATTCCCACGAAGCGATCGTCGCCTTAAGCGCCGCGCTCTTCGCCATCGTGGTCTGGGCGACTCTGGCATGGTATTTCGGAATTCCTACCAGTGAGAGCCACGCTCTGATCGCGGGACTGACAGGAGGCGCCATCGCCCTGCATGGGGGCTTAAGCGGCGTGAATCCTGCTGAATGGGTGAAGGTCCTCTATGGACTTGTCATCTCCGTAGTCATGGGCTTCGGCCTGGGTTATCTGATGTGCAAGCTGGTCGTCGCTGTGTTCCGCAAGGCGGAACGGCCCAAGACAGAAGGCTTCTTTAAGGGCGCCCAGATCTTCGGCGCGGCCTGTATGAGCTTCATGCACGGAGCCCAGGACGGACAGAAATTCATGGGTGTTATCCTGCTGTGCATGCTTCTGGTGAACGGCCACAACCCCAGCGAAGGCATCGCCGTACAGATGCCCGTCTGGCTCATGCTTCTCTGCTCTCTGGTCATGGGACTGGGAACCTCTATCGGGGGCAAAAAGATCATCAAATCCGTCGGCATGGATATGGTAAAGCTGGAGAAATACCAGGGCTTTTCGGCTGACCTGGCCGCTTCGGTGTCCCTGCTTTTCAGCTCGCTGTTCGGAATTCCGGTGTCCACGACACACGCCAAGACTACAGCCATCATGGGCGTAGGCGCCGTCAAGCGTCTCTCCGCCATCAACTTCAGCGTCGTCAAGGAAATGGGCATGACCTGGCTTCTGACCTTCCCCGGCTGCGGCCTGATCGGCTTTCTGATGACAAAGCTTTTCATGTGGCTGTTTTAAGGATTTTGGATGGTTCCTGAATATCCGGCGTGTGAGCCGGGAAATCTGATTTTTGAAAACGCTTGGACTTTTCATTAAGATTTTTAATTAAGATAAGAGGGAGAAATTATGGCAAACAAAGCAGATCGTCAGTATTTCGAGAATTTTACCGCAGCTGCGGATTATACCTGCCAGGCATCCAGATATCTGGTGGAATGCCTGAACAACTTTAACCTGGACAATATCAAGGCCATGCTGGAAACCATGCATGAATTCGAGCACAAGGGAGACGACAAGCACCATGAAATGTCGGGTATGCTGGCCAAGGCCTTCGTGACCCCCGTAGACCGGGAGGACCTGGCCATGATCAGCCAGAGCATCGACGAGGTGCTGGACAAGCTGGAGGAGGTCCTGCAGCGCTTCTACGTGGACCAGATCCGCGTAATCATTCCGGACGCTATCACCTTCGCCTCCAAGCTCCAGAACTGCTGCGAGCTCCTGAAGGGCATCATGGAGGAATTCATCAACTTCAAGAAGCCGGCGAAGCTTCATGAGATGGTAATCAGGCTGAACCAGATCGAGGAGGAGTGCGACACCCTGTATCTGGAGGCCACTTTAAATATCCGCCAGCACTGCAGCGACGTCATCGACATCATCTCCTGGCGCGAGATCTTCGATTATATGGAAGACTGCGCGGACGCCTGCGAGCATGTGGGGAACTACGTGGAGCTGGTAGTGCTCAAGAACACCTGAGAAAATTTTGAATTTTTACAAAAGGACGCCCGCGGGTTTCTCTGCCCTATGTCCGGACGTCTCACGGACGGGCGTATGCTTCCGGACGGACTCAAAAACAGTCCGCCTGAATCCTACGCCCGTCCGCGAGAAGCCGTACATTCAGGCATGAGAAATCTCGCGGGCTGTGTTTTGAAAAATTCTAAGTTTTCAAAAAGTATACAACATCATAATCACATTTATGCCGCGGCTGCTTTTCTCCAGGCGTTCCAGCCGGAGAAGGCGCCCTGGCACTATTTTATATAGAAAGTTTCTGGTTTTCTGTAGGCGGCGCATTTTTCCTCAAAGCCTTTTCGTGCCGTAAGATAGGCCTCTCCCCGGTAATCTCTTGCCTTTTCCGGGCATACCTTGATGCAGGCGCCGCAGGAAATGCACCGAGCTGCGTCCGTCTTTTGTGGATTCTCTCTGGCAATCGCCTTCACGGGACAGACTTGCACACATTTGCCGCAGCCGGTACAATTCTTATCTCCTTCCGGATGGAAGGGTACGCCCTTAAAAACGGAAGCGTCATAATCTGGATTTCCCGAAAGCGCGATCTCTTTTTCCATCCACAAGTCCTTCTCTTTCAAAAGCTTCTCGCATTTTCCGGCAAATTCCCGCATAACCGCCAGGTCTTTCTCATCCGGCCGTCCTTCTGCCACCGCAGGGAAAATGGAGTGCTCGGCCAGAAACGCTCCCGCCGCAATCACATGGAAACCTTGGCTCTCCAGCAGATCCTTCATCTGCAGGAGGGCGTTGTCATAATGGCGGTTTCCATACACTGCCGCGATAATGGCTGGCGTATGATCTCCATGAAGAGCAGCCGCGCGTTCTGCGCACAGCTTCGGAATATAACCGCCATAAACAGGCATGGAAAAAAGTAAGGCGTCCTCCGATGAAACCGCGATCTTTTCCGGCTCAGAAGCCGTCAGCCAGTCGTAATCCTTTTTTTCCAGATTAAGCCCC
Organism: uncultured Merdimonas sp.; assembly: GCA_944375885.1. Lineage (GTDB taxonomy): Bacteria > Bacillota > Clostridia > Lachnospirales > Lachnospiraceae > Laedolimicola. Next base: position 4,017 of record CALWBB010000122.1, read on the forward strand.
TCTGCGATGCAGTCCGCGCAGAGCCTGGTAGTTCCTTTTGCGCTGAAATATACATTGTACAGTCTCATATCTTTTCCCCTTCCCAGCAGCAGCTGTCTCTGCCGCCCTTCTCGTTTTTACACTGTAATTTCAATCTGGTTCCCCTCTATCCCAGCGACGCAGCTCTCATAATAGCCGTCGCCTGTAGTCCGGGGACCGCTTAAGACCTCATAGCCGTCCGCTTTCAGCCGGGCCGTCAGCTCGTCCACCTTTTCTTTGCTTCCGACGCTGAAGGCCAGATGAATCAGCCCCGTCCTGGCAGGCGTCTTTTCCGCGTCATCCATAGAGGGCCGAGTCATAATTTCCAATCTTGCCCCATCTCCAAAGGAAAGGAAATAGGAGCGGAAATCCGTGGTTTTGTTGTGGTAGCCAGCGCCAGAGGCTGCCCCAAAATAGTTTACGAAAAAGTCCCTCGCCTTTTCCAGGTCATTTACATACATGGCAATGTGTTCAATTTTCACTCTTTTCCCATCCTTTATCATTTTTTTAATTCTTTCCGCACAATTATTGTCAGCCATATCTGATAAATTATCACTGCAGCCAAGCCGCCTATGACAATCCACACGGAGACACGCAGTAAAGCCAGTATAATCACAAGAATCCATGCAGCGGGCAAACTCCACATTACCGCAGGCCCAACTCTTCCAAACAGCTTCCGGTACGCCTGCCTTATCATCTCTTCACGCGCTTTGCCCATGCAAAAGCCCTTCTCTGTCACTGACTCATAGACTCCCCTGCAAAGCAGATACCCAAAAACAAAAGGCCATGGCAGAGAACCCATATCACCCCGGAACAGCCTCACAGAGGCATATATAATTCCCGCTCCGTACCCCAGAAGAGCAATAGTAAGTTTTTTTCCAATCATATAGTTTCATCTGCCCCCTCCTTCCCAGACAGGCACTTCTATAGCTGATTTTATTATACCAATTTCTCAGATGCCTCTCAATCCCTCTGAAAAAGAAAAATCTCTTGAACTTTCTTCCACATTATGGTAATCTTGTCTTGTGCAGATCCGCACAGGTTTCCCGGCAGTTCGCTGGAAAATTTCCCATGTTTTATCACAGTAACAGCAGGAAAGGATTCTGTCTATGGAACAACACGATTTTTCTGGTTCTGTACAGGCTGTGACGTGGAAGATCCCGCCGCAGACAAAGGAGGAAGCCCTGGAGCGTCTGTGCCAGTCCCCGGCACTTTACCGCAGCTACAGGAGAATGAACAGCAGCTGGAAGGAACGGTTTCTGGATTTCTGCCAGGGAAAGAAATCACTGCCGCTTACCTATGATCCTTTTTTCAAGTACCTGTTTGATCCGGATATTCACGGCGATCGGCTTTCCCGTTTTATCTCCAGTCTTCTGGGCTTTGAGGTGAAAATCCTTGAAGCACTTCCCGGAGAAGACAGGCTGATAGATGGGGAAAGCTATCTGATCATGGATCTGCTGGCCCGGCTCACCGATGGATCCCTGATCAATGTCGAGATTCAAAAACAGGGCTACGCCTTCCCTGCAGAGCGTATCTCCTGTTACTCCGCAGATCTGCTTATGCGCCAGTACATGCGAATACGCGGAGGCTCAGGCTCAGAAAGGAACGCTTTTTCCTACAGGAACATTAAAAAGGTCTACGTGATTGTGCTGTTTGAGGAAAGCACCGCCTTGTTTCACCAGTTTCCCGATATCTATCTCCACCATGGGAAAACGGTCTTTGATTCCGGACTGAAGATGGAACTTCTGCAGGAATTTTATTTGATTGCCCTTGACGTCTTCCGGAAAATTCCGTATCCTGAAAGTGAAAAGAACGAGCAAAGAGCATGGCTCTCCCTGCTGACCACAGAAAGTCTTAAGGACGCGGAAAAGCTGATTCAGGACTATCCCTGGCTGGAAGAGATTTATCAGGAAATTGCCATGCTCCGCCAGAGACCGGAGGAGGTGCTGGAAATGTGGTCGGATGCACTGCGAATCCTGGATGAAAACAGCATGAAATTTTATGTAGAAGAGCTAGAAGAAAAGGTTCGGCAGTTAACAAAGGAAAAGGACGAACAGCTTCTTCAAGTAACGAAAGAGAAGGACGAACAGCTTCTTCAAGTGACGAAAGAGAAGGACGCGGAGATCGCGGCGCTGAAAAAACAGCTTGAAGCCATAAACGGGAAATGATCCAGTCTGAGCGGCCCGGACTCCTGTACGGGCGCACAAGGAGAAGGGAGCGGTCTTCCGGCAGAGACGCCGGAAGAGCCGCTCCCTTCTCCTTTTATCTGTAGACTGCAAAAAGCCGCTACCACTTCAGCGCCCCGTACCAGAATTCCAGCACGCCCAGGGGGCTTTTTGCCTTCAGATAGGTAAGGCCGGCCAGGGCGTTTCCTGCCGCCTCGACTTTGCCGTTCTCCTGGATTCCATAGGAATTCAGATCGCCTGCGCTGATGGAGACGACATGCTTCCAGTCCTCCACGGCAAGCTGGTTCGAGCCGTTGCTTCCCGCCGCCACCACGGTGCCTTCGCTCTTTAAGCCCAGCACATGGCCCATGGCGACCGTAATATCCGTGATATCCGTCCAGCCAGCGACCACGTCCCGGATGGCCAGGTTGTTTCCGCCGCAGAGCACCGTGCCGTCAGCCTTCAGGCCAAGGGTGGCCGCCCCCGAGGAGGTGCACAGCTTCGTAATCTCCGGGCCGTTCCATTCCTGGGCCTGAGAGAGCTGCTTGTAGCCGTCGTTGCCGATTCCGTTCAGGCTGCCGTCCTGGGCCCGCACCATGATCGAGGCGGTAAAGCCGTAAAGCTCCGTTCCGTAAATCTGTCCCTCTCCCGGGCCATAGTGGTCATTCACATACCGCTTGATGCTGTCATAATCGGAGCCGCCGCCCGCGATCAGCACCCGGCCGTCCGAGCACAGGCCGTAGGTCTGCTCCAGATTGTTGTCGGAGACGGCCTGGATCTGGATCACGCCGCTCCAGTCAGACACCTCGTTTTCGCCCCACTCGTTCGCTCCCGCCGAGACGACGGTGCCGTCGCTTTTTAAGCCCACGATATGGTAGCCGCCCACGCTGATGGCCTGGATGTCCGTCCAGTTTTCCGCCTCCCGGATGCTCTCATCCTGGCCCTCCAGCCCGGCGATGAGAACCCGTCCGTCGCTGGTAAGCCCTGCGCTGTAATAGCGTCCCGCGCCCACGTCCACGAGATTCTCCCAGTCAGAGACCTCGCACTGGCCCGCGTCGTTCCACCCGTTCGCCTTTGCCGTCCCGTCCTCCTTCAAGCCCACCACATGGTAATAGCGGCAGGCTATTTTTGTGATATGGTTCCAGCCCGAAGCGTACACAGCATTGTTCAACACCGTCACCGCGCCGATAAAGACGGCGAAAAATGCCAATGTGCGCACCGCGTAGCTTCCCGGTGAAGCCGGCTTCTTATAAACGCTGATCCCGCTGTAATGCTCTGAGTGGGAGACCGTAAAGGGCGGTATTTCTCCCTTGGGAAGCTTATACTTCGCGTAGACCTTTTCCATGGCTGTCAGGTAGGAAGCCGCAATCCGCTTCTCCATCTCCGCCACAGCCATGGCCGCCTTCTGCTTCGTCTCATAAGCGCCCCGCTCATTGCCGGACAGCACGATCATCATGATCCGTTCCACCAGCAGCAGAATCACAGGAACCAGCAGCAGAACCAGCTGGAAAATCCGGATATGGTCCCTGGAAAAATA
>CALWBB010000123.1 GCA_944375885.1 uncultured Merdimonas sp.
CTAAACCCCTCGAATTCGAGGGGTTTAAAATCCGGATTATGCAGTCTTTCCCATAGACCCAGAAATTCTATCACATCTCGATTCCTCATCCAGTTTTGAATAACTGCTGTCGGATCATCGCTCTTATACCGGGCAATATCTGTCAAAGAAATAAATTCATTTTCAAAATCCTGCGTATAAATTCCAATATCTACTCCATTCGCATGAATTGTATCTTTAACTATCTTCCCCATTGTACCTCCCATAAACGAACCATAACATTTTGAAACACTGTCCCCTTTTTCCTTTAAGAAAAATCTGCAGAGTAACTACCTTCATCTTTCCACATTTCCCGATATGCTTCAATATAATCCCTAATACAACCGGGATATATATCCAAATACTTTCTACATACCCTTTTATACAATCCCAGCATTTTCTCATCACACGCAAAGTCCAGTAAATAATCTAACAAATATGGTAATTCATCTTCCGACACAGTTCTGCTGCACACATCTTCAACCAATGGCAAATAAGCCTCATAGGCTTTCTGATGTAATTGGACTATCTGCTCTGTAATCTGAAAAATATTTTCATCCATCGTTCTGCAATCGCATCCAGTGATATCTTATCATCACCTTCTCCAAATTTTACCTTTACATTGATAACGTTATCTGATGATTTGTGGAACAAAAGTACTATCATCAGGATGGCGCAAAATACCATTCACACAGATTGATTAAATATCTGGATTTTAACTCGTCCGTCTTTACTACGAGAAACTGTAACATTTTACACTTTTCCGTAGTAAGCCTGCTATTCTGTCCGTTTTTGGGCCTGGCCGTTTTGGGGCCTGCCCCTTTCCCCGCCTGCCTACATCTCAATCCCCTTGCGCGCGGCAAGTCCCTGATCAAAGGGATGCTTGACTTTACACACCTCGGACACGTAGTCGGCCAGTTCCAGAAGCTCCGGGGCCGGATCTCTTCCGGTCAGCGCCACCTCCAAGCCTTCCGGCTTTTCCTTTAAAAAAGCCAGCGCCTTTTTCTGATTTACCATCCCGTGATTGTAGGCTGCTGTGAACTCGTCCATGACCAGCAGGAACGCCTCTTCTTCCACCGCCGTCTTAACCACCTTGTCGAAAAGTTCCTGGTAGGCTTTTCCTGCCTCTTCTTTCTGTTCTTCCGTCATCTTCCAGAAAAAGCCGAACTGCTTCGGGCAAGTGAGGACAGTCACCTGGGGCAGCTCCCGCAGGATATTCAGCTCCGAGGATTTCCCATTTTTCAGAAACTGGGTGAGAACTACCTTTTGCCCGCTCCCGGCCGCTCGGAGCGCAAGACCCATGACTGCCGTGGATTTCCCTTTTCCGTCACCGCAGTAAATGTGTATGCATGATTTGCCCATTTTTCATCTTCTCCTCTCACACAAAGGGCGCAAGAAAGCGCAAAACCCAAATCAAGAACGACAGATTCGCGGCTGCCGCCGCCAGTACCGCCAGCAAAAGGGCCAGGCAGACGGCCGCGTACATCAGACGGTTTACCCGCCGGATATCCTCGTACTCCACCGGCCGCAGCGGATCGCCGATGGTGGGCTTTTTGTAAAGCTTCCCGAAATAGTACGCGTCCCCGGCCAGCTGCACGCCCAAGGCTCCCGCCGCTGCCGCTTCGGTCTGGGCGGAATTGGGGCTGGCGTGGTTCCTTCGGTCGCGCCGGAAGATTTTCCAGGCCCCTTCCATGGAAAGACATGCCAGGGGGCTTGCCAGCACCAGCAGAAGCCCGCTTATCCGGGACGGGATAAAGTTCAGCACATCATCCAGCTTTGCCGAAAACCGTCCGAAATATAAATACGTATCGTTTTTATATCCCACCATGGAATCCAGGGTATTCACTGCTTTATAGAAGAAGCCCAGCGCCGGGCCGCCAAGGGCGAGGAAAAGAAGCGGGGCGATTACGCCGTCTGACGAATTTTCCGCCACCGTCTCCACAGCTGCCTTTGCCACCCCTTCCTCCGAAAGGTTCTGCGTATCCCGGCCTACAATCATGGAGACTGCCTTCCTGGCCTTCGGAAGATCTCCTTCCTTCAGGGCCGCGTAGACCTTCATGCTCTCCGACTTCAGGGATTTGGCCGCCAGAATCTGAAAGCTCCAGAATACCTCCAGGGCAAAGACAAGCCAGGAGGACAGCCTTGAGGCCAGAGCTAAAAGGATCGCCGGAACCGCCGTGGACACGGCCACGACAAAGACCGCGAAAAACGTGCCTGCTGCCAGCTCCCCTTTTTTCGATTTCGGGAACGCCGCCCGAAACGCCTTCTCCGCCCAGGCAATCAGATTTCCGATCAGGCGGATCGGATGATAGAGCCACCGGGGATCGCCAAAAGCCAGGTCAAGCAGAAACCCCAGAATCAGGGCCGATATGTGAAATGCCATAAATCCAAATTCCTCCTTTGTCTGTCTCGTCCCACAGGGCGCGCCAGCCCTCTCCGTTCTTCACCTGCCAGCGGTAGAAGGGATCTGCCGCTCCCTGAAGAGCCTGCCCGGAAGATGTCTGTCCTAGCAGCGTCTGCACCGGCTGCTTCCGTTCCGGCACGGCGTAAACGGACAAGATGCTCATAATCGTCCCGCCGTGCACCACAAAGGCTGCGCCGCTCTCTGCCTGCCGCCCAAGCGTTCTCAGCACCCGGGCGAATTCCGCCCGGCAGCGCTCCTGAAAGGCTTCCCGGCTCTCCCCGCCCGGGAAGGGCAGGGTTCCGCCGCTGTCCACCCAGGCCTGGTAGGCCGGATTTCCGGACAGCTCTTTATAATTTTTATTTTCAAATTCCCCGAAATCACATTCCCGGAATTCCCGGCAGATCTCCTGTGGGACGCCCGGGAACAGAATCTCCGCCGTCTGGCGGCAGCGCCTTAAGGGGCTTACGTAGACGAGATCCGGGCGAATGGAGCGGTACTGTCCGCTCTCCCGTAGGGCCAAAAGCTCTTCCCGTCCCTCCGGGCAGAGCTCCTCGTCCGTGGTCCCGATATAGCGCCCCAAAGTATTGCCGTAAGTCTTTCCGTGCCGGATCAGAATAAGTTCCCTCATCCCTTGATCACCGTCCCGATTCCGCAGACGACCCGGCAGACCCTTACGGCCTCCCCGGCCAGCCGACAGCAAAGCCGCCCCGTAGTCTCACGCCAGCTCCGGTCGAAGGCGTCCACAGGCACTACCCCGCTTCCCAGCTCATTGCAGAGAAGGATCACGTCCGGGTTTTCCCGGATCAGGCGATCCGTAAGGGCCGTCAGTTCTTCCGGGCTTTCCCCTGTCTCCAAACATCTCCGTACATATTCATGGAAATGGAGGACGGCCCTCGCCCAGTACAGTTCTTCCTCCCCGCAGACGGCCCCGTCCGCGAAATCCTCCTCCGCCAGGGCAAACTGTTTTTTCACATATTCCTTTTTTCCCTGAAAGGCTCCTCCGATAACCAGAATCATCCTTCGTTCCTCCTCCGATATTTCCTATAGCTTCCTTGCAGCTCGGGGCCTCTGCCCTGCTTTGCCTTAGAGCTTCCCTGCGGCCCAGACGCAGGCCGCCATCACCAGCTCGCAGATCTGCACGAAAAAGCCTGCCAGATCTCCGGTAATGCCGCCGAACTGCTTCATGGACATCCGGTAATACCCCAAAAACACCAGCCAGCCGCCCACCACGGCCGCCGTCCCAAGCTTCGGATCCAGCACGCACATCCAGCCGGCCGCCGCAAAGAGCAGCACGTACAGGCAGAACATCACCACCCGCTCCTGCACCGCGTCGGAGAACATGGCCAGCGTCCCCGTCTTTTTCGCGCAGGGGAAGGAGGCCACGCCCAGGCCGCTCATGGCTCGGGAGAGCACGAAGCCCCCGGCCAGCACCAGAATCTGCCGCCTGTCAAGCTCGCTGAAGATCCCGAAAGACGCCAGAAAATAGCAGCAGGCCGTGATGACCGCGAAGGCTCCCGCGTTGGAATCCTTTAGGATCTCCAGCTTCCGCTCCCGGGGCTGGTAGGAGGACAGGGCGTCCGCCGTATCAAGAAGGCCGTCCAGGTGGATGCCTCCCGTCACCGCCACGGGAATCAGCACATAGCCTGCGCTTCTTAGGATGTCTCCAGCCTGCAGCCGCAGGGAAAGCCACTCCCAGCCAATCAGCAAAGCCCCGATCACCGCCCCAATCAGGGGAAAGAAGCACATCATGTAGCGCATATTTTCTTTTTCCCAGTCTGCCCTTGGCATGGGAATCTTGGAGTACATGGCAAACGCGATTTTAAAGCTGTTCCATAGCCGTCTCATATCACACTACTTCCTTTTACCTTCAGCTGTATGGGAATCCCGCAGACTACCTCCGTCACCTGGTCGAAAGCCCCGGCCAGTTCCCGGTTGATCCGTCCCAGCCGTTCCTGATACAGCGTCGTTACTTCATCATATGTCATTCCGTCAGAAAAGATATCGTTGGTGACGACGACCAGATGCGCCGTCTTCTCCGCAAGGGAGCGCACGCCAGCAAGAACGCCCTCCACCGTCCGATCCCCGGCCCCCTCCGGCTCGAACATCTCGTTGGCCGTCAGATTGGAGAGGCACTCCAGAAGGACTACGCCCCTTTTCGGAAGCGCAAGGCCTTTCAGATCCACGTAGCGCTCCCTGGTCTCAAAACCCTTTCCAGCCCGGAGCCTCCAGTGGCGCTCCACCCGCCGCCGCCCTTCTTCGCCGCAGGGCTTCATGGCCGCGATATAGTAGAGAGGAAGGTCTTCCTCTTTCGCAAGCCTCACCGCCGTATTTTCGGCATACTCGGATTTTCCGCTGCCGCTTCCGCCCGTAACCAGTATCAGCATAGCCGTTCCTCGCATTTCTCCAAAAATCTTAGGGCCGCGTCCGGGTTGGAATAGAAAAACAGATGGGGGAAACCCGCGTAAAGACTGGCAGCCCCATGCACGCAGTCCCAGCCCCGCTTCCTTAGGGGCTTCTGCGCCCGCATGGCCTCCCCGCAGCTTTCGCTCTCCCAGTAATGGAACTCATGGCCCCGGATCTCCTCCCCGTTTGCCAGCAGAAGCTGATCCTCTTTCGCCGTCAGGGTAATGTAGCCAAACCGGGAAAGCCTGGGCGTCCGGTACGCCCGGGCAGAGATCACGCCTGCCATGGGATAGTCCTTTCCGTCCTCCCCCTCCAGCATCCGGTGAAGATAAAGGAAGCCGCCGCACTCCGCGATACAGGGAAGGCCGCCTTGTACAGCCTCCCGCACGGCCTCCCGCATGGAAGCATTCTCCGCCAGCCGGGCCGCGTGAAGCTCCGGGTAGCCGCCGCTTAAGATAAGTCCCTGCAGGTTCTCCGGCAGGCCCGCATCCGCAAGGGGCGAAAAGGGCACCAGCTCCGCCCCCAGATCCTGGAGAAGCTGCAGATTGTCCCGGTAGGTGAAGCAAAAAGCCTCATCCTGGGCCACGCCGATCCGGACTTTCCCTCGTTTCAAAATTTCCCCGTGTCCTGGAAGCTGCGCCTGCGCCCTCGGAAGCTCTGGCTCCCGGTACGAAAGTTCTGGCGCCTCCCGGGCCATGGAAATCAGCCCCTCCAGGTCAAGCGTCTCCTCCAGAAGGGCTGCCAGCTTCTGAAGCTTTTCCCTCAGCCTTTCGATCTCGCCTGGCAGCACCAGCCCCAGGTGTCGGCTCTCCAGCACCAGATCCTCTGCCTTCGGCACGTATCCCAGAACCCGCACCGGAAGCCCTTCCTCAATCCGCGCTTTCAGATCCGGGTAGAGGGAGGCGGGAAGCTGATTTAAGATCACGCCCCGGATCTGCCCCGGCTTCTGGTACTCCACAAAGCCCTGAATCAGAGCCAGCGCCGACAGGCTCATGCCCCGGCAGTTCACCACCAATACCACCGGAGCGTCCAGGGTGCGGGCCACGTCCGAGGAAGAAGCCTGTTCCGAGATGCCGCCCAGGCCGTCGAAATAGCCCATCACGCCCTCAATGACGGAAATATCCGCTTCCGAAGCCGCCCGCCCAAAGAGATAGCGGGTCGTCTCCCCGTCCGTAAAAAAAGTATCCAGATTGCCGGAGCGGGCCCCAATGACCCGGCTGTGGAACATGGGATCGATATAATCCGGCCCGCATTTAAAGGAAGCCACCCGAAGCCCCCGGTTCACCAGGGCCTGCAGGATCCCGCAGGTCACCAGAGTCTTTCCGCTGCCGCTGGCAGGGGCCGCCAGCATAATTCTTGGAAGCCTCATTTTCTCTCTCCTTCCTTTCCCCGGGCAGAAAAAATGTAGACCGGGTTCTGCCCTGTCATCAGCCGGTAGGGGCCTGCGATCCTCGCCCGGGACACCTGCAGCTGTACGATCTCCACCTCCGTAAACGGCAGCTCCTTAAAGCAGGCGTTCGCCTCGCCCACCGTCTCCAGGGTGACGGCATTCACCACCACCCGCACCGCCGGATTTTTCTTGAGGCACAGCGCCAGGATCTCCCGCAGATTTCCGGAGGAGCCGCCGATAAACACATGGGTAGGCGCGGGCAGATCCTCTAAGGCCTCCGGAGCCTTTCCTTCGACGACCTGCACGTTCGCGGCGCCGAATCTCCGGCAGTTCTGCCCGATTAAGCCTGCCGCCTCCGGTTTTCTCTCGATGGCCCAGACCTGGCCCTCATAGGCCCGAAGCGCCAGCTCCACCGTCACAGAGCCCGTGCCGGCTCCCACATCCCAGACGGCCGAATCCGCCGAAAGGCCCAGCTTTTCCACGGACAGACCCCGGATCTCGCACTTGGTCATAGGAGCCTCTCCCCGGATAAACTTCTCATCTGGGATACAGCCCGGAACCGCATTGCAATAATCCGGGTTTTCAATCAGCGCCACGCAGAGGCCGTCGAAGCTCTGTTCTTTTAACTCCTCCGGGCCTCCCTTTGTGATCCGCTCCTGCGGATAATGAAGCCGTTCGCCGATATACAGCGTCACGCCCCCAAGCCCATACTCCAGAAACCTTTCGCAGAGGGACTGCACGTTATCCTTCCCGCCCAGCAGGGTAAAGGTCCGAAAATGCCGCCTCACCGCCGCAATCAGGTTCTGGCTGCGCCCGTGGACGCTCATCAGCTTCACATCCTCCCAGGAGATTTTCAGCCTGCTGCAAAAATAAGCCGCTGAGGAAATGCCGGGAATCAGCTCTGTCCGGATCCCTTCCGCCTCAAAGGCCTCCAAAAGCCTCTTCGCCCCGCTGTAGAAGCCCACGTCCCCGGAAAGGGCCACCGCGATCTTCCGGTAGGCAGGACGCCCCTTCACAAAATCCAGCATCTTCCCCGGATCATAGGCGTCAAAAAGCGGAACGCCCCAGTCCCGGAAGGGGGAGAGCATCCGGCCCGAGCCCAAGATGCAGTCCGCCTGCCGGAAGGCCGCCAGGGCCTCGCCCGTCATGTTTTCCGGGACGCCCATACCGATTCCCACCAGGAAAGCACGCCGCTCCTCCTTCATTTCAGGAAGCTTTTCCTCTTCCATTCCAGGGAATATCGGCCCCCTCTCCAGGGAAAATTCCTTCCTCAGGAAGCGCACGCCCTCTTCCACGGACATCCCTTCCTGCTCCTCAGGGCGGCGGATCAGAACCACCTGGACGCCCGCCTCCTTCGCGGCCGCCAGCTTCTCCGGAAAGCCCCCGGCCCGGCCGGATTCCTTCGTCACCAGATAGGCCGCCCCGGTCTGGCGCAGCATAGCCAGGTTCATTTCCTTTGAAAAGGGCCCCTGCATGCAGATCAGGTTCCGGCCCGGGAACCCAAGCTCCACGCACTG
>CALWBB010000124.1 GCA_944375885.1 uncultured Merdimonas sp.
GCACAAAAAAATAGGACGGGAGAAAGCTTTACTGACTTTCCCGTCCTATGTGCTTCTGCTAACCAATGACCTCCGCCCGCTGGGGCGGAACCACCATATTAGGCGGAGTTCTTTTTCATCCCACAGTTTTCCTGTGTTCCTCCGCAATTTCGATTATATACAATAATCCGGAGAACGTCAATGGTTTTTTATCTGGACGAAAAGAAATGCGCTTGCTATGATAGAATCCAGGAACACAAATGCAAAAAACAGAACAGAAAAGGAGCTCCTGCCATGACTTTACGCAAAGACGCCGAAACCATCATCCATGCCGCCATCGCCTCCGCCCTGCCAGACCAGGCTGTTGAAAGGGCCCTGTCTGGCTTTCATCTTCCCGAAACACTTTTTCTCGTATCAGTAGGAAAAGCAGGCTGGCAGATGGCGAGCGCCGCTTCCAGAATTCTTGGAGATCGGATCCAAAAAGGAATTGTGATCACGAAATATGGGCACAGCAAAGGCCCTCTTTCCCGGATGGAGATCTTCGAAGCAGGCCATCCGGTTCCGGATGAAAATTCTATCCGTGCCGCGCAAGCGGCCCGGGATCTCGCCGCATCCTTAAAGGAAGGGGACGCCCTGCTCTTTCTTCTCTCCGGAGGGGGATCCGCCCTTTTTGAGCTTCCGCTGCTCCCTCTTTCGGATCTTATGGATATCACGGGCCAGCTGCTTGCGTGCGGGGCGGATATCACAGAGATAAACACCATCCGCAAACGGCTTTCCGCCGTAAAGGGCGGGCGCTTCGCCCGGCTCTGCGCGCCGGCTAGGGTATACTCTGTCATTCTTTCCGATATCCTGGGGGATCCTCTGGATATGATCGCCTCCGGCCCCACAGCCCCGGACACTTCCACCTGCGCCCAGGCGCTGGAAATCGTAAAGAAATATCGATTAAAATTGTCAGAAAAAGCCCTGTCCCTGCTTGAACAGGAGACAGAGCATTTCCTTGGCAATGTAGAAAACCAGGTTACAGGGAGCGTCCGCCAGCTGTGCCGCGCGGCGGCATCCGCCGCGCAGGAGCTTGGCTACAGGCCCTTTCTCTTGACTGACAGCCTCTGCTGCACGGCCAGGGACGCCGGAAGCTTTCTTTCTTCTATCGCGCGTTCCCATCAGGATACGGAAGAATCTCTGGCCTTCCTTGCCGGAGGCGAGACGATTGTGAGACTCACAGGCTCTGGCCTTGGCGGGCGCAGCCAGGAACTGGCCCTGGCTGCCTCTCCCGGCCTTTCCGGCCTTTCCAATACCTGTGTATTCTCTTTCGGATCCGATGGAACAGACGGGCCTACGGACGCCGCAGGCGGCTATGTGGATCAGGATACACTCGCTTCCTTGCAGGCGCAGGGAATCTCCGCCGCAGCTTTCCTGCAGAATAACGACGCTTACCATGCGCTCCAGAAATGCGGCGGGCTTATCATGACTGGGCCTACCGGGACGAACGTAAACGATTTGAGCGTGCTGCTGATAAAAAGGCCGTGAAAGGCCTCCCAGCCGCGCCCCAGCTCTTTTCTCCCCGCTTACCAGGCCTGTTCTTCAGGCCTGTTCTTCAGGCCTATTCTTTATAGCAAACCGTATAAAACCCTTCTTTCTTCATGGTAAAGCCCGCTGCCTCCAGCTCGTCCATGACGGACTCCTTTCCGTTCAAAATGTAAAATCCATTTTCGTCCACTTCTTTCGGGTATGAAAAACACACATTCCCCCGGGACTCTGTTCCCTTTTCGATCACCTGCATCTCCTGGGGCGGAAGCTCTTCGCCCAGGGCATAGTAAATATACTTCGCGTCCACATAGACCGTTTTATCCCCAATCACATCTGCGTAGGAATCCAGGATATCATCATAACAGTCAGCGAACTCCGTCAGAGGAAACGTATCTTCTGTGTAAGGCCCAAAATAATACGCCGCGAAGGCCGCGAAAAAGCAGGCGTAAGCTCCTGCCACGGCAGCCAGGAATACTTTTCCTGCCTTTTTCTTCCGGATCAGCCCCCAGGCATGCCAGATTCCATACACCGCGAAGAACAGCAGCGAGAAGAAGACGCCGTTCACCTTATTCACATTTGGCTCGTCTATCAAAAGCCCCATGATTGTCTGAGCCGCAAGCCAGAAGAGTAAAATGAGAGTCGTGGAAAACTGTCTCTCCCTCACTGCCTTCACCGCCTGGACTACCGCCTTCTGCACCCCCAGCAGGACAAAAGGAATGGAGATGACATACATGGTAAAAAAGTTATCTATCGAATTGTAAGACAGCCAGTCTTTGAAGAAAAAGCTTTCTATCAGGAGCGGAATATTGTGGAGCAGGTTCCGGACATCCACCTCTGATCCCCTGTACTCCGGCAGCCTCGGAATCGTAATATAGGTCGTGGCGACCTCCGGCAGGTCAAAGGTATTGATGATGATCATCCATATCAGAGGAGCAGCCAGAAGCCCAAGCGGCACTCCCATAGCCAGCACGTACCTCCACTTAAGCTTTCTTACGTACAGCAGAAGCCCCAGCGTAAATAAGAGAAACAGAGGCACCACCAGGTAGCTGACCGCGTAAGTATAGAGGCTTAAGCCAAACAGAACGCCGGCCAGCCCATACAGCAGCCAGCTCTCTCTTTTGACAGCCAAAAGCAGGAAGTAAAGCGCCGCCGTCGATACGCTCAGAAACAACAGACTTTCCAGCCCTATCCTGGACTGCAGAATAAAGCAGGGAATCACCGCCAGCATAAAAGAGCCCAGCAGAGTAAATCTCCGGTCAAACTGCTCTCTCAGAATCAGTGTGCCAAAAAACCAGGTGGCCATCCCGGAAAGGATTGCCGGAATCCTTATCACTGTGAGGCTTAAGCCGAACAGCTTGAGAAAGACCGCGCAGATATAGCCGTAGAGCGCGTTCTGCCCTCCTCCGAAATTGATAAAATACACAGGGTTAAATTTGTAATACCGATCCGTGCCATAGTGGAGCAGAGAATACATATCGTAAGACATGCCTGCCTCGTCCACATGCCAGCCATAGGGCAGCTCCCCGATCCGGTATGCCCTCACAAAAAGCGCAAGCAGGAAAACGCCTGCGAACATAATCAGCCAAATCAGATTTTTTCTTTTCTCACTCACTTTTCTCTCTCTGCTCTTTCCTCTGCTTTTTTCAGAGCCGGCACAGACGCGCCTGCAGGCAGACTGTCCCAGGATCCGGCGGCTCTGGCGTTTCTTTTTCATTATAGCAATCCTGCCAGGGAAAAACAACGTACAATTTTCCTGCCCGAGATGGTCATCCGCGCCAAAATGTGCTACAATTTAAAAAGCAGCAGCCCACTGCTGCCCGAAGGAAAGGAGTTCTGCCCTATGAGATATATCGACCTGCACACCCATTCCACCTGTTCCGACGGAACCTTTACGCCCACAGAGCTGGCTGCCTGCGCCGCCGAAAAGGGCCTCGCAGCCTTCGCCCTGACCGATCATGACACCACGGAGGGCCTTAAGGAAGCGGCGGCAGCCGCTGCAGAGCGCGGCGTGGAATTTGTGCCTGGTATCGAATTTTCCACCGACTGGCGCGGGCATGATATCCATATCGTCGGCCTCGACATCCGGCCGGACAATCCGCAGTTAAAGGAAAAGCTGGATACTTTCCGCCGGAACCGGGATGCCCGCAACGAGGAGATGCTCTCACTCCTGCAGAAGGTGGGAGGCTTCGATATCAGCATGGACTCCTTACGGGCGGACTATGGAGAGGATACGGTCATCACACGGGCACATTTTGGTCGCTGGCTCTTCGAGCACGGCTGTGTGAGATCCATTTCCGAGGCCTTTGCCCTTTACCTGGGAGACGGCTGCCCCTGCTTCGTCGGGAAAAAGCGGACACGCCCCGAGACTGCCCTCCGGCTGATCCTGGGGGCAGACGGCATCCCCATCCTGGCCCACCCCCTTCTCTACCACCTGTCCATGCAGGAGCTGGAAGAGCTGGCAGGAGAGCTGAAGGGGTATGGCCTCGTGGGCGTTGAGGCCATCTACTCCACCAACCTGGGCCTCGACGAAAGCCGGATGCGCCGCTTCGCCCGCAAAATGGGGCTTAAAATCTCCGGCGGATCGGATTTTCACGGAAAAAACAAGCCGCTGCTCGAGATGGGCAGCGGCCGGGGGAACCTGAAGATTCCCTATGAGGTGCTGGAGGAGCTGCGCAGGACATAAACCGCGCTGCTGCAGCCCCTCTGTATTCATTCCTCTCATCCAGCGGCAATGTCGTCTGCCAAACTGTTCCTACCTCGGATTTCCCACGAAAAACAGGGCCAGAGTACCAGGGCCGGAGTGGGCGCCGATGGTCGGGCCTACATGGTTGATGATGAAGCTTTCGACGCCGAAGCGCTCCTGCACCAGCTTCTTTACGTACTCCGCGTCTTCCCCGCAGTCGCCGTGGCTGATGAATACCACGTCATTCTGCTCCTCATAGCCCCTGATCTGCTCCGCCATACGGTCTACGAGGGCGGAAAGGGATTTTTTGCGGCCACGAACCTTTCCGATGGCGATAAGGTGGCCTTCGTCATCTACGTGGAGTACCGGCTTGATATTGATCATGGTGCCCAGGATAGCTGTCGCCTTGGACACACGGCCGCCCCGGTGCAGGTGGAAAAGATCGTCTACCGTAAAGTTGTGGCACAGATGGAGCTTGTTCTTCTCCACCCAGTCTGCCGTCTCTTCCATAGATTTTCCCGCTTCCTTGAGCATAACAGCCTTATGTACCAAAAGGCCTTCTCCCAAAGACGCGGACAGGGAATCAAGCACGATGACCTTCCGGCCCGGATATTCCTTATCCTCCTCAAGCTCCCGGGCCGCGATCACAGCGCTCCCATAGGTGCCGCTAAGGCCTGAGGAAAAGGCGATATAGAGTACGTCTTTCCCCTGCTCCAGGCACTTCTTAAAAGCCTCTTTCGCCTGCTCTGGGTTCACCTGGGCAGTCGTCGGCATGGAGCCAGCACGCATTTTCGCGTAAAACTCCCGCACATCCAAAGGATGTTCTCTGTCATAAGTGGTTCCGTCGATGGTATAGCTTAAGGAAAGAATCTCAAGCTGGTGCTCCTTTATATAGCTTTCCGGCAGATCTGCTGTGGTGTCTGTCATGATTACATAGGGATTCATACAAAAGCCTCCTTAATAATTACCCAATATTTTTAAATTCAGCGCTTCCTCGCGGATTCCCCGCAGGGCGTTCTTCACCGCGCTGTCATTTAAATTTCCCTCAAAGTCCACAAAGAAGTGGTATTCCCAGTTCCGATCCGCGATGGGCCGGGACTCAATCCTGCACATATTCAGATTATTGTAAATGAAATGCGAAAGCACGTTGTACAGGCAGCCGCTCTCGTGGGTCACCTCGAAGCAGATGCTGACCTTTTTCGCGTCCCGGCAGAAGATGGGCTGGTTCGTCACAATCAGAAAACGGGTGCTGTTCTGCCCGCTGTGGTTGATGCCCTCCTCCAGCACCTTAAGTCCCCGCTGCTTCGCAGCCAAGGGGCTTGCGATGGCAGCCTGGGTCTTATCCGCGTCCTGTGCCACCTTCTCGGCAGCCAGGGCCGTGTTGAGAAGGCTTACCTGCCTCCAGTCCCTGTGGCCGTCCAGATACTTCGCGCACTGCATCAGACCCTGGGGATGGGAGTAGACGGTCCGGATATCGGAAAGCTGCGCGTCCGGCGTGCCGATCAGGGCGTGTCGGATGGGAATGATCTGCTCTCCGACGATGTAATTATTGTACTCCTCCAGCAGATCGTAATTGTCATTGACGATGCCCGCTGTGGAATTCTCGATGGGCAGCACCGCATAGTCGGCCATGCCCTCCGCGATGGCGTCCATAGCGTCCCGCCACCGCTCCACATGGAAATGATTTACCTGTTCGCCAAAGAAGGCAAACATAGCCTGCTGGGCATAAGCCCCCTCCACGCCCTGGTAGACCACGCGGACGCTTTCCTTCTCCAGGTGATCCACCATCACAAAGGGAAGCCGGCCAAGGGCCTGCTTTTCCATCAGCTGGTACTGGAGCTTCCGGCTCATGGCCATCAGCTGCTTGTAGAGTTCCTCCACGCCGCAGCTGTTAAATTCGCTGTGCGTCATGGCCTTCACTGCCGCCAGCTTCTGGTTCTCCCTCTCCCGATCCAGAATCCGCTTTCCGGTGGCCACCTTGTACTGCGCCACCTCCTCCGAGACAGCCATGCGCTGCTCGAACAGATCCACCATCTGTCTGTCTATCCTGTCTATCTCGAGCCGAAGCTGTGCCAAATCTCTCATATCTGTTCCTTTCTCACTCACTCGTCATCCGAACCTGGCGGATCAGCTCTCCCAGATAAGACAGGGAGCCGAAAGCCAGAATCAAATCGTCCTCTCCCGCACAGGCTCGGGCCCGTTTTACCGCGTCGGCCAGGCTGTCCGCCGTTTCTACGTTTTCATTATATTTCCGGATATCCGCCGCCAGTGCCGCCGCCGGCAGGGCCCGGGGATTGTCCGGCGTCATGACCGCCACTACTTTCGCCGCCAGAGGCGCAAGCCTGCCCATAATATAATCGTATTCCTTATCCGCCAGCACGCCGGCGATAAAAATCTTCCGCTTATCGGGGAAATACAGCTTCAGCGTCTCAAAAAGCCTGTCCGCCGCGTCCCGGTTGTGGGCTCCATCCACGATAAACAGCGGATGCCGGTCCACCACCGTAAAACGTCCCGGCCACACGGCCTTCAAAAGCCCTTTTCGGATCTGCTCCTCCTCCACCGGAAAACCGCAGTCCCTAAGGGCCAAAACTGCCTCCACCGCCAGAGCGGCGTTCTCAATCTGCCAGCTTCCGAAAAGCCCTGGTTTCAGATCCTGCATGTCTTTATAGGAAAAGCTCTGGTTTTCAAACTCATACCGGACATCCCGGATCTCTTCTTTTCGTACTTCCCGGAACCCCGACTTTTTCTCCCGGCAGATTTCCTCCAGAACCTTCCGGACCTCCGGCCTCTGGGCCGTGCTCACCGCCATAGCCCCCGGCTTGATGATGCCGCCCTTTACCCGGGCGATCTCCGAAAGCGTATCGCCCAGAAACCCCATATGATCCATGCCGATCTCCGCGAATACGGATACCAGCGTCGTCTTTACCACATTCGTGGCGTCTGTCAGGCCGCCCATGCCGCACTCCAGCACCACGATATCGCAGCTTTGCTCCCGGAACCACAGAAGCGCAATGGCCGTCTCCACCTCGAAGGTCGTAGGATGCGAGAAGCCATCCTCCGCCATCCGCTCACAGGCATCCTTGACCTGGCCTGCCAGACGGGCAAACCCTTCCCTGGTGATATATTCCTCATCCACCTGGATCCGCTCCCGGTAATCAAAAATCGTCGGAGAAATGTACCGGCCCACCCGGTATCCCGCTTCCTTCAGAATTGTGGAGATATAGGCCAGCGTGGAGCCCTTTCCGTTCGTCCCGGCAATGTGCACGAATTTCAGATCATCCTGTGGATTTCCCAGGCGTCTGGCCAGCTCTGTCACAGAGGCCAGCCCCAGCACGGCTCCGTACCTGGCTGTGTCGTCTATAAACGCCCTCGCCTCTTCATATGTCATCTTCCCCGCCTCTTTCTTCTATATCCG
>CALWBB010000125.1 GCA_944375885.1 uncultured Merdimonas sp.
ATCCAGATAGCACGGTTGCAGATTTCCTTCACCTGCTCGATGCTGTGGGACACGAAAAGCACCGTCGTATTCCGATCCATCATCTCGCGGATGCGTTTCTTGCATTTATTCTGGAACTGGTAGTCTCCCACCGACAGAATCTCGTCGATGATCAGGATATCCGCGTCCACGATGGTGGCGATGGAAAAGCCAAGCCTCGCCAGCATACCGGAGGAAAAGTTCTTGATAGGCACATCTACGAACCGCTCCAGCCCGGCGAAGGAAATGATATCGTCGAAACGCTCCTCCAGCATCTCCTGGGGATAGCCGATCAGAGCCCCGTTCAGGAAAATATTCTCCCGGGCTGTCAGGTCGTGGTCGAAGCCGGCTCCCAGCTCAATCATGGGAGCGATGGTCCCCGTAGTCTCCACGTTTCCCTTCGTGGGCTTTAAGACCCCCGCGATGATTTTCAGCATGGTGCTCTTTCCGGAACCGTTCATGCCCACCAGTCCCACGGAATCGCCTTTTCGCACCTCGAAGCTGATATCCTGAAGCGCCCAGAACTCCTCGTAAAAGAGCTGGCGCTTCAGCGCCCGGATCACGTATTCCTTGATATTGTCCACCTTCTGCTTGGAGAGATTGAAGCACATGGACACATTATTTACTTCTATGGCATTCTCTATCTTCATGGTTCTCTCCTATATTTTCAGAATGAAGCTGTCCTGGGATTTCTTAAATACCAGGGAACCCACGATCAGCGCGATGGCGCACCAGACAAGGCTCTGCACATGCAGGATGGCCGGGGGCGTCACCCCGTCCAGCACCACGGCGCGGAAGATCTTGATAAAGGCTGTCAGCGGATTGGCGTCTACAATGAACCGCACCCAGGACGGAGCATCCTTGAGAATCGACATGGGATAAATCACCGGGGTCAGGTACATCCAGGCCGTGGTCAGCACGCTGTACAGGTGCATCAGATCCCGGAAGCTCACAGCCGCCGCTGACAAAAAGAGGCTCACGCCCGTGGAAAACAGCAGCACATACAGAAGCGGCAGCAGCGCCAGCAGAATCGTCGGCGTCACCCGGGAGCGGGTCACCACCATCACGATCACCAAAGCGATCATGGAAGCCAGCAGATTCACGCCGCTGGACATGACCTTGGAGATCGGAAACAGGTATTTGGGCACATAGACCTTCTTGATCAGCTCGCCGCTGTGAACGATGGAGCCCATGGCAATGCTGGTAGATTCGTTGAAGAAGTTAAAGATCACCTGGCCGCAGAGCAGGTACACCGGGAAATTCTCCACTTCCCCATATCTCTGAAAAAAGTAGGAAAAGACAATAGACAGCACTGTCATCATCAGCAGAGGATTCAGCACCGTCCAGAGAAGTCCCAGAATAGACCGTCGGTATTTTGTTTTGATGTCCCTCATCACCAGCTGGTCGATGAGGGCCCGGTATTTGACAAAGACGCTAAGCAAGCTCACGGCGGTATCCTTTCTGTATCAGGCTGTTCAGCACGGCGATCAGCACAAAAGCTCCAAGCCATACAAGGCCGAAGCGTAAGGGGCTGAATACGAGCGCCTCACTGTTTGGCCGCGGCGTGGAGTAGTAAGCGTTGTTAAAAATGAAAAGCTCCGTGCAGAGGGCGATATAGACCGACGCCAGGAAGGTCAGGATATTGCCTTTTCCGAAGATCACCTTCAGAGGGCCCTTCGCGTCGTGCTGCAGCTTCCAGATTCCGGAGGAATAGATATCCTCCTCCTCGATCCGCAGCCTCCGGTTCTCCTTTTCCAGGGCGTGGTTTTCCTTCATGGCCGCGTCCAGCTTGCCAAGAAGCTGCTCCTTTTCCTTTTCGGAGACGCTGTGCTTCTTGATCTCCTGCCAATACTCCTTTTCCGCCAGACCCAGCTCCAGCACCTGGAAACGAACCCTGGCGCTTTTCAGCTTCAGGGACAAGGCCTCGTCCACGAAAAATTTCGGATCCTTATGAAGGTACACAAAAATCGGCTCAAAATCCACATCGCTGTTGGTCTTGATCCGGGAAAACTCAATCTCTTTCGTCTCTCCGTCCTCGTAGGTCAGGGCGATCTCCGTAAGACGCACCATGCTGCTGTCCTCCAAAAGCGGGTCAAAGCGAAAGCCGCAGCTGTGCTCGAAGACGCTTAAATCGAAATCCAGCGTCACCATCTCGCCCAAGGAACAGGTATAGGGAACCGTCAGAGAATCCTCCGGGCGGAAATCCTTTCCCGTGTCGATGAAGACCTCCGCGGTCAGCTGTATCTTTTCTGCCATCTTATCTCTTCAACTCCCTTAAGCCGCCCCACTTCTGGTCCTTCTCGGACATGACAAGCTCCATGCCCTCGGGAATCGGCCACTCTACGCCGATATCCGGATCGTTCCAGATGATGCCTCCCTCGTCGTTCGGATGATAGAAGTCCGTGCACTTATAGGCGAACTCCGCGTAATCCGAGAGCACCAGGAAGCCGTGGGCAAAATTCTTCGGGATGAAAAACTGCTTCTTATTTTCAGCGGAAAGCCGCACGCCGTACCACTGTCCATAAGTCGCAGAGCCCTCCCGCAGATCCACCGCCACGTCGAAAACCTCGCCGCTGACCACCCGGACAATCTTGTCCTGGGGATGGTTGATCTGGAAGTGCAGGCCCCGCAGCACGCCCTTTTTGGAGGAGGACTGGTTGTCCTGCACAAAGGTCAGGCCGATCCCTGCCTCCTTAAAATCGTTATAGTTGTAGGTCTCCATAAAATAGCCGCGCTCGTCGCCGAAGACGGCGGGCGTGATGACCTTCAGTCCCGCGATGGGACAGGTCTCTACTGTTATCTTTCCCATTTTCTTGCGTTTCTCCCTCTAAGGCTTATAATCCATTGGCCACGTCCACCAGGTACTGTCCGTAGGCCGTCTTCAGAAGCGGCTGGGCCAGCTCCAGCAGCTGCTCCCTGCCGATAAATCCTCTGCGGTAGGCGATCTCCTCGATGCAGGAGATATACATGCCCTGGCGCTTCTGGAAGGCCGCCACGAAATCCGCCGCGTCGAGGAGGGCGTCATGATTTCCCGTATCCAGCCACGCGAAGCCCCGTCCCAGGGTCTCCACCTGAAGCGTTCCTCTGCGGAGGTATTCGTTATTGATACTGGTGATCTCGATCTCGCCTCTGGCGGAGGGCTTCACACCCTTCGCGATCTCGATCACGTCGTTGTCATAGAAATACAGGCCCGGAACGGCGTAATTGGACTTCGGATGCTCCGGCTTTTCCTCGATAGAGAGCGCTTTCCCGTCCGCGTCGAACTCTACCACGCCGTACTCCCTGGGATCCTTCACATAATAGCCAAAGATGGTCGCTCCCTGCTCCCGCTCCGCTGCCCGTTTCAGCACCTGGGAAAAACTCTGGCCATAGAAAATATTGTCGCCCAGAACCAGCGCCACCCGGTCGTCTCCGATAAATTCCTCGCCGATCAGGAAGGCGTCCGCCAGCCCTCTCGGATATTCCTGCACCGCGTAGCTCATCTGCATGCCAAGCTGGGAGCCGTCGCCGAACAGCTCCTGAAACACAGGCAGATCCCGGGGCGTGGAGATAATCAGCACCTCCCGGATGCCTGCCAGCATCAGCGTAGACAGCGGATAATAGATCATGGGCTTGTCATATACCGGCATAATCTGCTTTGAAATCGCCTTGGTCAGCGGATAAAGCCGGGTGCCGGCTCCTCCTGCCAGAATTATTCCCTTCATTGCGCCAACCTCCCCCTCTTATTTATCCTGATACATTTCCTGGTAATACTTCTGGTAATCGCCGCTGGTCACGTTCTTCATCCAGTCCTCATGCTCGAAATACCACTGGATCGTCAGGCGGATGCCATCCTTGAACATGGTCTCCGGGTACCAGCCAATCTCTTCCTTAATCTTATCCGGAGCGATGGCGTAGCGGCGGTCATGGCCCTTGCGATCTGTCACATAGGTGATCAGATCTTTGCTCACCAGCTTCTTTCTCGGATCCTCGTCCGGCAGCATCTCCTGCAGGGTATCAAGGATGATATGGATAATCTCGATATTCTGCTTCTCGTTGTGGCCGCCGATATTGTAGCGCTCGCCCAGGCGTCCCTTTTCCTGCACCATGTCGATGGCCTTCGCGTGGTCGTCCACATAGAGCCAGTCGCGGACGTTCTTTCCGTCGCCGTAGACAGGCAGCTTCTTGCCCTGCAGCGCGTTGTTGATGATCAGCGGGATCAGCTTCTCCGGGAACTGATAGGGGCCGTAGTTATTGCTGCAGCTGGTGATATTGATGGGGAACCGGTAGGTATCCCAGTACGCCTTCGTCAGCATGTCTCCGGAAGCCTTGCTGGCGGAATAGGGGCTGTGGGGCGCAAAAGGCGTCGTCTCATAGAAATAGGTATCTCCCTCTTCCAGAGAACCGTACACCTCATCGGTGGACACGTAAAGGAACTTCTTGTCCTCCTTGTAGGTTCCGTCCGGCAGCTCCCAGGCCTTCTTCGCCGCGTTCAGCATCACCAGGGTGCCCAGCACGTTCGTCTCCACGAAGATCTCCGGGTTGCGGATGCTGCGGTCCACATGGCTCTCCGCCGCGAAATGCACCACCCGGTCGATATCGTTTTCCTCAAAGATCTTCTCAATAGCTTCCCGGTCGCGGATATCCGCCCTGATAAAGGTGTAGTTTTCCTGGTTCTCCACGTCCTTTAAGTTCTCCAGGTTGCCTGCGTAGGTCAGGGCGTCTACATTGATAATACGGATGGAATCCCCGTATTTACGGAACATATAATGAATATAGTTGGAACCGATGAAGCCCGCTCCACCGGTGACGAGATAGGTTCTCATATTAAAAATTTCCTCCTGTTTCGTTCATGCGCCGCATCACTTGGATGCCTCTTTCAGCAGTAGTATATCATTAAAATGCCGGAAGGGCAACATTTTTAACACTTCCCGCAGCCCATCCGCTCCCAGAAGCAGGAATACCGGCACGAAGTTCACCAGATACCTGGAACGTGTCTCCCAGATCAGCAGGAACAGGAACAGTCCAAACACTGCCAGCTGCATAGCCTGAATCTCCCTTATCTCCCCTTTTCTGAGAAAATTGCATAATACGGAAAGCAGAATTCCACCCAGGATCAGCAGCTGCGCCGCGCTGCAGTACTGATACGTCTTCTGATAGTCCGCCCCATCGTACAGCACCCAGGAATGGAGCCAGCTTTCCTTCACCGGATCCCGTTTCAGCTTCTCCGGCGCGAAATATACGCCGTCTCCCCAGGTGAACTCAATCTTGCTTTTTAGGTGATCCAGCATTCCGGATACGCCATATTCTTCCAGGGTCTCCCGGATAAACTCTCTGTCCACCTCTTTTTTGGCTTCCTTCCCTTCGGTGGAGGCCGTCATCCAGTAGACATCCGCGTTATAGCCGCCGCTGTCCACCAGGCCCATGGCCACCCAGTGTTCCATGGGAAATTCATTTTTCTCCCTGTCCGAGGCGTCAAAGAAGGGCATTCTGGCCGGCAGGGCCGTAAAAAGTGCCGCCAGGATGATAAACGGAACCACAAGGCACAGGCTTTTTTTCACCCGTTCCCCCAGGCTCTCCTTCTGAAGCCACAGGTGGATCAGAAGCGCTGCCAGGATGACCCCAAGGCTCCCCTTTACTTTGTAGCCCGCCGCAAGCACAGCCGCCGTGAGGATCAGACGCCGCGCATCCTTTTTCCGGTACAGGTAAGAGAGAAAGGCCCCTGTCACAAAGGGCAGCGCAAAGGTATCCGTATAGAAAATCGGCGCGTGCATATAGAAGGGCAGGAACAGCGCGCAGGCGAGCGCCAAAAGAAACGCCGCCCTGCTCCCGTACATTTTTTCCGCCAGAAGCCACATAAACACGATCCCCAAAAGAATCAGGAATACATTCAGAAGAATTCCCAGCGTAATATAGGAGCACAGACCGCCAAACAGCTTAAAGAAGCCTGCAAGGAGCATGCAGACCGCCACATTGTTGGGATATGTGGTGAAATACCAGTTGCTGTTGTCCGAAAAGGCCCCGTCTTCCACAATCTCCACAGCTCCCTGATATACAGAGCCAAAATCCCAGCCCGGGTATACCTTAAGCTCCATGCCCATGTAAAGAAGCCCTGCTCCCATCAACGCCAGGACGGCGCAGGAAGCCGCCCTCCAGAAGCGCCTGGGGTTTTGAAGCCTCCGGGAAAGCTTCCCGGAGAGAAACGCCGCAAACAGAAACAGCGCAAAGAGAAGCGCGGAAAAAAGGCAGATTTTTTTACTTTGGTTCATGTGGACAGCCGCGATAAGCCAGACCCCTGCCCAGACGACGGCAAAAGCTCCTGAAAATAGAAAAATCAGGCTTTTCTGTATCTTTTCTTCCATAATTCATCCTTTATCTTCTGATACCTATCTTCGGATAACCGTTCCCGCCTTCTCATAAAGCGCTTCCCGGGCCTTCGTAAGTTCCGCGATCACTGCCACGCGGCCCTCGCGGCCGGACACAAAGGAAGCGCCCGCCGCCATCTTCGGCAGAATGGAAGCTCTCGGGAACTGGCCCGCCGCAGCGTACTCCTCCACCTCTTCCGGGCTTACCACATCCAGCTGCTTTTCCCGAACCGTCCCGTAGTTGATCGCCATCTTTTCCCGACCCGTGAGAATCATCAGCATGTCCGCGTCCAGAAGCTCCGCGAGCTTCCCGCTGGCGTAATCCTTTTCCACGATAGCGCTGGCGCCCTTCAGGCGGTTCCTTTGGCGCAGCACCGGGATCCCGCCTCCGCCGCAGGCGATCACGATCTGATCCGCGTCCAGAAGCGCCCGGATGGCGTCTATCTCTACGATGTCCTTGGGCTTGGGAGCCGCCACGATCCGGCGGAAGCCCTTTTCCTTCTCTTCCACCACGAAGTTGCCCTTTTCCTCCTCTGCGGCCGCTTCCTCCGCAGTCATATAGCGGCCGATCACCTTGATCGGCTCCGCGAACGCGTCGTCATAGGGATCTACCACTACCTGCGTGATAATCGTGCTCACCGGCTTTAAGATCCCCCTGGAGAGAAGCTCCTCCCGGATGGCATTCTGCAGATCGTATCCGATATAGCCCTGGCTCATGGCGGAGCAGACCGACATGGGCGCAAAGGTATAATCCTGATGCACCTTTCCAAATTCATTCAACGCTGTATGAATCATGCCTACCTGCGGGGCGTTGCTGTGGCAGATTGCCAGCTGGCAGCCCTCCTCCACCAGATCCGCCACGGCCTTCGCCGCGCCCTTTACGGCTGTCATCTGTTCCGGCAGGGTGGTTCCCAGCGCCTTATGTCCCAGGGCAAGTACTACTTTTTTCTTTTCCATCTCTCTTTACCTCGTTCCTCTATGATAACAGGACAGAAACAGCCAGACGGAAGCGGGCTGCCTCCGTATGGCTGAACTGTTATACACACTATCCTTATTATACTGTGACACTGGTAAAAAAGCAAAGCTTTTTCTT
>CALWBB010000126.1 GCA_944375885.1 uncultured Merdimonas sp.
TCTTTTCGATGTTGGCCTTTACCTTGTTCTCGTATCCGGAATAGGTATGCACTACATACCAGCTTGCCTCTGCCATACTCTCACTCCTATAAACTGATCAGCACATCGATTCCGTAGGACAGGATAATGTCCAGAATCTTAATGATAATCCCCAGAGCTATGGATGTAAGCACTACTGCAACCGTCTGCTTTCCGACAGTCTTCCGGTCGGGCCACATGATTTTCTTAAACTCGGCCTTCAGACCCTTGAACCAGCTCTTCTTCTGAGACTTCTCGGTTTTCTTCGGGGCCTTTTCTGCTGCTTCGCTCATCGTCCCACTATCCTTTCCTGCATCTTACTTCGTTTCCTTGTGCAGTGTGTGCTTTCTGCAGAATCTGCAATACTTGCTGGTCTCCATCCGTTCCGGATGGTTCTTTTTCTCTTTTGTCATGTTGTAATTCCGCTGTTTGCACTCGGTACATGCCAATGTAATTCTTACGCGCACAACTTCCACCTCCGCTTATTTTTTACTTTTGCTGGCAGTTCCGGGCCTTTCCGGGCCGGAATGCCGTTTTTTAGGCATAAAAAAAAAGCCTACTTCCATTCGCCCTGTCATCATAGCACGGCCGCGCGGCGCTGTCAAGGGTTTTTGCAAAAATCTGGCCGGGCCTCCCGCACAGGCCTTGCTATTACAGCCTGTACGTGACTCCCGGCGCGTCTCCAAACAGCGGCATCGGAAGGCCGTCCTGCGCCCGCTCGCAGACCTTCACCGCGCTGGCCCTCCAGCCATGGATGTCTTTCTCCGGCCTTGGCAGATGAACCGCCAGGGCGCGGCGGACCGTCAGAGCCGCCGCCATCTTTTTCCGGGAAGACGGAAGGCCCAGAAGGGGGAAGGGGCCGATGAGCCAGTCGATCACGGGCGACCAGGAGGCGGTCCTTTCAAAAAGCTCCGCGTCCGGCCTGGCGTCCCCAGGAAGCAAGATCTTCTTTCCGCCCGCCTCCAGAAGGCAGACCAGGTTCTGCACCTCCGCGAACTGCTCCCCCATGTGCGGGGCGTTAAAAAGCGTCAACGCCGCTGCGTGCTTCCGGTTTCCGCTTCCAAGCCCGATTTTTACCATTCCTGTCTCCTCCCGCCGGATCTCCGTCAGGATTCCGGCCCCGCTCTTCTCCCGTATCCTCCGGATCACAGCCTGCGTCGATATAATATGAAGCCTGGGATTTTCTTTCAGCGCCTCCAGCACATCTTCCAGGCAGAAATGATCGCCGTGCTCATGGGTGAAGAGCAGGGTCTTAAGCTCCTGATTCCCGATCAGGGCGAGCAGGCGTTTTCTTTCTTCCTTTGGCGTGTCCATATAGAGACCCTTACGGTCCCGGCAGAAGACATCCACGCCTAAAGCGGCTTCATCCGTTTCTTCCATATAAATAAGTACGCCTGCGTTCCCTGTGTGGCAGGCCCTCAGCGCTCCTGGCATGGCTTTGGCACATCCTTTCTTTTCTGCCTTCCATCTTAGCGCAGCAAAAGACTTTCTGTCAACCATAGTACTCACGAAAAAATCTCATGCCATCCACATAAAATATTTTATTGGTATTGTGAAAAAAGGATAGACACGAGTTTTGCTAAAATGTTATCTTTATAAAACGAACGCCACTTTCTCACCCTTTTTTTCGGTGGAAAAGCGGCGTTCCATTACTGCTGCTTCAACATAGAAAAATATTTTTCCCGGTCGCTGTCCGGAACCTTCAAAGCATTCATCGCTTCCTCCGCCGTCAGCTTCAGAGTTTCTATCAGGCTTTTAATTGACGCGATTGTATTCTGCTCAATTCCTTTTTGAATTCCTTTCTTGATTCCCATTTCTTCCACTCCGTCGCTTAAGTTGCACATACGTTCCACCTCGCTTTCCAATGCTGCATCCACTGGAATCTTAAAAGCAGGTTACGGTTCCCTCATTCAGGCTTATATCTTCTGTACTTCTTCCACTGACACGCTGTATAGCTGCTTCATCCGGAGCAACGGGAATTTCCGCTGTCTGGGGAGCGCCTTCAATATATTTTACAATCTCCCGCACATCCATTCCCGCGTACTCCTGTACGCATTCTTTCATAATCCATGCCAGTATCATTTTTTCGGAGAGCAATCTTTTGCAGGCCGCATCATACGCCGCTTTCTCATTCGTAACTCTGATGCTTTTTGCAAGAGTCGTTTCCATGTATTTGATTTTCCCTCCTGCCACCATTTTATCACAGAAGTCCAGGGGAATCCAGCGCTTTCCGGCAGGCAAAGAGATTTAAGCTCAAAAATTTAAGAAAAAATTTATTGTACCCTAAAGTCCTCATTTGTATAATAATGTCGTACCCTGCGTTGAAAAGGGAAAAGAAAATACGAATTATAAGAGCAATGATTATAGAAAGGACAGCGAAGGATTATGCCAAAAACAGCAAAAAACAGGAAAGGGAGCCTGCTGCAGATTCTGGCAGTAGTTCTGCTCCTGGCGCTCGCAGTCATTTATGCGGGCGGCGTATTTTATTATCATAGCCATTTTCTGAGAGGGACTGTCATTGACCAGGTCAGCGTATCCGGCATGACTGTGCAGGAGCTGGCAGACCAGGTGCGGAATTATTCCCTGCGGATTACGGAGCGCCAGGCAGACGGAACTTCCCTGGAGGAGACAATTGCGGGAAAGGATATTTCACTGGAATACAGCTCGCTGGAGCCGCTGGAAGAAATCTTAAAACAGCAGAACAAATGGCTCTGGTTTCTCGCCGCAGGGAACGCCCATGAGACGGAG
The DNA here is from genome assembly GCA_944375885.1 of uncultured Merdimonas sp. Taxonomy (GTDB): domain Bacteria; phylum Bacillota; class Clostridia; order Lachnospirales; family Lachnospiraceae; genus Laedolimicola. Next base: position 2,767 of record CALWBB010000126.1, read on the forward strand.
GAACTGGTGACCTGCGACGAGGCTGCGCTGGAGGGAGAGCTCCTTAAGCTTCAGGGCTTTCAGGAGGACTTCGCCGTCTCTCCTGTGGACGCCCATATTTCTGAATACACGCCGGAAAACGGCTTTCAGATCGTGCCGGAGACAGAGGGAAATGAGCTGGACTATGAGCGGACGCTTGAGGCCGTCCGCGCGGCGGTGGACAGCCTGACAGAAGAACTGGACTTAGACGAGGCGGGCTGCTACCGAAGCCCTCAGGTCACCGCGGACGACGAGCGCCTTCTGAACGCTCTTAACAAGGCGCAGAAATACACAGGTGTGACGATTACATATACCTTTGGGAAAAACACGGAGATCCTGGATGGCTCCACCATCGCCGGCTGGGTTAGATTCGATGGCTTCGAGGCCGGGCTTGACCAGGAGAAGGTGGCGGAATATGTCGCCACCCTCCGCAAAAAGTATGATACCATCTTCCGCTCCAGGACATTTCAGACCAGCTACGGAAAAGAAATCACGATCGATTCGGGCGATTACGGCTGGTGGATGAACTACACGCAGGAGGCTGCGGAGCTGGCGGAGATGATTGAAAACGGGGAGAGCGGGGAGCGCACCCCGGTCTATTACCAGACGGCGGCTTCTTACGAAAAGCCCGATTACGGAACCACCTATGTGGAAATTAACCTGACTGCCCAGCACCTTTTTTACTACCAGGACGGCGAGCTGATCCTGGAATCTGATTTCGTGTCCGGCAATTCGGCCCGGGGCTACGATACGCCGGCCGGAGTGTACGGCATTACCTACAAACAGCGGGACGCCACCCTGACAGGAGAGACTTATGAGACCCCGGTCTCCTACTGGATGCCCTTTAACGGAAATATCGGCATGCACGACGCCAGCTGGCGGGCCGCCTTCGGCGGGGACATCTACAAGACCAACGGCTCCCACGGCTGCATCAACCTGCCCGTCTCTGTGGCCGCAGAGCTGTACGGCTATGTGGAAAAGGGCACTCCGGTCATCTGCTACTATCTCCCCGGGACAGAAGCCGTCCCGGAAGAGTCCGCCCAGCCGGAAGCAGGGCAAAATGCGGCAGCGCCGGAAGGATAAAAATTGCAGCCGAAATATTCCAACCAAGTCATATATTCTATTGACAACGTCAATAGAAACGCATACAATTAATACAGAAAGAAAGCATAACAGACGAAAGGAGCTGTTTCTATGGCAAGTACAAATATCAATATTCGCATGGATGCGGATTTAAAGCGGCAGTTTGAAGCTTTCTGTGCTGATATAGGCATGTCCATGACAACTGCTTTCAATGTTTTTGCGAAGAAAGCTGTCCGCGAAAACAGAATCCCCTTTGAAATCAGTGGTGATGTACCAAATGCTGAAACAATCGAAGCAATCCAGGAAGTAAAAAAAATGAAGGCCGATCCGAGCCTTGGCAAGACCTATACCGATGTCGATCAGATGATGGAGGAACTGCTTGCTGATGTATAATATAAGGCCTACCACAAAATTTCAGAAGGATCTGAAACGGGTAAAAAAACGAGGATTTGATATTTCTCTATTGGCTGATGTGATTAAAAAGCTTGCAGCCGGGGAACCATTACCAGAAAAGAACCGAGATCATCCGCTTTCCGGGAACTATGCCGGATGCCGTGAGTGTCATATTACCCCAGATTGGCTTCTGATCTATGAAATAGACGGACACGAACTGATTTTATATCTCACCCGAACAGGTTCTCATAGTGACCTGTTTTAAAATTCAATCGTTCACTTTTTGAAAAAGGCAGCTGGCGTTCACATCCAGCTGCCTTTCATTTTGCGCGATAAGCCCGGCAAGCGGCCGTCGTGCTTGCATGAACGGCCATTTGCCCACGTTACCGGGACGCGGCGATACTGTCACCGCCTGCCTGGCAGTTCAGCCGCCGGTACACCAGCGCTGCCGCCGCCATATAACCGGCCGTCACCAGCGCCAGCCAGCCGAAATATCCGGCGGGCAGCGCCGCCAGGCCAAAGCTTCTGCCAAAGGGCAGGAAGGGCAGCGCCGTCAGGACGCCCACGGACAGAAGAGTGGACGCAAGCACTGGCGCGGAGGCCCGGCTCTGCAGGAAGGGGATTTTCCCAGTACGGACTACATGGATGACCAGGGTCTGGGTCCACATGGATTCCACGAACCAGCCGGTCTGGAACAGGGCCGCGAAGGCGGCCCGGCCCGCCGGGTCAAGGACCCGGTAACCGCCGCCGCAGGCGGCGGGGCAGACCACAAAATACAAAAGCAGATAGGTCAGAATGTCGAAAACCGAACTGACCGGCCCCATGCGGAACATGAATTTCTCCACAGATCCCGCGTCCCAGACGGCGGGACGGCGCAGCTCCTCCCCGTCCACCTGATCCCAGGGAAGGGCCGTGCAGGCCAGATCGTAAACCATGTTCAGCAAAAGGATCTGCAGGGCTTCCATGGGCAGGAAGGGCAGAAATACCGAGGCTGCCAGCACGGAAAACATATTTCCGAAATTGGAGGCTGCCGTAAGCCGGATGTATTTCATCATATTGGCATAGACCCTCCGGCCCTCCAGAACGCCCTCCTCCAGCACCAGCAAATCCTTTTTCAGAAGGATCACCTGGGCGCATTCCTTCGCGATATCCACAGCGTTGTCCACGGAAATTCCCACATCAGAGGCCTTCATGGCCGCGCTGTCATTGATGCCGTCCCCCAGATAGCCCACGCTGTGTCCGTTTTCACGCAGGGCCTCCACGACCCGGGCCTTCTGCTCCGGAGAAAGCTTCGCGAAAATCGACGCCTCCTCTGCCCGGATCCGAAGCTCCTGATCCGTCATTTTCTCCAGCTCCTCTCCCAGCAGCATCCGTTCGGAGGGAATCCCCACCATATCGCAGATGCAGCGGGCGACCTTTTCATTGTCCCCGGTCAGCACCTTCACATCCACTCCATGGCTCTGAAGGGCCTCCACCGCCCCGGCCGTCGTGGGCTTCGGCAGATCGAGAAAGGCCAGATAGCCGATCAGAACCATCTCCCTCTCATCCTCCACGGAAAACACTCCTGCCGGGGACGGATTCGTCCGCTGGGCCAGTCCCAGCACCCGCAGGCCCTTTTTGTTGAGCATGCTCACACTTTTCAGCACCTGCTCACGCATTTTTTCTGTCAGCGGCACTACCCGGCCCTGCCGCTCCGTATACGCGCAGACCTGGAGCATTTCCTCCGCGGCTCCTTTGGTAATCATCTGCCGTTTGCCACTTCGGTCCTCCACCACGACGCTCATGCGCCGGCGCTCAAAATCAAAGGGAATCTCATCCACCTTCGTGTAAGCCTTTTCCAGATTTTCCAGCTCCGGATTTCCGGCCATCAGCGCCTGGGTCCTCTCGATGACCGCCCGGTCCAGCAGGTTCCGAAGACCTGTCTGGTGCCAGCTGTTCAGAAACGCGTGGCGCAGGATCCGGTCGTCCTCCTTTCCGTCTACATTCAGATGACGTTCCAGTACAATCTTATCCTGAGTCAGGGTCCCGGTCTTATCTGTACACAGAACGTCCATGGCGCCCAGGTTCTGGATCGCGTTCAGCTCCTTCACAATGACCTGATGGCGGCTCATGGATACGGCGCCCCTGGCCAGGCAGGCAGTCACGATCACCGGAAGCATCTCCGGCGTCAGGCCGATGGCGATGGAAATGGCAAAGAGTACCGCGTGCAGCCAGTTTCCCTTCACAAAGCCGTTCAGCAGCAGAACCACCGGCACCATGAACAGCATCAGCCGCACCAGCAGCCAGGACACGGAATTCATCCCCTTTTCAAAGGAGGTCTCTGTCTTTTTTTCCGCAAGCCTCCCCGCCATGCCTCCCAGGACCGTGCCGTCTCCCACTGCGGCCACGACGCCTCTGGCGCTCCCGCTGACCACACTGCTTCCCGTAAAGGCCAGGCAGCGCTTCTGAAGCGCCGGGACTTCCCGGCCATCCGGAAGCCCAGTCTTCTCCACAGGCTCGCTCTCTCCGGTCAGGGCCGACTGGCTGACGAAGAGATCCTTCGCCTCCAGGATCCGCAAATCCGCCGGGATCATATCGCCCGCCGCCAGGTGAACCACGTCCCCCACCACGAGTTCTTCTAAGGGAAGCTCCTGCCTCCCGCTCTCCAGCCGCTCCACACAGGCCGTCGTCCGCAGCATCCCGGAAAGCCTGGCGGCAGCGTTCCCGCTGCGGGTCTCCTGCACCAGCCGCAGGACGCCGGATACCAGCACCATCCCCGCGATAATCACCACAGACGCCGGATTTTTCTCCCCGGGCTTCGCCCAGATCACCTCTGTAAAAAGCGACACCAGGGCAAGCGCACAGAGAATCAAGGAAAAGGGATTCACAAAGGCGCTTCCAAGCCTCCCGGCAAGAGAAAGCTTTTTCCCGCGCGTAATGCGGTTCTCTCCATACTGCTCCCGCAGCTCTTCCGTCTGCGCCCCGGAAAGCCCTTCCGGACTAGTGTTCAGAACCTCATAGATCTCCGCCTCCTCCATGGCGGCAATCCAGAGCATATCGGGCATATTCTTTCTGATCATAGCGTTTTCCTCCTTTTCTTAAAAATAACTTCTCGGAATCTTAAGCCCTGATTTTATAAGGCTTTCTGACCCCCATTTCAAAAAAATCACCCACTTTTTTT
>CALWBB010000127.1 GCA_944375885.1 uncultured Merdimonas sp.
CCGTACCTGGCTGTGTCGTCTATAAACGCCCTCGCCTCTTCATATGTCATCTTCCCCGCCTCTTTCTTCTATATCCGCCCTGTCTGGCGAAACAAAATTCGTACTCATTATAGTATACCGCCAGATGGATTGCAAGTCATACTCCCTTCATAGTCAGGGCAATCCGCTTCTTCTGCAGATCCACGCTTAATACCTTCACATCCACCACATCGCCTACGCTCACGGCCTCCAGCGGGTGTTTGATATACCGATCCGTCATCTGTGAGATATGAACCAGGCCGTCCTGATGAACCCCGATGTCCACAAAGGCGCCGAAATCTATCACATTGCGGACCGTGCCTTTGAGCACCATGCCAGGCGTCAGATCCTTCATTTCCAGCACGTCCGTGCGCAGGATCGGGCGGGGCATCTCGTCACGGGGATCTCTGCCTGGCTTCTCCAGTTCCTTTACGATGTCTCTAAGCGTCGGCTCGCCCACGCCCAGCTGCCCTGCCAGCTTCTTGTAGTCCCGGATCTTCCCGGAAAGCCCCCGGATTCCGCCGCTTGCAAGCTCCGCGCTGGCAAGCCCCATGGAGGCCAGCAGTTTCTCGGCCACCTCATAGGATTCCGGATGGACGCTTGTGGCATCCAGCGGATTGTCCCCGCCGCTGATGCGTAAGAACCCAGCGCACTGCTCAAAGGCCTTCGGCCCCAGCTTCGCCACCTTTAGAAGCTGCCGGCGGTTCTGGAAGCGGCCGTTTTCTTCCCGGTAAGCCACAATATTTTTTGCCAGCGTCTTGCTGACGCCGGAGACGTATTCCAAGAGAGAAGCCGAAGCCGTATTGAGATCTACGCCTACTTTATTCACACAGTCCTCTACCACGCCAGAGAGGGCTTCACTTAGCTTTTTCTGGTTCATGTCATGCTGATACTGGCCCACACCGATGGACTTCGGATCGATTTTTACCAGTTCTGCCAGCGGATCCTGGAGCCTTCTGGCGATAGAGGCCGCGCTGCGCTGTCCCACGTCAAAGTTCGGGAATTCCTCTGTGGCCAGCTTGCTGGCGGAATAGACAGAAGCCCCCGCCTCACTGACAATCACATATTTCACCGGAACAGAAAGCTCTTTGATGAGTTCCACGATCACCCGCTCAGATTCCCGGGAGGCCGTGCCGTTTCCCAGGGAAATCAGGGTAATGCCGTACTTCTGGATCAGCTTCTTGAGCACCGCCTTTGCCTCTGCCACCTTGTTCTGCGGCGCAGTCGGGTAGATAACTGTCGTATCCAGAACCTTTCCTGTGGCGTCCACCACAGCCAGCTTGCAGCCCGTCCGAAAGGCCGGATCCCAGCCCAGAACCACCTGCCCCGCGATGGGCGGCTGCATCAGAAGCTGCTCCAGATTCTTTCCAAAGACGCGTATAGCGCCGTCTTCCGCCTTTTCCGTCAGCTCGTTTCGGATTTCCCGCTCGATAGAGGGTTCGATCAGGCGGCGCCAGCTGTCGGCGATCACACTTTTCAGCACCGGCGTCGTATAGGGATTGTCATGCGTCAGGATCTTCTTTTCCAGATAGCGCAGGATCTGCTCCTCTGGAGCCTCGATCCGCACAGTCAGCGCCTTCTCAGCCTCGCCCCGGTTCAGAGCCAGGATCCGATGGCCTGCCGCTTTTTTCACCGGCTCCTCGTAATGATAATAGGTCTCATAGACGCTTTCCGCCTTCTCATCCTTCGCCTCTGAGCAGATCTGTCCCTCGTCAAAGACAGCCTTCCGGATATAAGTGCGGTAATCCGCCTCGTCGGAAACCGCCTCTGCCAGGATATCCCCCGCCCCGGCAATGGCCTCTTCCACGGTCAGAACGCCCTTTTCCTCCGACAGATAAGCCTTCGCCTCCTCTTCCAGCGGCTTTTTCGTCAGCTGAAGCCGGATCAGATCCGCCAGGCCCTCCAGGCCCTTCTCTTTCGCTATGGTCGCCCTCGTCCTGCGCTTTGGCCGGTAGGGGCGGTACAGATCGTCTACAGCCACCAGTGTCTGCGCTTCCAGGATCTGATTCTTTAACTCCTCTGTCAGCTTTCCCTGCTCCTCAATGCTTGCCAGTACCTGTGTTTTTTTATCCTCCAGCCCCCGAAGATAAGCCAGACGTTCGTTCAAGCTTCTTAGCTGTTCATCATTCAGAGAGCCCGTCGCCTCTTTCCGGTAACGGGAAATAAAGGGAATCGTATTTCCCTCGTCAATCAGCTTTACCGCGCTTTCCGTCTGCCAGAGCTTTATGCCCAGCTCTTCCGTCAGCTTCTTTAAAATATCCATAAACTTTTTTCCTCCGGATCCACTTTTCCAAAATTATTTTTCTCATCAGGCCGTCCTATTCACACCGCAGCCGCAGATAAGAGACAGTGAGGACAGCAATTTCATTATAGGCAAAAAATGCTTCTTCCGCAAGAAGCATTTGTCTTTCCCGGCCGCCTGTGTTAGTATAAGGAAGAATGCAGGCTGGCCCCTAAAAGCCGTCTGCCTGTCATCAAAGCTTTTTCAGGAGGTTATCCCATGCCGGAACAGATCCATAATCCCAATATCATCCGCCCGGAAATCAACCGCATGGCGGCCGGTTCCCAGCTTTTAGGCATCCTGTCGGTTCTGCTCATGCTCTTTATCAGCCTGTTCTTTTTTCTGGGTTCGATCTCTGCGCTTCCCCTCGGACTGATATGCAGCAATATGGGCATCCTGCTGGCCCACCTCTCCAAAGGGGGAGACGACCATTTTCCACCCCAGGCCATAGCAGGCCTTTGCACCTCCATCTTCTCCCTGGTGGTATATCTTTTGCTGATCCTGCTGGGCGTACTAAGCCTGTATGTGGCTGTGCAGCTATTTGGCCTGGAGACAGTGCTCGACCCGGAAGCCCTGCAGAACGCCCTCAATAACTTTTTGAACCAACAGCTCAATTCCTTCACCGCAGGAGGCGGCGCATTATGAAAATCATACCAAAAGAGATAAAACGGCGGGCGCGGGCCACCCTTTGCGGGCATTATTTTCCCGCAGTCAATATGGCTCTCAGCCTGACCCTGTTTACCACAGCGCTCTCCCTTCTGGTTTCTGCCAGCGGGCTGTATGCCTCCCCGGGCGCTCTCAATCAGGCGCTGTACTGGATCCTTTACGGAATCACTCTGCTGCTTGGCGCGCTGCTGGAGACGGGTCTTGTGCGTTTTCTGTATTTCCTGAACAAAAAACAGCCTCTTCGTGAGCGCGGCGCCCTCTTTTTCGCCTTCCGGAATCAGGCAGATTCCTATATCCTGTCCTACGCGTTCCGCTATCTGGTGACACTCATCTGGTTTTTGCCGGCTCTTTATTACTATATGCGCATTCCGCTGGTCATCGACCTGACCGACCTGCCCTCCGACCTGGCGTTCAACGCCGGCATGGCCCTGCTGCTGGCCCTGGCCGCCCTGGTTCCGGCTGTGCTCCTGGCCCTGCCCTGGTGCCTGGCCACCTATGTGCTTTTGGACAAGCCTGAGCTTTCTGCCGCTGAAGCTTTGCGGATAAGCCGCCGGCTGACCCGCGGACAGCGGGGCCGGATCTTCCTGCTCTGGCTTAGCTTTCTGCCATTGTGCATCCTTGGCCTTGGCTCCTTCGGAATCGGCTTTCTGTGGATCCAGCCCTATTTCCATACGGCCATGGGAGAGGTGTATCTGGAGCTTTCCGGACAGCGCGCGAAGCCGGAAGCCCCAGAACCGGAAGCCGCAGAGCCTTCACCAGGTTCTGCCTAAACCTAAAGGGAGATGTCCGTGACCTGTCTTCAGGTCTACGGCATCTCCCTTTTTTCTGCATATAGAAAATAATTCTCCCTCAGTATCCAATTTCGGCGGAAAACAGACTGGCGCGGCAGCTTTTTGTATATCAGGACGCAGAAATTCTGCATATGTACAAACAGATGAACACTCCCATTGACGCCCTCCAGCGCCTGCTTATTCTCCTCTTAAAAGCTCCATCAGATCCTCTCTGGTCAGGCTGCTTCCATTCAGGCTCTCTCCGTTCAGAATCTGGTCTGCCAGCTCCTTCTTCTTATCCTGCAGCTTCAGAATATTTTCTTCAATGGTGTCCTTCATGACCAGCTTATAGACGTTCACCACATGCTTCTGCCCGATTCTGTGGGCGCGGTCGGTGGCCTGGTTCTGCACAGCCAGGTTCCACCAGGGATCAAAATGAATCACGATATCCGCCGCCGTCAGGTTCAGGCCGGTGCCGCCTGCCTTCAGGGAAATCAGGAAGACCGGCACCTCATCCTCCGCGAAGGCCTCCGCCATCTGGGCTCTCTTTTCCTTTTCGGTGGATCCAGTCAGCATATGATACGGGATCTCCTCCTTCCTTAACCGGGCTGCCAGACGATCCAGCATGGTCGTAAACTGGGAAAAGAGCAGAATCTTGTGCCCGCCATCTACCGCATTTCTTATCATGCTGACGCAGAGCTCCAGCTTTGCGGACGCTCCCTGGTAGTCCTCATAAATCAGGCCCGGATCGCAGCACAGCTGCCTAAGTTTCGTAAGCTCGGCCAGAATCGTAATCTTCGCGGTTTTGAACTCCGCCTCCGACTGCTTGTCCAGCATCAGCATCATCCGCTTCACATGGGCGTCGTAGAGCTTCTGCTGCTCTCCCGAAAGCTGCGCCACCATCGTCTCCTCCAGCTTATCCGGCAAATCCGTCAGCACATCCTTTTTCAGCCTGCGCAGCACAAAGGGCGCAATCATCTTCTGGAGCCGCTTCGTGGCGCGCTCGTCCGCGTTCTGTACGATCGGCGTCTCCAGCTCATCCCGGAAACGGTTGTAGGAATAGAGAAAGCCCGGCATCAGGTAGTCAAAGATGCTCCACAGCTCGCTTAGGCGGTTCTCCACCGGAGTCCCGGTCAGCGCAAGCTTGAAATCGGCCTGTATTTCCTTGACCGCCTTTGCCGCCTGGGTGTTGTGGTTCTTGATGTACTGGGCCTCGTCAATGATCTGGCAGCGGAAGCGGCAGGCTTCGTATTCCTGCAGATCCCGTTTCAGCAAATCGTAGGAGGTCAGAAGGATCTCCCTTTCCCCGGCATTCTTTATCAGCTCTGCCCGTTCTGCCGCCGTTCCCGTAATCATGCGGATCGGAAGCTCCGGCCCAAATTTCTCAAATTCATTTTTCCAGTTGTAGACCAGCGAAGCCGGAGAGACGATCAGCGCTCCCCGCTGCGCCAGGCTCTGCCCGCCGCTTTCCCGGTAATCCGAGAGCAGGAACGCGATGACCTGCAGGGTCTTTCCAAGCCCCATATCATCCGCGAGGATGCCGCCAAAACCGTTATACTGCAGGGTCTTCAGCCATAAAAAGCCCTTTTTCTGGTATTCCCTCAAAACCCCTTCCAGCTCCGGAGGAATTTCAAAATCATTGTCCTCTATGGTCTTCATGTTGCGGATCAGCGAGCGGAAGGCCTTATCCTTCCACACAGTCATGGAAAAATTTTCCTTAAGCTGCGCGTCCAGATACAGGGCGCGGTATTTCTGTACCGAAATCTCCTCCCGGCGCAGCTGTCCGTCTGTCAGCTGAAGCCCTTCCTTGAGTTCTGCCACCGTATCCAGGCCGGAATCCCGGGCATCCACGAAGGAGCCGTCCGGCAGACGGTAAAATTTCTTTTTCCGGTTATAGCGGGACAGGATTTCTATGAGTTCGTCCCGGGACAGCTCACCGGCCGTCAGCTTCAGCTCCAGCAGATTGCCGTTTAAGGATACCCCGGCCGATATCTTCGGCGCGCTCCGCACCTCCATGCGCTTCAGCTCATCGGAAATGTAGATCTCTGCCAGAGCCTGCAGAGCCGGAACCCCTTCTGTCAGAAATTCATAGGCCAGCTCGTCATCATCGGCAATCACCATGCTGCCCCGGGTTGAATCAAACGCATTGGAGTATTTACCTAAAAGCTCCTTCAGCAGCTGTTCCTGCCGGATATCCCGCAGCGCCATCCGCTCTGTCCCATACAAAGACAGCTCCTGCTCTCCCAGAACCGCCACCGGCCTGGCCGTGAGCATATTTCTCTGGGGCGCGTCCAGGTAGACCTTAAGCTTGGTCAGCTCCATCTGATAATCCGCCGGGTCAAAGCCAGACATCCTGCACTTGAAATACTGCTTCAGAACCGGCAGATAATCCCTGCAGAACAGCGGCACGTCTTTCTTTTCGATAAAGCCAGCCCTGTCCCCAAGAGCCGTCATGCTGTCCAGAAAGTCCAAGATCGGTTCCAGATCTTTCTTGCTCTCCAGATAAATCTTCCCTTCATGAAAATATACCCGGTAAACTCCCGTCGCCCCGCCATAGGTAAACTTCGACGTCTTCAGCTCGATCCCATCCTTTTCCCCTGTAATGGCCAGCGTCCGCGGCAGCTTCTCCTCCGTCACCTGCCAGTCCTTCTTCCTTGTCCCCACTACATTTCCGTGAATCGTCTTTCCCTTTACCGAAAGCAGAAATTCTGCGATATCATTTCCCTTCAGGTAGACATCCCTCACCTTATCGCTGAAATCCAGGTAATATCCGCCGTAACTGACCCGCATATGCGCCTGCCGGTAATTGCCAGCCCAGCGGACCAGAAATTCTGCCAGCAGACGCCACTCCTCCGCAAAGGCTTGCAGCGTATGATGAAACTGAAGATTTTTCCCATAGCTGTGATCTGACTCATTTCGCATCAGCTCTTCAAATTCCAGCACATCCTTCAGTACATACATTCTGGAAACGCCGATCTTAAAGCTCACCACAAAGCTGTATCCGTTAAAGGTAAATTCCGGCTCCAGCTTTACCTTCCCATAGGTATCATTCTGGAGAACGGGCAGGGATTTTTTCAGGGCCTGCCTCTGGAACAGCGCCGCCAGCTCTGGGGAGGTATGCTTCTGAAAGCCCCTTCTCACGCCTGGAATCGAATCCAAAGTAAGCTGCCCATCCTCCTCTTCCTCGTATCCTTCCTCCGCCCTGTACTGCAGCCAGACTGCGACGCAGTGCTTGCAGATGCCGTCATAGCTGCGAAAGGCCGGGCATTCGCAGTAGCATTCCTCCAGCTCCCCGGTTTCGCGTAAGATCAGCAAATCTGTCTCATAAACCTTTCTGCCGCTGCCGCGCACCGACGCCGCTATCACATCGTAATCACCTTCCGTCTGCACATCCATGTCCAGCACATAACCCGCATCGTACAGCTGACGGCCTCTCTCATAGGTTACCCGGCCAGCCATTCTTATAATATCGTCGTTTGAAAACATGCTTTTGTACCTTTACAATATTACTTACATATATCAAAAATATATTTTTTTATTTCCGCAACAATTTTCTCCGCATACTGAAACTGCT
>CALWBB010000128.1 GCA_944375885.1 uncultured Merdimonas sp.
TCTCGTCCATGTTGTTCCATCCTTCCATAACTTGTTAGTATTTTATCCTTAATCCAGTGAAATATGCAGTTTCTCCAGCGCACGCCTGTCCCCGATGAGCTTCTGCAGCCCTTCCATATCGGAGGGGGCAAGCGCATGGGCCCTGCGGTTCAGGGAATCCTGCTTTACCTTAAAGACGCTTTCCTGAAGAGCCTTTTCCATCTCTTCTCTGGTCTCTACCTTTTTTAACACCGCGTTGAAGACTGCGGCCGCCTCCCGCTGCTCCTCAGCGTTCTCGAACCTGCTTAAGATCCCAGCGGGATTCAGCTGTCCTTTTTCCTGCTGCTCCCAGAGCGCCCCGGCTATCTCCCGGTAAAGGGGAACCGTAAAGTCCTCCGGGCTGATATAGCGGCGGATCGCCCGGAAATATCCGGGATCCGAGACCGCCCAGGTCAAGAGAAGCTTCTGGGAAGCCGCCGTGCCTTCCTCCTTCGGCTTTTTCTGCCCTGAAAGCTCCCGGGGCTTTGGCTTCGGGGCGGTTCCCCCAAGCGCCAGCCCCAGCTGGTTCACCTTTCTTCGCAGCGTCTCATAGGGAACTCCATATTTCGACGCCACCGCTTCTATGTAATTGTTCCGCTCCAGCTCATCGGAAAAGCCCAGGAGCTTCTTTGCCGTCTCGTCGAAGAACGCCGTCTTCGCGGCCGGATCCTTCAGGTTATAGCCCCGTTCCAGCACCTCCACCTCAAAGAGGAAGCTGCTCTGGGCCTCGTCGATCCGTTTCTGGAAGGCCTCCGTCCCCAGGGCCTTGATGAATTCATCCGGATCCTTGTAAGGCTTCATATTGATGACCCGGACGGAAAGCCCCGCCTCCCGGAGAATGGGAATGGCCCGCAGGGCCGCCTTCGTTCCCGCCTCGTCGCTGTCGTAGGTCACCAAAACCTCATTCGTGTACCGCTTCATCAGCAGAGACTGCTGCACGGTCAGCGCCGTCCCCAGGGAAGCCACCGCCTGGTTAAAGCCTGCCTGGTGCATGGAAATCACATCCATATAGCCCTCGCAGATAATCAAGTTCGGCTTTCTCGCGCTTCTGGCGAAATTCAGCCCGTACAGGTTCCGGCTCTTGTCAAAGATCCGGGTCTCCGGCGAATTCAGGTACTTGGGCTTTGCGTCTCCCATGACGCGGCCCCCGAAGCCGATGACCCGGCTGTTCACGTCCATAATCGGGAACATGACCCGGTTCCAGAACTTATCGTAGAAGCCGCTTCGCTCATCCATCCCAAAGAGCCCCGATTCCTTCAGAAGCTCGTCCGGATAGCCCTCGTGCTTCAGGTACTGGTACATCTCCCGGCTCTGCTGTCCGGAATAGCCCAGGCCGAACCGTTTGATGGTCTCATCGCTTAAGGCCCTGCCCTTCAGGTACTCGTAGGCTGCCCGGCCCTTTGGCTGGCGCAGCTCGTAAAAATAGTACCGGGCGGCTTTTTTCTGTATCTCCAGAAGCCGGCTTTTCAGATCCGCCTGCCTTCTGGCCTCTTCCGAATACTCCACCTCCGGAAGCTCTACGCCGCAGCGGTCCGCCAGGGTCTTGACCGCCTCCGGGAAGGTGTAATTCTCATATTCCATCAGAAAGGTAAACACATTTCCGCCCGCCCCGCAGCCAAAGCAGTAATACATCTGCTTTCCGGGCGACACGGAAAAGGACGGGGACTTCTCATTGTGAAAGGGACAGAGGCCAAAATAGCTGGATCCTCTTCTCTGAAGCCGTACATAGCCCGAGATCACATCCACAATATCATTCCTCGACCGTACCTCTTCAATCAAATCCTCTGAATAATACATGTCTTATATCCGTCACCTTATGCATTCCATGCCTTCGGCACAAAATACTCTTCAAATTTATAGATAGCATACTGATCTGTCATACCTGATATGTAATCGCAGACCACAACCTCTCTGGGATCCTCTCCGCGCTCCACCATCTCCCGGTACTCCTCGGACATATCCTCCGGGCAGTCCATATAATGGGCGAAAAGCCCCTCCAGCATATTCTGGGCCTTCTTTTCCTCGCCCTTGGCCTTCGGATTCGTATAGACACTGTCAAACATGAAGCTGCGAAGCTCCTGCATGGCCTGCTCCACCTCCTCCGACATCCGGATATCCGGCCTGTCCATGCTGTGGGCGATGATATCGTGGACCATGGTATTCAGCCGCTCCTTGGTGGAAAAGCCAAGCACCTCCCGGTATTTCCGGGGGATGTCCTCCTCCGACAGAATCTCGCCCCGGATGGCGTCGTCAATATCGTGGTTGATGTAGGCAATCTTATCGGAAAGGCGCACAATCCTTCCCTCCAGCGTGGAGGGATGGCCGCTTGTCCGGTGGTTCAGGATGCCGTCCCGCACCTCCGCGGTCAGGTTCAGGCCCCTCCCGCCCTTTTCCAGCTTCTCCACCACCCGCACGCTCTGCTTATAATGGGCGAAGCCCCTGGTGCAGAGCTTATTTAAAGCCCGCTCTCCGGCATGTCCAAAGGGCGTGTGCCCCAGATCGTGGCCCAAGGCGATGGCCTCCGTCAGATCCTCATTGAGGCGCAGGGCCTTGGCAATCGTGCGGGCGTTCTGGGAGACCTCCAGCGTATGGGTCAGCCTCGTCCGGTAATGATCGCCCCGGGGAGTCAGGAACACCTGGGTCTTATGCTTCAGACGCCGGAACGACTTGCAGTGGAGAATCCGGTCCCGGTCCCTTTGATAGACAGGCCGGATATCACAGGGCGGCTCATAGACGTCCCTTCCCCTGGAATCTCTGCTCAAAGCCGCATAGGGGCTTAAATATTCGCTTTCCCATTGTTCCGTACGTTCCCGAATCGTCATGGCTTCCTCCGCTCCCATCTGCCAAACGCCGCAGCCGTGAAACAACACTCTTCCCTCTATTATATTTATTCTGCGCCTGTCCCCGGATCCCTCTTTTTCTTTTTACTTTTCCGCCGTGGTTTCCCTGGAAGGAATCGGGGGATACTCTTTTTTCCCTACAATCTCTTTCCGAATATAGGCAAAAGTGGCTTTTTCCCCCTGCTCATCCAGCATGTGGAGCAGGTATTCCAGAAGCGCCCGCGTCTCGTCGTGGATCATATAGGCGTCCTTGCCTTTTTCATAATATTCCAGCGGCTGGTGCTGGGTATACTTTTTCCCCTCGTAGATCTTGGAAGCCGCGATCCGGTCCATCATCATCTCCGCCACATAGCGGTTCGGCATCTTCATGCCCGTCATGCCCTTCACCGGGCCCAGACCGTAATCAATCCAGTATTCGTAATGGTGCTTGTTCCTTCCCTTATGGTGAAGCCAGGCGGAGGAATAGCCCTTCGCCTCCCGCTCCGCGTTGTTGGGGCTTCGGTAGCCCTGGTAATACCTGCATCCCGGAATGAACTCTGCCGGCGTATATTTGGACAGATCGTGGGTCAGTCCCTGCCAGTAAAGCCCGATTCGGAAGCAGTGCTTCATAACCAGGATTTTATGATGGGTAATCGTACAAAAATGCTTCCAGATTTTCATTCTTCCTTCATTCCCGTTCCGTCTTTCCTCTCAGATGTCTTTTTCTCCGGCGCTTTCTTTTCTGCTGCCTTTTTCTTCTGTGCTTTCCGTTCCGGCGCCTTTTTCTCCGGCGTCCTCGGCTTATCTTTCTTAAGGCCCCGCCTTCCGGTCAGGACAAGGATCGTCCGCTCCGGCACTGTCACCGTACGCTGATCCGAGAGCAGCGGCTCCTTTCCTTCCTCGTAGATGCCCGCCGTACCCTCAAGGCCGGTATCGATGGCAATCTTCCAATTCCCCTTTCCCGGAAGATCCGGCAGGGCGAATTCGTGGGGAATCCAGTGCATATTGTAGGCCACATAGAAAAAGCTGTCCGTCTCCTTCCCGCCTGAGTTGGCCTCTATGTAATCTCCGCCGTAAAACGCGCCCACGCTGCGGCTGTAATTTTCAAAATCGCCCAGCCACGCCCTCTTCCCGTGATAGGAGAGATCCGGATGTCCGCAGGAAAGATAATCCGTCATGCGAAGCTCCTGCTTCTGATGGAATACCGGATGGGCCCTTCGGAACGCGATCAGCCCTTTCACATAATCCGTAAGGAAATCAAAGGCTTTTCCTGTCTTCCAGTTCACCCAGGACAGCTCGTTATCCTGGCAGTAGACATTGTTATTGCCAGACTGGGAGTTGCCTCTCTCGTCGCCTCCATAAATCAGCGGCGTGCCCTGGCTTAACAGCAGCAGGACAAAGGCGTTGCGAAGCTGTCTGGCCCGCAGGGCGAGGGTCTTCTTCTTACGGCTCGGTCCCTCCTCGCCGCAGTTCCAGCTGTAATTATAATCGGTGCCGTCGTGGTTTTCCTCCCCGTTGGCCTCGTTGTGCTTCTCATCATAAGAGACCGCGTCCAGCAGCGTAAAGCCGTTATGGTTCGCCATGTAATTGATCACCGCGTACTCGGAAGGATTTCTTCTGGCGCGCCAGGCGAAGGGAGCCAGCTGTCCCTCATCCCCCTTCAGGAAACGGCGGACATCCAGCATGAAGCCGTCGTTGTACTCTGCCAGGTTCCGGAAATTCGGAATATGCCGCTCCTCATATATCTCCTCCAGCTGAAATCCCTCCGACATAATCTTCGTATGGCTCAGCAGCGGATCCTGGGCCAGGGCCTCCACCGGGGCGTGATCCCGGTTCACATGAATCCCATCAATATGATATTCCAGAACCCAGTGGCGGACACAGTCCAGCGCCAGAGCCGTCCGGGTTCCCTTGGGAAAATGAAATTCCAGCACCAGCTCAATGCTGTTCTTATGAAGCTCCCGCACCAGATCCTTGAACTCCCGCACCGGATCCCCGGTGGCCGAATAGGAAGCCTTGGGAGCGAAATAATAGGACTCCGAATAGCCCCAGTAATTCACAAGCTCTTTTTGCCCATTGGCGGAAAGGCGCAGCGGCGGCCGTTTCTCATCCCATGCCTCCACCTCCGCGAATTCATAGACCGGCATCAGCTCCAGCTGATTGATTCCCAGCTCCTTCAGGTACGGGATTTTCTCCGCGACGCCCGCGAAGGTTCCCTTCGCCTTCACTCCCGAGGACGCATGCTTCGTGAACCCTCTTACATGGGTAGAATAGACCACTACCTCGGACCAGGGCAGCTGCAGAGGGGCGTCCCCCTGCCAGTCATATTCCTCAAAGACCGCCCTTCCCCGCAGGGCCCCTTCCCCTTTGGGCGCTTTGCCCCAGACCTCCCGGCCGCAGATCACATCCGCGTACGGGTCAGTCGTCACCTGTCCGTCAATCAGATAATTATACTCGTATTCCTCCACCGGAAAGCTTTCCAGAATCACTGAGCGCAGATCCCCGTAGCGGGAAGAACTGCCCATGGGGATCGAGGCCGCCGCCTCCTTCTCTCCCCGTTTATACAGCAAAAGGCTGCACCGTTTTCGGTCAGGCACCGCAATCGTAAAGCAAATGTCATCTCCCAGCTTCTGTACTCCAAGTCCGTGATATGTCCCGTTTTTGACGCTGTACCGGAAACCCTCATCCAGTTTTCTCATAGTGTGCCTGCCTTTCTGCTCTGTTCAGCTGTAAATACAACGAGCGCCGATGTACCAGAGGGCAATACTTACGAATACAGTCAAAAACTAGCTTCTCCTTGTACATCGACGCTATTCCCCTATTATGAATATACTCCCATTATAGCGGAATTGTGTCCGCTTGGCAAGAACACCGGGCATTTTCTGTCCATCTTTCAGAATATTTACTTTTACAAAAACATACTCCGGTAATCAAGATCCGCAAAACGAATACACAAAAATTGCTCCTTGGGCAGCCTAAATATTCCGATAATGAGATTCCGGAAGACAAGCAGGAGCAAAAACACCTGGAATAGAAATAGTGAGCTTTGCCATAGTTGACGAGAATTTATTTTTAGGATAAAATAAAGTGTACTTTATATTTTCCTAAAAATAAGGAGGTCGTGTTATGCAATATATTAAGCGGGCATTGGAACGGAAATTTTTGCATATGAGTTCCTTTTTCAAAGCGGTGCTTGTAACAGGTGCGCGGCAGGTTGGTAAAACTACCATGCTGAAGCATCTGGCCGAGGGGCAAAACCGTACTTACATTTCTATGGATAATACCATGGCGAGAACCCTAGCCCAAACGGATCCTGTATTGTTCTTCCAGACTTACAAGCCTCCCATCATCATTGACGAAATACAGAAAGCCCCGGAGCTGTTTGGGCAGATTAAAATTATGTGCGATGAAACCGAAGAAAGAGGTTTATTCTGGCTGACCGGCTCTCAGCAGTATCAAATGATGAAAAATATCCGTGATACGCTGGCCGGAAGAATTGGGATTCTGGAACTATACAGCTTTTCCAAAAATGAGATAGATGGGGAAATCTTTACAAACAAACTGGATTTTTCTCTGCCGTGTCTCTTAGAGCGGCAGAAAACGGCAAAAAAGAATGATATTGTAGATGTGTTCGAGCATATCTGGCGCGGCGGGATGCCCGACGCGCTTCAGGCGGATGCCGAGCAGAGACAGGAGTATTTCAATTCTTATATTGAAACTTACCTGATGCGGGATGTGGCGGAAGAAGGCGGTATTACCGATTCTGTCCGTTTCCGAAAATTTCTGAATGCCTGCGCTGCGTTGACAGCTGAGATGGTAAATTATAAAACTTTAGCAGAGGCAGCCGAAATTTCCCAGCCCACAGCCAAAGAATGGCTGCGGATCCTGCAAGGATTAGGCATTGTCTATCTTTTGCCGCCCTTTGCAAATAATGAATTGAAACGTTTGACAAAAACACCTAAGCTGTATTTCTGTGATACTGGACTGTGTGCCTATCTGTCCATGTGGCTTACCAGAGATACCCTGATGAATGGTGCCGCAAATGGTCACTATTTTGAAAACCATGTTGTGATTGAGCTTTTAAAAAGCTTTTCTTACTCAGCAGATAAAGCAAACCTGACATACTACCGTGACTCCAATGCAAAAGAAATTGATGTAATTGTAGAAGAAAACGGACTGGTTCATCCGCTGGAAATCAAAAAATCTGCAAATCCTGACCGCAGAGAAATCAAAAAATACGAAGTACTCGACAAGACAACTTTAGAACGCGGCAGCGGCGGTATTATCTGCATGTGTGAAGAAGTCATACCGATTGATCAGAAAAACTGCTTTATTCCCTGCAATCTGATA
>CALWBB010000129.1 GCA_944375885.1 uncultured Merdimonas sp.
AAGACCGTATTATGGACGGTTATGTGAAAACAAATGATATTTTTAAAGATATGTGCGGGATTATCGAGTCATCACAGGTATCCTGAGATTTTCCACTCATTGAGTGGAAAATCTGATACGCTGCTTTCGTGGACGCATTATAGAGTATTGCTGCAGGTCAAAGATCCAAAAGCGCGTGCCTGGTACGAAAAAGAAGCAATTGAACAAACCTGGGGAGTACGTACTTTGCAGCGAAATATTTCTTCCCAGTATTACTACCGTATGCTCCAAACACAAAAGCGGGAGTCGGTAGAAAGCGAAATGAAAGAGCTGACTGCTGAATATCAAAACGATAAGCTGGAATTCATCAAAAACCCGGTGGTGGCAGAATTCTTAGGATTGGCTCCTAACACGGATTTTACGGAAACGGATCTGGAGAAAAGTATTTTGACAAATTTACAGAAGTTTCTGATGGAACTTGGAAAGGGATACGCTTTTGTGGCAAGACAACAGCACATTCATACCGAAAAGCAGGATTATTTCATTGATCTTGTATTTTACAATTATATACTGAAATGTTTTGTGCTGATTGATCTGAAAACAAAGAAGATTACTCATCAGGATGTGGGACAGATGGATATGTATATCCGTATGTATGATGAGCTGAAGCGCAGCGAGGGCGACAACCCAACGATTGGTATTGTCCTTTGTTCTGATACCGATGAGGATATTGCAAGATACTCAGTTCTTCACGGCAATGAACAGCTTTTTGCCTCCAAGTACAAACTGTATTTACCGACTGAGGAAGAACTTAGGGCAGAGATTGAAACACAAAAAGCGATTTTCTATCTTCAGCAAGAAGGAAAAGATGATAGTGAGGGCAGGAACATCTAAAGGACACAGAGATCTCACAGTTCGAACACAGAAAAATCACAGCTTCTACAAAGTTCAAACACAAAATTCCTGTATCATAAAATAGAAAAAGCTGGAAGGACAAAGCCTGGTCTGCATGAATAGGGAAGCATGCCGGCCAGGCCTGGTGTTTGCCGGTACAGTATGCGTGTATAGGAGGAGTTTAAGAGTGAAGCTGTGGGAATCCGGGCGTCCAAAGCCTGAGAAAGAAGAAAAGCGGAAGAAGGAGGAGCAAAAGGAAACGCAACGGATTCGTGCGTTCCTGAAAGAGGAGGAGACGAAGCGGAAGAACAGTTTTTTGAGTTTTTTCCAGGGTCTGAAAAGGAAGGCAGGAAAAGCGGCGGGGCGCATCGGCCGTTTCGCGAAGAAGCACAAAATACTGACCATATTGATTGTTTTGATTTTAATCGCGGCCATTGCGGCCTCTGTGATTTTGCGTGGGCTGGGGCGGCGTCCGCAGTTTGAGGAGACTATAACTGTGGAGACGGCCGCGATCGAGCGGATGGATCTGAGCAATTCCATCGGCGTGACGGGGACGCTTGCCACGGCAGAGGGCAGAACCGGAACCACAACCCTGGAAAACATCAAGGTGACGGAGGTTTACGTGGAAGTAGGCGACGAGGTGCAGGAGGGCGATATCATCTGTACCTTTGATTCCTCCGATATCGAGAGCGCCCTGGCGGACGCGGAGAACAACTACGCGGTCAATCAGCAGCTGGACGCGCTGGAGAACTACGAGACAGAGTACGCGGATACGATTGAGGAGGCGGAAGATTCCCTGCAGGACGCCCGGGATACGCGGGACGCTTATCGGAACGCCTATGAGGATGCGGTAGAGGCAGAGGAGAACGCGCTGAACGCATTGAACGAGACAAAAGGGAAATACGATACAGAAGCGCTGAAGGCTGCTTATGAGAGCGCCGCGTCTGCTTTGAAAGCTGCTTTGGAGGAGGATTTGAAGCAGACCGAAGAATCCCAAACGCCGGATGCTGGCGGTGATTCCGGAGAAACCGCAGACCCAGAAGAGAATAGTACAGAGACGAAAACTGCGGATGGCACAGAGACCCGCAGCGGCTACCAAATTCTTGATCTGGAGACCTATCTGAACTCTATAACGGAGATTCCAGACAGCTGCAGCGCTGCCTATGAGGCTTATCAGTCTGCCAAGACAGTCTACGAATCCGCCCAGAAGGCCATAAGCGACGCCCAGTCGTCCTACGAGCAGGCAAAGCAGAACAGCGTCGCCGCCTGCGAGGCCTACGAGCAGGCCCAGTCCCAGAAGGAAAGCGTCCAGGAGCAGCACGACGCCACGGTCGAGCAGGCCCAGGAAACCTATGAGAAGGCAAAGCTGGAGGATCAGCTGGTCAGGGAGGACGACGCCCGGAACCAGATTGAGCAGTATGAGGAGCAGCTGGAGGACTGCACGGTGTACGCCTCCATGACCGGAACCATTACAGCGCTGAATGTGGAGGCGGGCGGCGTCTTCACAGGCGGATCGATTTATGAGATCCAGGATGTCCACAATTTCATCGTGGAGGCCACGGTGGATGAGTATGACGTGGTAGATATCAAGGAGGGACAGACGGCCTATGTGGTCACCGATTCCCTGGGTGACGAGGAGCTGGAGGGCGTGGTGACCTACGTGTCCCCGGTGGGAACCAGCGGTCAGACCATGGGCTCTGCCAGCGGCACCGCCTCCTACGAGATTCAGATCACCATCAACGAGCCTCAGGAGAAGCTGCGCTCCGGCATGACCGCCTCGGTCAGCATTGCGCTGGAGGAGAGCAAAGACACGCTGGCTGTGCCTTACGACTGCGTACAGACGAACGAGGCGGGGGAAAGCGTCATCTATGTGGAGGATAACGGAGAGCGAAAAGAGATCGCGGTGGAGACCGGGATCGAGACGGACTACTATATCGAGGTCATAAGCGATGAGATTTCGGAGGGAATGACGGTTTACCTGAATACGCCTCTTCTGCAGAGCGGCGGCGCGGGAGCGCTTCCAGACGCCGGCCAGACAGGAGAAGAGGGAACGATGGAATTTGACTTCGGCGGCGGAATGCCCTCGGGAGCTCCCTCCGGCGGTGGTATGCCTTCCGGCGGCAGCATGCCTTCCGGCGGCCCATCAGGCGGCGGAATGCCGGGCGGCTTTTAAGAAGCGGCAGGAGGTGAGCACAGCGTGAACGGACTTGGAACGCCCGCCCCGGAGCTTGCGGGCAGAAATATCATTGATCTCCATGGAATTGTCAAACGCTTTTATATCGGCCAGCCCAATGAGCTGGAGATCCTGCACGGCATCGATTTGACGGTAAAGGAAGGGGAATTTGTCTCCATCGTAGGCGCCTCCGGTTCTGGGAAAACGACGCTGATGAATATCATCGGCGTCCTGGACCGGCCCACGGAAGGGGACTACATTCTGGACGGCGTCGACGTGGGAAAGGCAAAGGACAGGGAGCTTTCCGGCATCCGCAACCAAAAGATAGGCTTTGTATTCCAGACCTACAACCTCATCAGCCGCACCAGCGCCCTGCGAAACGTGGAGCTGCCGATGATGTACGCGGGCGTCGGGAAAAAGGAGCGGATAGAGAGGGCGAAATATTATCTGGAAATGGTAGGCATGCAGGATCGCATGAGTCACAGGCCGGATGAGCTCTCAGGAGGCCAGAAGCAGAGGGTTTCCATCGCCCGGGCCATGACGAACGATCCGTCGATCATTCTGGCAGATGAGCCCACCGGAGCTTTGGATTCCAAAACCGGCCGGAAAATCATGGACATTTTCCACCAGTTAAACCGGGATCAGGGAAAGACCATCGTGCTGATCACCCACTCCAACGAGCTGGCGGAGGAGACGGAGCGGATCATCACCCTGAAGGACGGGGAGATCATCGGGGAAAGGAGGGGAAGCTTCGCATGCTGATAGGAGAAAATATCCTGCTGGCCTTAAGCGGCCTGCTGGCAAATAAAATGCGGGCCCTGCTGACGATGCTTGGCATCATCATCGGAATCTCCTCGGTGATCGCGATTATGAGCGTGGGAAATTCCATCAGCAGCTCCGTCACCAGCTCCATGGAGGATATGGGCGTCAACAACATCACCCTGGGCGTCTCCCGGAAAAGCACGGATGATACGGTGACCTCTGACGGCCGGGTGTTCGCGGGAATTTCCCGCGGCAGCGAGATGGAGGACGGAGATTACATCACGGATGAGATGCTGGAGGAGATGGAGACGGCGTTCGCGGACTCTGTGGGCAGCATTCTTTTAAGCGAGTCGGCTGGAAGCGGGACGGCGGAAGACGGGAACCTCACAGCCAATGTGAACATTACCGGCGTCAACGCCGCCTATCTGGAAAATGAAGGACTGACCCTGCTGGCGGGGCGGACGCTGACTGGGCGGGATCAGGAGGAAGGAAAACGGATCGTGCTGATTTCTGACCGGGCGGCGGATAACCTCTTCGGAGGGGATTACAACGCGGCCATCGGAAGCGAGCTGCATATTTACGTCAGCAACCGCTATTACACCTACGCCATCGCCGGCGTCTATGAATACGACGACTCCGGCTTTTCTACGGAGTCGGAGGAGGATGTGACGACCACCGTCTACCTGCCCCTCGCGGCGGCCCGGGAGCAGAACCATTCCAGCGCGGGCTATTCCCAGCTTACTCTGGTCACAGCCTCAGGCGTGGATTCCGCCTCTTTGTGCACCGAGCTGGAAAACTGGTTTAACAGTAAGTATTACCGCTCCAACGACAGCTTCGAGGTGACGGCTGGCAGCATGGAGAGCATGGTATCCTCCATGACGGAAATGCTGTCTACGGTATCCATCGCCATCTCGGTCATCGCGGGCATTTCCCTGCTGGTTGGGGGCATCGGCGTCATGAACATCATGCTGGTCTCTATCACGGAGCGCACCCGGGAAATCGGCACGCGGAAAGCCCTGGGGGCTACGAACGGCTCCATCCGCCTGCAGTTTATCACGGAATCCATCGTCATCTGCCTCACGGGAGGCTTCATCGGGATCCTGCTGGGGCTTGGCCTCGCGGCGGCTGCCACGAAGCTTTTGGGCTACGCGGCCAGCCCGTCGGTGAGCGGCATTATTTTCTCGGTGGCCTTTTCCATCCTCATCGGCGTGTTTTTCGGCTACTATCCGGCCAACAAGGCGGCGAAGATGAATCCCATCGAGGCCCTGCGCTACGAATAAAGAATTCCGCTTGTCTGCGATTCCTCTTTTCGCTATAATAAAAAGAAAACGGCAAAGGAGAGGATTGGCAATGCAGGGATTTGAATACTATACGCCGACGAAGGTCGTGTTCGGAAAGGATACGGAGAACCGGACCGGCGAGCTGGTAAGAGAACAGAAGGGGACGAAGGTTCTCGTTCATTACGGAACCGGAAGCGTGAAGAAGAGCGGTCTTCTGGACCGGGTGCTGGCGTCCCTTGACAGGGAGGGCATCGCCCATGTGGAGCTTGGAGGCGCGGTGCCGAATCCCCGCCTGTCCTTGGTCTATCAGGGCATCGAGCTCTGCAAGAAGGAAGGCGTGGACTTCATCCTGGCGGTAGGCGGCGGAAGCGCCATCGACTCGGCCAAGGCCATCGCCTACGGCGTGAAATACGACGGAGACGTCTGGGATTTCTACGCGAAGAAGGCGTTTCCGAAGGACGCGGCTCCGGTGGGCGTGGTGCTGACGCTGGCGGCTACGGGAAGCGAGATGAGCAATTCCTCCGTGATTACCAATGAGGACGGCTGGCTGAAGCGCGGCTGCAACTGCGACCTGTCCCGCCCCCGCTTCGCGGTCATGAACCCGGAGCTGACCTATACGCTGCCGGAGTACCAGACCATGAGCGGCTGCGTGGACATCATGATGCACACCCTGGAACGCTGGTTCTCCCATGAAAAGGATACGGAGCTTACCGATTACCTGGCGGAGGGCGTGCTGAAGACCGTGATGCACCAGGCGAAGGTGCTGCTGACGGATCCGAAGAATTACGAGGCCCGTTCCGAGGTATTCTGGGCGGGGAGCCTGTCCCACAACGGACTGACCGGCTGCGGCCGCGCGGGCGACTGGGCCTGCCATCAGCTGGAGCATGAGCTGGGCGGCATGTTCAACGTGACCCACGGCGCGGGACTGGCGGCTGTGTGGGGAAGCTGGGCCCGCTACGTCTACAAAGCCGACGTGGCCCGTTTCGCCAAGCTGGCGGTGGATGTGCTGGGCGTGCCCTATGATTACGCGGATCCGGAGAAGACCGTTCTTCTGGGAATCGAAGCCATGGAGGACTTCTTCCGCTCCATCCACATGCCGGTGAGCATCCGCGAGCTGGGCGTGGAGCTCACAGACGCGCAGATCGAGGAGCTGGCCTACAAGTGCAGCTTCAAGGAGACGCGGACCATCGGCGGCGTGATGGCCCTGGGAAGAAAGGACATCGAGGAGATCTACCGCATGGCGCGGTAAGTGGGAAAAAGGCGGCCGGAGGCTGCCAGGCAGTAACGCTGGAAGAAGCATGGAGATTTTTTCGGAAAGTTAGTATTGCATTTTGTACTCCTCTGTGCTACCTTATATAGTATAGCGAGAAAAACGTGACACTATATATTGTAGCGCGGGGGAGGCTTTTTATGGAAGAAAAAGGACAGGTAATTTACCCGGAGATGATAAGAAAGCGCAATGGCACGCCGGTGCCCTTTGACGCGGAAAAGATACGGAACGCCATCCGCAAGGCCAATATTGCGGCCCAGGTGGAGGCGATTTCTCCCCTGCAGTTCCAGGAGCTGGTGGACGAGGTCATCCGGGCGATCCCGAAGGACAGCGTGCCGGAGGTGGAACAGGTGCAGGATATTGTGGAGGAGAAGCTGATCGCGGGCGGCTTCGCGAAGACGGCGAAGGCCTATATCCTCTACCGGGCCGAGCACACGAAGGTGCGCAAATCCGAGGCGGATCTGGTGAAGATTTACCAGGAGCTGACTTTTAGCAGCGCGGCGGACGCGGATATCAAGCGGGAAAACGCCAATATCGACGCGGACACAGCCATGGGCACCATGCTGAAATACGGCTCCGAGGGAGCCAATTATTTCGTGGACAACTATATCCTGCCCAAGGATATCGCGGCGGCCCACCTGAACGGGGACATCCATATCCATGACAAGGATTTCTATATG
>CALWBB010000130.1 GCA_944375885.1 uncultured Merdimonas sp.
GTCTTCTTCCGGATCCGGTTTTACACCTGCATCTGCCTTTTTGTGGCCTATGTGATCCTGGATTACACCAAGGCCTCTGTGGTCTCTGTGGACAGCAGCCGGATTTACGCGGAAATTGAGAGGGATCTGGCCGAAGACTTTGATCTGGAGGAGGCCTGGTCGAAGGCCGTGGAGTCCGTCCGGATATCCGGCGCGGAGGATGAGGAGAACGAGCGGGAGACGGAAGAACCGGAAACGGAAAAACCGGAAACAGAGCAACCGGAAACAGAGCAACCGGGGACAGAAGAAGCTCTTCCCGTCACCTGACAAAATGAAAAAGTGAGAATGACCAAAAGATGAGACAGACTGTTCGATTTGCGTTTTATAAAACCATCCCGGTGCTTCTGGGATATCTTTTTCTGGGGCTTGCGTTTGGGCTTCTTCTGCAGGAGGCGGGCTACAGCTTCTGGTGGGCCCTCCTGTCCAGCGGAATCGTCTACGCAGGCTCCATCCAGTTCGTGCTGGTGGAGTTCCTGAGCGGCGGGACGGGCCTTCTGACCGTGGCGGTGATGACCCTTCTGATCAACAGCCGCCACGCCTTCTACGGGCTGAGCTTCGTGGAAAAATTCCGGAAAATGAAGACGTACCCCTACATGATCTTTTCCCTGACGGATGAGACCTATTCCCTTTTGTGTTCTCTAAAGGTGCCGGAAGGGATTGACGAGAAGAAGGCCATGTTCCTGATCGCCTTGTTCGATCAGCTTTACTGGGTGGCAGGCTCCGTCCTGGGCGCGGCCCTGGGACAGGTTCTGCCCTTTGATATGACAGGTATCGATTTTGCCATGACTGCCCTGTTCGTCACGATCTTCGTGGATCAGTGGCGGGAGGCGAAGTCGCATCTTCCGGCCATCGTGGGACTTTGCTCCGCGGCCGTGTGCCTTCTGATATTCGGCGGCAGCAATTTTATCCTGCCCTCCCTGATCATCACGGTGGGAATCCTGATGGCTCTGCGAGGCCGTCTGGAGACGAATCTGAGCGGAAAGGCGGAAGCGTCATGACAAGAGAACGGGCTCTTTTGATTATTTTGACTGTGGCAGCCTGTACCCTGATCACCAGGCTGATTCCCTTTGTCCTCTTTGGAGGAAAACGCAAGGTTCCAAAGGCGGTGGAGTACCTGGGGGCGATCCTGCCTGCGGCCATCATGGCCACGCTTGTGGTATACTGCCTGAAGGGGGCGGATCTGTTCTCGGCGTCCCACGGGATCCCCGAGTTCGCCTCCGTGGCTGTGACGGCAGCCTTACATGCCTGGAAGCGGAACGTGCTTCTTAGCATCGCCGCCGGAACCCTCTGCTACATGTTTCTGGTGCAGGCTGTCTTTTAACGCTGCGATTCACAGCCGATTCACAGAATTTTTTGATAAAGTGGGAGAAATCATTTTATGCCAAAGCTGATAAGAAACCGAACCTGGACCCTGGCTGGAGCGGCCGCCCTTGTCTGGCTGATCCTGTGCCTGATCGTCACGCCTGTATACACGACCGTGACCCTGACCTTTGCAGAAGATCCCAGCGGAGAAGTCATCACGACGGTTTTCGCCGGCCCTGGTGAAAATGTAACCTCCTCCGACGCCAGAAGCCGCGTGGTGAACAGCGCTGTGGCGCGCATTTCCTGGCTGGATCTGAAATATGGGAAGCACTGCTCCCTCAAGCGGATCGACCCGGTGGATCAGGCCTACGCAGAAGGGACGCTTACCATCGACAGCCTGACCGTGCGCCAGAACGGTATTGTCACTATTTCCCTGGAAGGGGCGGAATTAAAGGAGTATTTCACAGGAAATGAGCAGGTCAGCTTCGCGGATGCGGACGCCTTCGCCTTCTCTGTCACCGGGGAGGACCCCCAGCTCCTGCCCACCGCGCAGTTCCAGGCTCTCTACACCCAGAACCACCTGGCGGTCTTTCTCATTGGCTGGCTTGGATCCGGTCTTTTGATGGCGCTTTTGGCCCTTCTCATCCGCTGGGTGTGGAGGCAGGCCGAGGACTGCTCCCTGCCGGTACGGATCACCTGCCTGGTTTTTCTGGCGGGCATACTGGGCGCTGTCCTGATGGTGGTCTATACAGGGCTTCGAAGCCCCTTCTGGCTCAATCCGGACGAATATGACGTAAAGGCGGCGGTTCTCTATTATTTCAGCCATTTTATGCCGCCGGACATCCGCAGCGACATCATCAACGACAGCTATCCGGTGTACGGGACCTCCCGGCATTTTGAATTTAACATGTTTTACTTCTACGCGGGGAAGAGCGGCCAGTTCTTCGCGGACGCCGCCGTGCAGATCCGCCTGTTCAGCCTGCTGATTTTCGGCGCCATGGCAGGGCTTGCCATCAAAAATATCCGGAAGAACTACGCGCTTTTGTTCGTCCTCCTGCTGACGCCCCAGGTCTGGTATATTTTCAGCTACTCCACCTCGGACGCCCTGGATTTCTTCATGGGCTTTCTGTGCCTGTATGAGCTGATGGAGAAGGACAGTATGCTGAACCGGGTCTTAAGGGAAAGCTTCCGGAGGCGGCACATCCTGTACTATGCGCTGCTTTCCGTCCTGTTTTTGCATATTTTCTGGGCGAAAGCCACCTTCTACACGGTACTCATGTTCCTCTTCCTGATCCTGCTGATCCGGCTGCTGTTCCAGGAGAAGAAGGAGAGGGGGCCGCTGTTTCGGAAATACCTGATCCTGGTGGGCATTACCCTGGGCCTGTTCGCCATCCGGTACCTGATCACGGACTTCCCCTACTACGGCTTCGACAAGCTGGGCGTGATCCTGGATGTGACGGAGCAGAAGGCGGAATACGGCTACAAGCCCTCCACCCCGGCCATGGAAGCGGCCTATTCCATGCGCTTCTTTGAGAAGGGCATCTCCCTGGGCGGCCTGCTGACCCAATACGATTTCCATACGAACCTGTTCCGAACCTTCGCCGGCTTCTTCGGAAGCTACGCCTTCGGAGAGAGAGACTGGTATTACCTGGCGATGGGCGCGCTGTACCTGATCCTGCTGGGGCGGGTCATCCAGCGGCTCTGGAAGCAGAAAAAATCCATTTACCGCTGGGAGACGGGAGCCGTGGCCCTTACCTGCTTCGTCCAGTACGCGATGATCGTGGGAAATTCCTGGTTTATCGACTTCCAGCCCCAGGGACGCTACCTGCTGCCGGTCCTGTTCTTCATCGCCTACCTCATCTCCCGGATTGACCGGGCGTGGGAGGACAAGATCCTGCGGGCCATACTTGTATGTACTTGTATTCTTTCCCTGTACTGCTTCTGGCATGTGGGCATCCCAAACCTGGCGCCGGACATGGTGGTGCTGCCCTAGGAAGGGCGGTGGGAGAGTTGTACGCAGATACAGGCAGCATACAAGTTGGAAAAAGCAGCCTCCGCCCAGAAATTTCTTGACTGTAAACCAGGTTCATACCCTATAATGAAGTCAGAAAGACAGCAGGAGGCGCAGGAAGATGACGATTCAGGAAGTGGAAGAGCGGACCGGCCTTACCCGTTCTAATATCCGTTATTATGAAAAGGAGGGCCTGTTTTCCCCGAAGCGGGACAAGGAAAACGGCTACCGCAATTATTCGGAGGGAGACGTGGAAACCATCCGCAGGATCGCGTTTCTGCGGACCCTTGGAATCTCGGTGGAGGAAATCCGGAAAATCATCGCCGGGAAATTATCCCTGTGCCAGACGGTGGAACGGCAGAGCCGAAAGCTTCAGGACGACCTGAAGGCGGTGCAGGACGCGGCGCTGGCCTGTGAAAGACTGCTCAAGGACGCCCCGGCTGATTTTTCGGAGCTGGACGTGGAGCAGTATACGGCAGACGCGAAGGATTATTGGGACAGCAGCCGCTCGGTGTTCCGGTACGATTTCGCGGGGCTGCTGCGCGTCTTAAGCAGCCACAGGACCTGGAAAATCCTCTTTTTCCTAAGTCTTGCCATCAGCCTTGTTTCGTATCCCGGCCTTCCTTCTGAGATTCCCATACAGTGGAGTCACGGAGAGGCCGTCTCGATGGGAACCAAGACAGGGATTTTTGTATATCCGGCTGTCATGATCGTATGGCGGATGATCCTGATCCCATGGCTGTATATTACCCTGGGAAACCAGATTCACAAAAGCCTTATTTCCGAGTATGCGGTAAATGGGCTCTGTTTCGCGGGAGTGACCGTAGAGATTTTCACAATCTTGTATGCGCATGGAATCCTCAAAATGGGGGTGTTTCCCCTGATTGCCGCAGATACGATCCTTCTGCTTGCGCTTTTGCTTCTGGGCCTCTGGGAGCTGGGCCGCAGGCCGCAGGACTGAAGGAGACATCATGCAGCCAGCCGTATGGAACCTGGGATGAGGTACGGCTGGCTTTTTGTTATACAAAGGCAGAAGATTAATTGGACAATATAAAAAATAGGACAAAATTATCAAAAAATTCTTGACAGCATCGAAAAACCATGTTACTATAAGCGCAAATGAAACGCTTCATTACTCCGAAAGGGAAGAAGTCATGGCATCTTACAAAGACATCGTAAAAATGACCGGTCTGTCCTTGGGAACGGTTTCTAACGTCGTTCAGGGAAAAGGTTCCGTAAAGCCGGAGAATAGGGAAAAAGTCCTGAACGCAATGAAGGAGCTGGGGTACCGGGTTGACTATCAGGCACGCAGCCTGGCTTCCGACAAGACGGATCTCATCGGCTTAATTGTCAGCGATATTGAAAACGTGGCTGAGACAAAGTTTATGATGCCTATGGAGACCTTTGCGGAGAAAAATCACTGCCGTATCATTACGGCCACTTCCCGCAACGACAGCGAGAGGGAGAAGCGCAACTGCGAGTCTATGCTGAGCAGCAAGGTGGACGGCCTGTTTATTTTCTTTGAATCCCTGGCAAACGAAGAGTATTTCCGGATGCTGGCCAGGACAGAAAAGACGCCGATCATTTTTCTGGCACGCTACCTGGAAGGCTGCGATCTTCCCTATGTGGGCGTCGATAATTTCTATGCCGCGAAGTGCATGGTGGATTTCGTGTACAGCAGGGGACACCGCAGCATTACCTACCTGGACATCATCGAAGGAGCGATGCTTTCTCCCAACCGCGACAGAAGGAACAGCGTGGAGGCAGAGTGTAAGGCAAGGGGAATGGAATTCCGGCTTTTGGAATATCCGGACAAGCGCGACGATATCACCGTCGGCTATGACGCGGCCGAGGAGCTGATTCTCTCAGGAAAGCTTCCGAAAATGGTATTTCCCCGTGACGACAGCTTTGCGGTAGGGTTTTATAACGCCTGCCTCAGGCATGGCATCCGCGTCCCGGAGGATGTCTCCATCATGGGGTTCGGGGATTTCTACTCAGCCCGGATCACGCCGAAACGGATTTCCACCTTCGACCGGAAATTTGACCAGGTGATTGAAACGGCGACCCAGCTCTATCTGAAGATACGCAGAGCAAGGCGGAACGGGGAGGACGAGAGCGAACTGAAGAAAAAAATATTTGTGAAGGGCAGCATCATAGAAGGGGAAACGGTTGCCTTTGTAAAAGAATAAAGAACTTATTTTGTGGCTTACAATAAGCCACAAAAATTGGCATAAAAATGAAGCGCTTCATTTTGTGCGGAATAAAAAAACGGGCAGTCATTGCGCGAAAATTTGTACGGAAAGGAGGTTAGAGCCGCCCCGCAAACCTGCGGGGACAGATAGAAATGAGGTATATCATGAAAGTGCCATAAAGGATAAAGCTATGAAGGAAAAAGGAGAAGGACTATGAAAAAGATAAAAGAGGCAAAGAGGGTACTAGCGTTATTATTGGTTCTGGTTCTTTCGCTGGGCAGCCTGTCCGGATGTTCCGGAGGAAAGGAAGCAGAAGAGCCGGGAAGTGAAGGTGAGGAAACCGCAGCCCAGGAGACGGGTGAAATGGAGCAGATCACAGTCAGCGTCCATCCTTCCGGCCATGGCCTTCCCGCGTACATAGCCGATCAGATGGGCTTTTACGAGGAAGAAGGACTTGATGTGGAAACCCTGGTATACATCGGGGCGCCGCCGCAGATGGAAGCCTATGAGGCAGGCGCCTGGGATATTGGCACCACAGGGTTTGGCGGAATTATCTTAGGCGTCGCCAAAAGCTCTATGCAGATCATTGGATTATCCATCGATTCCGGCCTGGTGATGGGCCTGTTCGCGAGGGAAGACAGCGATATCGTACAGGCAGGGTATAATGAAGAGACCGGCTGCTACGGGACGGCGGATGAATGGAGAGGAAAAGAAGTCCTGTATACGCAGGGAACGATCACGGACATTATGCTTGTGGACGTGCTGGAACGAATGGGACTTACCATGGACGACGTAGTAAGGACAAATATGGAATCCTCCCCGGCAATCACCGCATTTAAATCGGGAAGCGGCGATTTGGTACAGGCTAACGCCTCCTTCTATTTTACAGCGGAAGATGAGGGCTGGGTTCCGGTAACGACAGGAGAGACCCTGGGAATTTACAATCCCTCTCTTATCGTCGCCAGCGATAAGATTATTGAGGAAAAACCAGAAGTGGTCGAGAAATGGCTCAGAGCATATATGAAAGGCGTGCAGTGGATCAAGGATAATCCAGAAGAAGCAGCCAAGGTATTTGTGGAATTCTGTGAGGAAAACGGGGTAGCCACAGACGAGGAAAACGCGCTGAAGTTTATGGAGATCCAGGTCACAAAGATCCCGGGTCCCGAAGAACAGGTTGCTTATTTCCAGCCTGCAGAATCTGGAGAAGGAACCGTCCTGCAGCAGGATCTGGCTGTACTCATGGAAAGCTACGTTTCTATGGGCAATTATACCCAGGAAGACGCGGACGCCCTGATGCTGGATGAGAATTATGACGTATCCTTTATGGAAAAACTTGCTGCAGAATAATGAATGAACTGTGCTGATACCGTCTTTTAAAAAAAAAAAAAAACCGTGCCGGCTTTCGTGAAATACAGACAG
>CALWBB010000131.1 GCA_944375885.1 uncultured Merdimonas sp.
TTAAGGTTTGCCTTTTTCCATAAATAGAATAAATGAAACGAAGATTTTGCTGCCAAAAGAGCAAAAAGATGCTGCCGTATCTATGATTTCCGAATCATTGATGCGACAGCCCCTTTGCTTCCTTTTGTTCCTCTATTTAGGCTCCAGAACCCCAGCCGCAGCCACCTGCGGCTGAAGGATTGCTCCGCAATCCTGGCGCTTACGCGCCCGGGTTCTGTCGCTAAGCAATCAGGTGAAACCAAATGCCCTCGCTTCGCTGGGGCAGACCCTGCCGCCTAAAGGCGGCGCTTGGTTTCCTGCTGATTGCTTACATCATTCCGCCCATTCCGCCGCCTGCGGGCATTGCGGGAGCCGGCTCTTTAATGTTGGCTACACAGCTCTCTGTGGTCAGGAAGGTGGATGCTACGCTGGTGGCATTCTGCAGCGCGCTTCTGGTTACCTTCGCCGGATCCAGGATGCCCTCCTTTACCATATCCACATACTCCTCACGCAGAGCGTCGAAACCGATACCCGGCTCGCTCTCCTTTACTTTATTAATAATCACAGCGCCTTCCAGGCCTGCGTTTGCCGCGATGTGGTACAGCGGCGCCTCCAGAGCCTTCAGGACTACCTTGACGCCGGTCTTCTCGTCACCCTCTACGGTGTCAAGCAGCTTTGCTACCTCTTTGGCCGCATGGATGTAAGCGGATCCGCCGCCTGCGATGATGCCTTCCTCTACTGCCGCTCTCGTGGCGTTCAGGGCATCCTCCATACGGAGCTTCGCTTCCTTCATCTCAGTCTCTGTCGCAGCGCCTACACGGATAACGGCTACGCCGCCTGCCAGCTTCGCAAGTCTCTCCTGCAGCTTCTCGCGGTCGAAATCAGAGGTAGTCTCCTCGATCTGGGCGCGGATCTGGGCGATACGCTTGTCGATCTCTTCCTTGGAGCCTGCGCCCTCTGCGATGATGGTGTTCTCCTTCTGAACCTTTACAGACTTCGCGGTTCCCAGCATATCCAGGGTAGCGTCCTTAAGCTCAAGGCCCAGCTCCTCAGAAATTACCTGGCCGCCTGTCAGGATAGCGATGTCGCGCAGCATCTCTTTTCTTCTGTCGCCGTAGCCCGGAGCCTTTACTCCGACTACCACGAAGGTTCCGCGCAGCTTGTTCATAACCAGAGTGGTCAGAGCCTCGCCCTCGATATCCTCGGCAATGATCAGAAGCTTTCTGCCGCACTGTACGATCTGCTCCAGCAGAGGCAGGATCTCCTGGGTATTGGAAATCTTCTTATCGGTAATCAGGATATACGGATTATCCAGGTTTGCTTCCATCTTCTCCATGTCGGTAGCCATGTAAGCGGAAATGTATCCACGGTCGAACTGCATACCTTCTACCAGATCCAGCTCGGTCTTCATGGTCTTGGACTCCTCGATGGTGATAACGCCGTCATGGGAAACCTTCTCCATAGCGTCCGCTACCATATTGCCTACTTCCTCGTCTCCGGAAGATACAGCCGCAACTCTCGCGATCTGGTGCTTGCCGTTTACCTTGCTGCTCATTTTTTCAATCGCTTCTACAGCAGCATCCGTCGCCTTCTTCATACCCTTTCTCAGAACGATGGGGTTCGCGCCTGCTGCCAGGTTTTTCATTCCCTCATGAATCATAGCCTGTGCCAGAACGGTAGCGGTGGTGGTTCCGTCTCCGGCCACATCGTTGGTCTTAGTCGCTACCTCTTTTACCAGCTGAGCGCCCATATTCTCAAACGCGTCCTCAAGCTCGATCTCCTTTGCGATGGTCACGCCGTCGTTGGTGATGAGGGGAGCGCCGTACTGCTTGTCAAGCACTACGTTTCTTCCCTTCGGTCCAAGGGTTACTCTTACGGTATCCGCCAGCTTATCTACACCGGCCTCCAATGCGGTTCTCGCATCTACGCCATACTTAATTTCCTTTGCCATTTTAAGATTCCTCCAGTCTTATTCCACTTATTCAATCTTACTGATTCTGTCTTATTTCCTGTCTTATTTCCTGTCTGCTTTATTCTTCTACAATCGCAAGGATGTCGTTCTGTCTTACGATGATATATTCCTCGTCGCCCATCTTCACTTCATTTCCAGCATACTTGGAATAAATGACCCTGTCTCCGGCCTTTACATGCATCGTAACCTCTTTGCCATCTACCATTCCGCCAGGTCCTACCGCGATAACCTCTGCCTGCTGCGGCTTCTCCTGCGCCTTGCTTGCCAGGATGATGCCGGACGCTGTCGTCTCCTCTGCCTCAAACTGTTTCAGTACAACTCTGTCACCTAATGGTACTAACTTCATTTCTATTCCTCCTTGGATCATCATTGTCCCGTTTATTATTAGCACTCACCTATATCGAGTGCTAACCTACGGATATTATATTAATGCCGTTTATTTTATTTGTCAACACATTTTTCTGAATTTATTCTTTTTTTATATTTTTTATAAACCGTCTTTCCACTCTTGAAGCCAATATCAATACCATGTACAATAATAAATATCAATGCAAAAATATTACTGCGGAAAAGAATCTACTGGGAAAGAGACAGTCCAAATCCAAATACAAAGGGGCGATGCTGTGTTTCGAATCAACGGATATTATGTAATAATCCCTCAATTTTTGTACGATATCCTTCTTTTTGGCGGAAGCCTAGCTTCCCTGGCGGCACTTGGAATGCTTGTAAAAGGTATTGCGCAGAAAAAGAAAAAACATATTTTATACGCTGGATACTCATACTGTCCATTTCAGGCCTTTTGTTCTGGCTTACCTATACAGGAAAGCTCTGCGGCCACATGATGGTCGGCGGCTGAACAACTATGGAAAATTCCTTTCCCTGTCCACCGTCAGGAAATTACGCAAAGTCAAAGACCCCGATGCAAGCCTACGGGGCATCAAACTAGTAACGATGCAAGCATCGGGGTATTTGCACCCAAAGGGCACTTACCCTCGCGGCGTTCGCCAAATGGGCGCGCAAGCGCAAGGTTAAGAGGGCGGCCTGGGCCGCGTCTGCTTGGCTCACTGCCCGCGGGAATAAAACGAGGCTGCCCATCCATGATTAAAAAATCATTTCGTGCGGCAGCCTCGACTCTTTCTGTGTTTTCTATGTTATGTTTTCTGTGTTACGCCTTCTTCAGCTTCGCCAGCTCGTCGAAGACCACATCGTTCACGACCTTGATATAGGTTCCCTTCATGCCGGAGGAGCGGGACTCGATGACGCCGGCGCTCTCGAATTTCCGCAGGGCGTTCACAATCACAGAGCGGGTGATGCCCACGCTGTCTGCAATCCGGCTCGCCACAAGGACGCCCTCCGTCCCCTTCAGCTCGTCGAAGATGTGGGTGATGGCCTCCAGCTCGGAGAAAGACAGGGTGCTGATGGCAGATTTCACAATCTGTACCTTGCGCTTTTCCTCTTCATTCTCCTCGTTCACAGAACGCATCATTTCCAGGCCTACGACCGTAGTCCCATACTCGCTTAAGATAATATCGTCAATATCATACTGTTCTTTATATTTGTACAGAAACAGGGTGCCAAGCCGCTCTCCCGCGATATCAATGGGCGTGATAATCGCCTGGTAATCGCTGATATGCTCCGAGACAAAGCCAAGCGTCTGCAGATTCACGTTTTCCTTTGTGGAAAGAATACTTAAGAGCCGCTCATTCAGAGCCACATCAATATGCTCGCCTACACTGTCGGTTATCAGCTCCTGTATCACTCCGACACCCTCGCAGCGGCTGGCGCCCAGAACCTTTCCCTTCCGGCTGATCACCAGAATGTTTGAATTCAGAATTTCTGTCAATACCTCGCAGATGTCGTTAAATACTACTTTGCTGGAGCTGTTGTTATGCAGCAGCTTATTGATCTTTCTCGTCTTGTCTAATAATTGTACACTCACTGTATTCCCTCCGTCGTACCTTCTCAGAAATTCTCCCTGTATTTCCCTTTTCACGCAAAGGAGACACGATTAAACTATAGTAAAACTTTAACACATACTTTCAAATTTTACAATCACTTTTTCAAAAAATTCTGACAAATTACGCATCCTTTTTTGCCATCACATGGCCGCAGGTCTGGTTCGCGCAGACCAGGCGGTTTCCCTTTTCCACCATATAGCTGCCGCAGACCGGGCACTGCTCCTTCGAGGGCTTCTGCCAGGACATGAAATCACATTCCGGATTATTCTCGCAGCCATAGTACTTGCGGCCCTTTTTGGTCCTGCGGAGAACCACGTCTTTGCCGCACTTCGGGCAGGGAACGCCGATCTTCTCCAGATAAGGCTTGGTGTTCCGGCACTCCGGAAAGCCCGGACAGGCCAGGAAGCGGCCGTGGGGCCCGTACTTGATCACCATGTGGCGGCCGCACTGATCGCAGACGACGTCTGTGACCTCGTCCTCCACCTTGACTTCCTTGAGATCCTTCTCCGCCGCCTCCACGGCAGCCTCCAGATCCGGATAGAAGTTCTCCACCACGGTCTTCCAGTCCACGGTGCCTTCCTCCACCCGGTCCAGGAGCCCTTCCATATTGGCTGTAAAATCCGTCTCCACAATGCTGGGGAAGGCCTGCTTCATCATGTTGTTCACGACCTCGCCCAGCTCCGTGAGATACAGATTCTTATTCTCTTTCACCACATACCGGCGCGCCAGGATCGTAGTGATCGTAGGCGCGTAGGTGCTGGGCCGTCCGATGCCCAGCTCCTCCAGCGTCTTTACCAGCGCCGCCTCCGTATAATGGGCGGGAGGCTGGGTAAAATGCTGCTTGCTCTCGAATTCCTTCAGGGACAGTGAGCTCTCTGTGCTTAAGCCCTTCAAAATACGGCTGTCTCCTTCCTTCTCCTCGTCCTGGGCATAGACGGAGAGGAAGCCGTCAAAAGAGACCCGGGAGGCCGACATGGTAAACCGGTACTCTCCCCCGTCGATCTTCACCGAGGAGGTCTCGTAGACCGCGTCCGCCATCTGGCTGGCCGCGAAGCGCTTCCAGATCAGCTGGTAGAGGCGGAACTGCTCCCGCGTCAGGGAATCTTTCAGCGCCGCTGGCGTCCGGGCCAGATCCGTCGGACGGATCGCCTCATGGGCGTCCTGGATCTTTTTCCCGGACGCCTTCGCCCCCTGGCCCCTGGATACATAATTTTCCCCATAGACGGAGCTGATATAGGCCCTGGCCGCCTTCTCCGCCTCCTCCGACACACGGGTAGAATCCGTACGCAGGTAGGTGATGACGCCGACCGTGCCGTTGCCCTTGATATCGATTCCCTCATAGAGCTGCTGGGCCACGCTCATGGTCTTCTGCGTGGAGAAATTCAGCGTCTTGGATGCCTCCTGCTGCAGGGTGCTCGTCGTAAAGGGCAGCGGCGCCTTCTTGACGCGCTCGCCCTTTTTCACCTCGCTGATCCGGTAGGAAGCGTCTTTTAGATCCGCCAGAACCTGATCCACCTCTTCCTTGGATTTCAGCGTCACCTTCTTCGATTTCGTCCCGTAAAAATGGGCCTGCAGGGGCTTCTTCCCGCCATCCGCCAGAAAATCCGCGTCCAGCGTCCAGTATTCCTCCGGAACGAAGGCGTTAATCTCTTCCTCCCGATCCGCGATAAGGCGCAGGGCCACCGACTGCACGCGGCCGGCGCTTAGGCCTCTTTTCACCTTCGCCCACAGGATCGGGCTGATCCGGTAGCCCACCATGCGGTCCAGCATCCGGCGGGCCTGCTGGGCGTTCACCAGGTTCATGTCAATCTCGCGGGCGTGCTTTAAGGATTCCTTCACCGCGGTCTTGGTAATCTCGTTAAAGGTAATCCGGTAGACCTTCTTCCCTTCCAGATTCAGCGCCTGGGACAGATGCCAGGAAATCGCCTCTCCCTCCCGGTCCGGGTCGGTAGCCAGATAAATCTTATCCGCCTTCTTCGCCTCCTTGCGAAGCTTCGCCAGGATCTCTCCCTTGCCGCGGATGGTAATATATTTGGGCTCGTAGTCGTGCTCCGCGTCAAAGCCAAGCTGGCTCTTTGGCAGATCCCGCACATGCCCCTGGGAAGCCAGTACCTCGTAGTTGGATCCCAGGAACTTCTTGATGGTTTTCACCTTGGCCGGAGACTCTACGATAACCAGATTTTTTGCCATGTATCCTTCCTCTTTCTCTGCTATTTCTTTCTCTTCTATTTCTCAGCGCCAGCCTGGCAGAAGACCAGACGCCCCCGCCGCGCTGCCGTCAGCCGCCTCTGATATAATAATTCCTGGACACTTCCTTTGCGTATCCTTTCAGCTGCAGCTTTGCCAGAATGCCTAAAGCGCTTTCCGGGGCAAGACCTGTCTTTTCGCAGATTTCCCCCAGATTCTGGGCCTGTAAACGTAGACAACTATACACTAAATTTTCAGACCTTTCAAGAGTAATTTTATTCTTTTGCATTTTTTTCATGTTAATTCCCGGTAAAATCATCAAATCCTCCAGAAGCTTTTCCGGCGACACCGCAAGCCCCGCTCCCTGGCGGATGAGATTATGGCAGCCGGCGCTTAAAGCCTCCCCCAGCGGCCCCGGCACCGCGTAGACCTCCCTGCCCTGCTCCAGGGCGCAGTCCGCCGTGATAAGGGAACCGCTTTTTTCCTTTGCTTCTATTATAAGAACTGCGTCCGAAAGGCCGCTCAAGATCCGGTTGCGCAGAGGGAACAGATAGGTAAGGGGCCGCACACCCGGCGGGCTTTCCGAGATCAGGCCGCCCCTTTGCTCCAGCTCCATATAGATGTCCCGGTTTTCCTCCGGATAGCAGCGGTCCACCCCGCCCGCCAGCACCGCGAAAGTCCTGCCATCCGCGGCCAGTGCTCCCCTGTGGCTGATCCCGTCGATTCCCCGTGCCATGCCGCTTACAATCTGCACGCCCTGCCGCGCCAGCTCTTTTGCGAACCAGTAGGAGACATGGTTCCCGTAGGCGCTGCAGTTCCTGGCGCCCACGATGGCCACGGAGGGCTTATCGTCCG
>CALWBB010000132.1 GCA_944375885.1 uncultured Merdimonas sp.
TTCCTGGCCTACAATAAATGAGTATGTTTTGTAAAGACGTCCGTGTCCGGCTTTTACGGAACATGTACAGATAAAATCAGTGTGAATGATAATTTGGAGGTGTACAGATTGGCTAACATCAAGTCTGCGAAGAAAAGGGTTCTGGTTGCTGAAGCGAGAACCATGAGAAACAAGGCAATCAAATCCGAGGTGAAGACCGCGATCAAGAAAGTGGATGCTGCAGTTGCCGCAAAGGACGCTGAGGCTGCGAAGGCGAACCTGAAGGCTGCGATTTCCGTTATGAGCAAGGCGACTTCCAAGGGAGTGTACCACAAGAACACCACTTCCCGCAAGATTTCCCGCCTGACCAAGGCTGTCAACAGCATCGCTTAATTTAGGATAAAACATAAAAAGACGCCCAATACCGTCAGTTGGGCGTCTTTTTTATACAAAGTATGCAGAGGTGACCGCGATGAAAATGCTCGCAGAAGACATCAAAAATGGCAGCTTTAAGACCTCCTACCTGCTGTACGGCGAGGAGGCCTACCTGCGCAGCCAGTATAAGAACAAACTGAAGGAAGCTCTGGTAAATCCGGACGATACCATGAATTTTTCCCGTTTTGAGGGAAAAGGCATCGATCCCGCCGAGATCATCAGTCTGGCCGACACGCTGCCCTTCTTCGCGGACCGCCGCCTCATTCTCATCGAGGACAGCGGCTTTTTCAAAAATAAATGCGACGAGCTGGCCGACTATATCCCGAAGCTGCCGGATACCACCTGCCTGCTCTTCGTGGAGACGGAGGTGGATAAGCGCAGCCGCCTCTACAAGGCTGTCCAGAAATACGGACGGACTACAGAATTCAAGCTTCAGGACGAGCGCACCCTCATGCGCTGGATCTTAGGCATTCTGAAAAAGGAAAATAAAAAAATCACAGAAGAGACCCTGCGCTCCTTTCTCGCGCGCACCGGCTCCGACATGGAAAATATCCATATGGAGCTGGAAAAGCTCTTAAGCTATACCATCGGCCGGGACGTCATCACTGCGGAAGATGTGGAGGCGATCTGCACTCTGCAGATTACAGGCCATATTTTCGAGATGATCCGGGCCATCGCCGAAAAGAAGCAGCGCCAGGCCCTCGATCTCTACTATGATCTGCTGGCCTTAAAGGAGCCGCCCATGCGGATCCTCTTTCTTGCCGCCCGCCAATTCAATCAGCTCCTTCTCGTAAAGAGCCTGGCCGCCAGAGGTATGAACCGCTCTGCCATCGCCGAAAAAGCCCAAATCGCCCCCTTCATCGCGGGCCGCCTGATAACCCAGGCAAAAAGCTTCACCACCGCCCAGCTCCGGGCTGCCCTGCAGGACTGCGCGGAAGCCGAGGAAGCGGTGAAGACAGGGCGGATGACGGACGTCATGAGCGTGGAACTGCTGATTGTGAAGTATACGTAAGTTCCGTATAGGAAGCGCCGGTGCGCAAGGGGCCATACGCTCCTGCTGCACCGGCGCTTCGTTTATTCTTCCTTGCCAGGGGTATCTCCGCCTCCGGCAGCCTGCAGGAAGCCCTCCACCCGGAAGCCCTTTCCGCTGCTTCGCACCGTCAGCGCGCCATGG
This sequence comes from uncultured Merdimonas sp., assembly GCA_944375885.1. Taxonomy (GTDB): domain Bacteria; phylum Bacillota; class Clostridia; order Lachnospirales; family Lachnospiraceae; genus Laedolimicola. The sequence continues at coordinate 1,589 of CALWBB010000132.1, forward strand.
TCTGTCGTGACCAGAATCCGGCTTCCAGCCGCCCGCAGGCGTGCAATCGTCTCCTCATGGGGATGTCCGTAAGAATTGTCCTTCCCGCAGGAGATCAGGGTCAGCGACGGCGAGACTGCCTCCAGCCATTCCTTTGAGCTGGAGGTGCTGGAGCCGTGGTGGCCCGCCTTTAAAATGTCACAGTCCAGGCCGGCTGCCGGCTGCCCAGCTGCCGGCTCTGCCCCCGCATTCCCCTTCACCCCTGCAGCCTCCAGAATCTCCTCTTCCCCCTCCTGTCCCAGATCCCCCGTGAGCAGTATGGAAAGCTCTCCACAGGTGATTTTCAATGTCACGGAAGCTGCGTTCGTATCTGCATAAGTCTCCCCCGCGTACGGGTACAGGCAGTCCAGCCTGGCCGAGCTGTCCCGAAGCGACATGCCTGCGTGAACCGCCCCCACCTGTGTACCGCAAGAGCGGGCAAGGGAAGCCAGCTCCTGCCCCTTTTCATCCTGGAGGGAAGCTTCCGACAACAGGAGCGCCCCGATTTTCAGGTTTCCAGGGCGGACGCTCTGAAGCAGAAGCTCTTCGATTCCCGAAATGTGATCTCTGTCCACATGGGTGACGATCACATAATCCAGCCTCCCCACCCCCTCTGTCTTCAGAAACGGCAAAATCCGATAGGTGCCCACCTTGGAGACACTGGTGCTTCCTCCATCCACAAGCACCGTCGTCCCCGCCTTCGTGCGCAGGAAAAGGGACTCCCCCTGCCCCACATCCAGCATCGTGAACTGAAGGCCAGCGGAAAACCGCAGAAACAGCAGTAGATTCAAAAGCGCCAGCCCGCCCGCGCTACACAGCCGTTTCGCCTTAAGCTTGGGCTCTGTCCTCTTTTCCTCCTCTTCCGCTTCCTCCTCTCCCAGGGCGGCCGCCCGGGCAATCCGCCTTTTTCTGTCCTCCCGAACCCAAAAACGCCACAGAAGGAAGGCCGCAAGACAGGCATAATAAAGGATCAGCTGCCACTTCTGCGGCTTCCCGCAGGGAAACACAGAACCCGGGAGCCGTAAGGTAAAACTTCCCAGCCTCTCATAAAGCTCCATAATCACAGAACAGGCAAGAGCCGGGATCCGGGCCGCGCCAAAGGACAGAAAACTTAGGGCCAGGGCTGCAATCCCAGAAAACATCAGCGCCGTCATCAGCGGAATCACCACCAGATTCAGTGGTACGGAATAGAGAGGGATCTCACAGTAAAAGTTCTCTACCATCGGGAGGGTCATCAGCTGTACGGACAGGCTTAAAAGGACAGCCTGGAAGCGTTTCTTCCGGATGGGAAACAGCTCCAGAAGAGCCGGATAAATCAGGCCAATTCCCAGCACTGCCCCAAAGGAGAGCAGATATGAGGCGCTCCTGGCATACAGCGGCTGCTCCGCCAGAAGGCACAGGGCCGCGAAAGCCAGCGAGGTCAGCATATCATAGCTTTTTCCGAAAAGATCCGCAGTCACCGACAAAAGAAACATCAGCACCGCCCGGGCCGTGGAGGTACTCATTCCTGTCAGGACTCCATAAGCCAGCACAAGCAGCATAGACGGAAGGCCCGACAGCCAAAAGGACAGGCCGGCACGCCTCAGCAGGCGGTACAGCGTCATGCCGAAGATCGATACATGGAGGCCGGAAATAGCCAGCAGGTGGGACATGCCGCTTTTCTGGTAGATTTCCTTCGTCTCATCTGCCAGCTCCGATTTATCCCCCAGGAGCATCGCCCCGATGACTCCTCTGTATTTTTCCGCGAAAAGCGCGTTTAGACGGGCACTGAAATTCTCCCGCAGCCTGTAGAAAAACTGCGGCACGGGTCTTACGCTCCCTTCTGTGAGTACCGCCTCTTTGGCATAGCAGAGCAGGACGATATCTTTTGTCTGGTAATAAAGGCGCGCGTCGAACTGGCCCGGATTGGCCGGCCGTTCTGGCTCCTTCAGTTCAAAATTTTTCTCGATTCGTATGGTGTTGCCGATAGAAAAATCCGTCTCGGCGTCGAAATATACCAGAATGATTCCGGTATCAGAAAGATTCGTGTGTGTCAGGCTGACAGCCTCTCCTCCCGGATCGATGGCGCAGATCTCCCCGGAGAGAAATTCCGGGCTTCCCCTCCCCTCCTGCAGAGGGGAGGTTTTCATCCAACACTCTGCAGGAAGGGCGAGAAACACCAGGGTCAAAATGAGAGCCGCCAGACATAAGGGTCTTTTTCTCATTCTTCCTCTACAATATCCAGATTTCGTTCAAAAATCGTGTCAAACCGGATGCTTTCCCGGAAAACCAGGTTCGTCTCCCCGTTGATCAGGATCTGCACCTTGCTGATCCCGGGAATCGCCGTCAATGAATTCACAATGGAATAAATCGGCACAGCCTCCGTTACGTCATATCCCTGCTTCAGGAACCCATTATCCAGATTCACATAACAGATCCCGTCTTTTGTAGAAACACTGATTAGCTTTGTATCCGGCGGTATGACCGGGTAAGCGTCATCGGTAAGCGGGCCTTTGATCAACTGCTCCACCACGACTCTTTCCACAGAAATACTGCTGCTGTAGCTGATCTCTACGACCTCCTGCACCAGCTTGTCCCCGTCCGCGTTCGCAAAGTACAAAGTCGCTGTCGCCGTAGTATAGTCACCCTCAGCCCCTCCCGGATTTTCCACAAAGCTGTCTGCATTCATCGGGCCTATCGGCGTCTCCTTGGAATCCATCAAAGGATTATCGCCAATCAGGAAGGACACATATTCCACTCCGGGAACCTGGCATAAGGTGCGGACTACCGCCATGCGGATGAGGATTTCCTTCACACTGCCCAGATTCTGATAGGCGATTTCAAAATGAAGGGAAAGCTGTCCTTCCTCCAGCTCATATCTGCTGACTTTGATATCCTGGGTAAGGACTTCCTTTAGGCCAGTGTCTGCCGGAGCCACCGACAGCTGCTCCAAAAGCTCCTCTATCAGTTCTTTCTGCTCTGTCATTTGTGGCTCATAAGCCACTGCCCCCACGCCTGTCTCCGCCTGATTCAGGTAATAAATCACATAGCCTTCCTGATCTTCCTGGCTGCTGGCAGTCTGTCTCTGCCCGCTGCAGCCTGGCAGGACAGCCAGCAAAAGCAGCACCGCCAGAATGGCAGCTACAGATTTTTTTTGTCTCATCACCCAACACCTCCCGGCTGCCTTTCTAAGCCTGGCTTCTTAAGGCTTCTGTCACGCGATATAATTTAATGGAATCCGGACAGAAAAGGTCGTGCCCTCTCCTACCTGGCTTGACACCTTGATCGCGCCCTTGTGCACCAGCACGGCGCTTTTCGCTATGGCAAGCCCCAGGCCTGTGCCATCGATTTCGCTGGAATGCGACTTATCTACCCGGTAAAATCTCTCAAAAATGTAATCCAGGGACTCCTCTGGGATACCCATGCCAGAATCCATCACTTTTACATAGAAAAATTTATGATCCGCGTCCAGGGATACATGCACCCAGCCGTTCTCTTTGTTGTATTTGACCGCGTTTTCCACCAGGTTGGTAAACGCCAGCGTCAGACGGCCCACATCCACTTCGGCAGTGACCGGCCGGAAGCTTTCCAGAACCATTTCAATATTTTTTTTCGAGGCAAGGGGGCGCAGCCTCTTTAAAATCAGCTCCAGCAAATCGTTGATATCCGTCTGCTCAATGTTCAGGCTGGCCGCCTTCTTATCCATCTTCACCAGAGAGAGGAGATCCGTGATAATCTTGTTCTCCCTTTCTATCTCTTCCGCGATGTCCCCCATAAACTCCTTGTACAGCTCCACAGGGGCCTCCTCCTGCATCAGAAGGGAGTCTGCCAGCACCTTCATGGAGGTCAAAGGCGTCTTAAGCTCGTGGGACACGTTCGAGACAAATTCCTGCCTGGATTCGTCCAGCATCCGCATCTGTGTCGTAATCTTATTGAATTCCTCCGAGATCCGCCTTGTCTCTGTGTAGGTCTTGACCGACAAGTCATCGCTTGTGTGCCCGCTGGAAATCTCATGAAGTTCTGAGGCGATCCGCTCCACCGGACGAACCAGCAGATGTGAGAACAGGACTGCCAGCGCCGTTGCCAGGATTCCATAGACCAAAAGAAAGACTCCCGCGTCGCCCTGAAGCGCCCCGGCCGTACTCTGAATGCTCTCCGTGGAAACACTCACCAGCAGAACTCCCTGAACCTCCAAAGACTCGCTCTCCTTTACAGGCACTGTAATTTCAATAAAGCCTTTCTCTGTAGTCTGGTTTACGGACTCTCCCTTAAAGCAGCGGAGTACCTGCTCTGACACAATGAAGCTGCCCTCCGCCAGATCATAGGTATCCCGGATCGCCCGAAAATCCTGGTCGATGATGAGAATTCTTCCATCGCACATGCTGGACAGCTGCGTAAGCTCGCCGTCTATCAGTTCGGAAGACGGATCCTCAAGATAATGGTAGTTTAAAATCTGGTTCGCCAGGATCCTGCACTGGTTCTGTACCTCCGTACTCCTGGTAAATACCGCCTTGCTTGGATAACTCGCCAGAAGGCTTCCTGAAATCAGGAGCATCGGGATCCACCCGGCAGCCAAGAGCACCAGAAGAATTCGGAATTTCTGGCTTTTTAGATATGTAGAAATGATTCTATGCCTGGAAATAATATCCAACCCCCCACTTTGTGTGAACGTACCTCGGCTCACTCGGATTCGTCTCAATCTTTTCACGCAGGCGGCGGATATGCACGTCTACCGTCCGCACATCGCCGGGATACTCATAGCCCCAGACTGTATTTAAAAGATTTTCCCTGCTGTAGACCTTTCCGGGATTCAAAACCATCAGCTCCAGGAGATCAAACTCTTTGGCCGTCAGGTTAATCTCCCGGCCTGCGATAAACAGGCGGCGGCTGTCCATATCCATTTTCAGCTCCCCAGCCTCCACCACTCTGCTTTTCTGCTCCTTTTCCGTACGTCCCATCCGGCGCATGATGGCCTTGATCCTGGCTTTGATCTCCAGGATATTAAAGGGCTTCGTAATATAATCGTCCGCGCCGTACTCCAGGCCCAGGATCTTATCCATATCCTCTCCCTTGGCAGTCAGCATGATGATCGGCATATTGGAAAATTCGCGGATCTGCTGGCATACCTCAAAGCCGTCCAGCTTCGGAAGCATCACGTCCAGAAGCACTATGTCATACTCCTTGGCCCTGGCGCACTCCAGCGCTTCCTCTCCGTCATAGGCGCAGTCCACCTCCATGCCTTCCTGCTCCAGGCTGAAACGCAGCCCCTTTACAATCAGTTTCTCATCGTCTACTACCAATACTTTCTTTCCCATGTC
>CALWBB010000133.1 GCA_944375885.1 uncultured Merdimonas sp.
TGGAGAAACTGCATATTTCACTGGATTAAGGATAAAATACTAACAAGTTATGGAAGGATGGAACAACATGGACGAGAACGTAGTAAAGTTTGAAGAAAAACTGAAAGCGCTTCTGGTGATGGCAAAAAAGAAAAAGAATATTCTGGAGTATCAGGAGATCAGTGACTTCTTTGGAGATATGGAACTTGACCCGGATAAGATGGAGAAGATCCTCGACTATCTGGAGGCGAATAATATCGACGTGCTTCGGATCACTGGAGACGGGGACGAGCCGGACGATGATCTGCTGCTGTCGGATGAGGATGACGTCGATGTTGAGCAAATCGATCTTTCCGTACCGGACGGCGTGAGCATCGAGGATCCGGTCCGCATGTATCTGAAGGAGATCGGAAAGGTTCCGCTTTTGAGCGCCGATGAGGAGATTGAGCTGGCGAAGAAGATGGAGACGGGAGACGAGGATGCGAAGAAGCGTCTGGCGGAGGCCAACCTGCGTCTGGTCGTCAGCATCGCGAAGCGGTATGTGGGCCGCGGCATGCTTTTCCTGGATCTGATCCAGGAGGGAAATTTAGGCCTTATCAAGGCGGTGGAGAAATTTGACTACCGCAAGGGCTATAAATTCAGTACCTACGCGACCTGGTGGATCCGCCAGGCGATCACCAGGGCCATCGCGGATCAGGCCCGCACCATCCGCATCCCGGTGCATATGGTGGAGACTATCAACAAGCTGATCCGGGTGTCCAGGCAGCTGCTGCAGGAGCTGGGCCGCGAGCCTACCCCGGAGGAGATCGCCGAGGAGATGAAGCTTCCGGTGGAGCGGGTGCGGGAGATCCTGAAGATTTCCCAGGAGCCGGTGTCCCTGGAGACGCCCATCGGCGAGGAGGAGGACAGCCATCTGGGAGATTTCATCCAGGACGACAACGTACCGGTGCCCTCCGACGCGGCGGCCTTCACGCTTTTGAAGGAGCAGCTGGTGGAGGTCTTGAGCACGCTGACGGACCGGGAGCAGAAGGTACTCCGCCTGCGCTTCGGCCTGGACGATGGACGGGCCCGGACTCTGGAGGAGGTCGGCAAGGAATTCAACGTGACCCGCGAGCGTATCCGCCAGATCGAGGCGAAGGCCCTGCGGAAGCTCCGCCACCCGAGCCGCAGCAGAAAACTGAAGGATTATCTGGATTAAGAAAATGAATATATCAAAACGACTGAGCCGCCTGGCCGCCATGGTCACGGAGGGCAGCCGCCTGGCAGATGTGGGAACAGATCATGGATATGTTCCCCTTTGTCTTTACAGGCAGGGAAGGATTCCCTCGGCCATCGCCATGGATATTAACGAAGGCCCCCTTGAGCGGGCAAGGGCGCATATCCGGGAGGCCGGGCTTGAACATTACATAGAGACGAGGCTTTCGGACGGGCTTCATGCCCTGCGGGCCGGGGAGGCGGACACGGTTCTCATCGCCGGCATGGGAGGGGGCCTGACGGAGCGGATTCTGACAGACGGAAAAGGCGTGCTGGAGACCGTGCGGGAGCTGGTGCTGCAGCCCCAGTCCGAGATCTGGAGGGTGCGCCGCTTCCTTTGCGAAAACGGCTGGCGCATTGTCTGCGAGGATATTGTTCTGGATGAGGGAAAATATTATCCCATGTTCCGGGCAGTCAAGGGGCAGGCGGAGCCTTACGGGCCAGGGGAGCTCCTGTACGGGAAGAGCGCGTGCCAGCGTTCCCCGGAGGTCATGCTGGAATTTCTGGGGAAACGTCTTCAGAACGCGCGGCAGATCCAGGAAAGGCTGGGGAGCCAGGCCGTGGAGCCAGAGGATCCAAGAATTCGGAGACGCCGGGAAGAGCTGGCGGAGGAAATCCGTCTTCTGGAGCAGATGCTTTCGGAGTATGTCTCCGACGAAGGGGCGGAACAGGGTTCCGGCTCGTAAAAAAGAGGAAGGAAGTGCCATATGAAGTGTCAGGAAATCATTGAAAGGATAGAGAAACGGTATCCGAGGGAATACGCCTGTGACTGGGACAACCCGGGGCTTCTGGCGGGAGACCGGGAGCAGGAGGTGGACACGGTCTACATCGCGCTGGACGCCACCGACGAGGTCATCGAAGCGGCCGTCTCTTCCGGGGCCCAGCTTCTCTTGACCCACCATCCGATGATTTTTAGCGGCATCAAGTCCGTTACGGCGGATGACTATACGGGGAGGCGGCTGATCCGCCTGATCCGCGCCGGGCTGTCCTATTACGCCATGCATACGAATTACGACGTGCTGGGCATGGCAGAGCTGGCCGCCGGCATGCTGGATCTGACAGACACCCAGGTTTTGGAGGAGGTGCGGGACGGAGAGGGCATCGGACGCACGGGCCGCCTGAGCGCGCCCATGACGCTGGAGGCTTGTGCCCAGCTGGTCAAGGAGCGGTTTTCCCTTCCCAATGTCAAGATTTTCGGGGATCTGAATAAAATGGTAACGACTGCGGCGATCTCACCGGGCTCCGGCAAGAGCATGGCCCGCCCTGCCCTGGAAGCCGGCGTGGATGTGCTGATCAGCGGAGACATCGATCACCATACGGGAATCGATATGGCGGACTGCGGCATGGCGGTCATCGACGCGGGTCATTATGGAATCGAGCATATTTATATAGAAGATATGCGAAAATTCCTGGAAAGGGAGCTGCCTGCCCTGAAAATCTGTACAGCGCCCATACGGCAGCCGTTCCAGGTGATCTAAGATATAAGCAGAAAGGAATGACGGAATGGATATCAAGGTGACAATCCAGGGAAAGGAATATGTGTATCCGGCGGGGACGGCCTTTGGGACGATTGCGGCGGATGTGCAGAAGGATTACGCCCACGACATTGTGCTGGTTTCGGCGGACGGGCGGCTTCGGGAGCTGGAGAAGCGGCTGAACGCGGATTGCGAGCTGGTTTTCTATACGACGGCTGACGCGGCGGGCTGCCAGGCCTACCGGCGGAGCCTCACCATGCTTCTGATGAAGGCGGTCTATAAGGTGGCTGGCCATAAGAATGTCACCAGGGCACAGGTACAGCATTCGGTGAGCAGCGGATATTACTGCACCGTCGAGGGCTCCGTCACGGCGGATGAAGAATTTCTGCGGGCCGTGAAGGCAAAGATGCTGGATTATGTGGGCAGGAAGCTTCCCATCAAAAAGACGAATGTGAACACGGATAAGGCGCTGCGGATCTTCCATGAGCATAAGATGTACGACAAGGAAAGGCTGTTCCGCTACCGCCGGGCGTCCAGAGTCAATCTGTACAGCATCGGAGACTTTGAGGATTATTACTATGGCTACATGGTGCCCCATACGGGGTATCTGAAATATTTCGAGCTTTACCTTTACGACGAGGGCTTCGTGCTCCAGTTTCCCACAATGGCAGAACCGGAGAGGGTGCCGCCCTTTGCGCCCCAGCACAAGGTCTTTCAGGTGCTCAAGGAGGCCACAAAGTGGGGCGATATGCTGGGCATCTCCACAGTGGGAGATTTAAACGACTGCATTTCCCGGGGCGGGATGCAGCAGCTGATTATGACCCAGGAGGCTCTTCAGGAGCGCCGGATCGCGGAGATCGCCAGCCGGATCGCGGCGGATCCCGGAAAGAAATTCATCATGATCGCCGGGCCCTCTTCCTCCGGGAAGACAACCTTTTCCCACAGGCTTTCCATCCAGCTTTCGGCGGCGGGGCTGAAGCCCCATCCTATCGCGGTGGACAATTATTTCGTGGAGCGGGAGATGACGCCGAAGGACGAGAGCGGCGAGTACAATTTCGAGTGCCTGGGCGCCATTGACATCGAGCTTTTTAACCGGCAGATGTGCGAGCTTCTGGCCGGAGAGACGGTGGAGCTGCCGTATTTTAATTTCAAGACGGGAAGGAAGGAGTACAACGGACATTATATGACGCTGGGGAAGGAGGATATCCTGGTGATCGAGGGCATCCACTGCCTGAACGACGCCCTGTCCCACAGTCTTCCAAAAGAGAGCAAGTTCCGGATCTACATAAGCGCTCTGACGCAGCTGAACGTGGATGAGCATAACCGGATCCCGACCACGGACGGGCGGCTGATCCGCCGCCTGGTGCGGGATGCCCGGACGCGGGGGACGAATGCGGCCCGGACCATCGCCATGTGGCCCTCCGTGCGCCGGGGAGAGGAGGAAAATATCTTCCCCTTCCAGGAGCAGGCCGACGTGATGTTCAATTCCGCCCTGATCTACGAGCTTTCGGTGCTTAAGCAGTACGCGGAGCCCCTTTTGTTCGGCATCGACCGGGAGGCCCCGGAATACCTGGAGGCCAAGCGGCTTTTGAAATTCCTGGATTATTTCCTGGGCGTGGACAGCAGGGAGATCCCAGACAATTCGCTGCTGCGGGAATTTATCGGAGGCGGCTGCTTCCGCCTGTGAAGCGTCCTGAGCAGGAACTGGGAACGAAGAAGTATGGGGAATAGACGCTCCCTTCAGCTGGCAGGAGTACACATGCCTGTGTTTGGCGGGGGAGTTACTATTCATAGTAACGCAGAGGAGCATAAAAAATAGCAGAAAAGAGGAATCGAAGAAATGAACACAAAACTGACAAGGGAAGAGGCGCTCTCGCTTCTTCGGAAATACAATCAGGAACCCTTTCACATCCAGCACGCGCTGACGGTGGAGGGCGTCATGCGCTGGTATGCAAAGGAGCTTGGCTATGGAGCTGAGGAGGAGTTCTGGGGCATCGCAGGTCTACTTCATGATATTGATTTTGAGCAGTATCCGGAGCAGCACTGCGTCAAGGCGCCGGAGCTCTTAAAAGAGGGAGGCGCGGAAGAGGAGCTGATCCACGCAGTCTGCAGCCACGGCTATGGCCTCTGCTCAGATGTGGAGCCCATGCACGAGATGGAAAAGGTGCTTTTCGCGGCAGACGAGCTGACGGGCCTTATCGGGGCCGCCGCGAAGATGCGCCCCTCTAAGAGCGTGATGGATATGGAGGTTTCCAGCCTGAAAAAGAAATTCAAGGACAAGAGGTTCGCGGCCGGCTGCTCCAGGGACGTGATCCGCGCCGGGGCAGAGCGGCTTGGCTGGGAGCTGGACCGCCTGTTTGAGCAGACGATTCTCGCCATGCGCTCCTGCGAAGGACAGATTGAGCAGGAAATGAAGGATCTGGGATTACAGGAGTAGGAAGCCATGGTGGAGCAGGATTATATCATGCGCCTGATCAAGGAGATGGTGCGGGCGCTCCTTAAGCTGATCTTCCACACAGATCTGGACCTTCCTTCTGTGGAAATGCTGAAGGACGCAGAACGCCGCTGCGCTCTGGAGGAGCTCTTGAATCTGACGGACAGGGGTAAGATTAACGAGGCGGAAAACAGGCTGTACGGGCTGCTGGAAAGCGGCGGAGGAGAGGAGCTGGAGATGGCTCTGATTTTCTATTCCCATCTGAATGAGAAAAGCAATGATTTCCTGGAGGCCCATGATTTCAGCCGGGAGGAAATCAAGGCGGGCCTGGAGGACGCCATGCGTGAGCAGGGCATGGCAGGGATGGCGGAGGCCTTTCTGGCAGAGTTCTGATTATTTTGGGACTTGTAAACCGTGACGGTTTATAGTAGTATAATACTACAAATAGACGTTGCAGCCTTCAGACGCACAGCCGCCTCAGGGTGAGGAGGATGCCAATGACGCTGACAAAAGAAGATTTACTTGCCATATCCCAGGTTTTCGGGGAACAGATAAAACCGCTGAAGGAAGCCATCGACAGGCTGGAGGTGCGGATGACCCGGCTGGAGGAGCGTATGACAGCACTGGAGGAGCGTGTAACCCGGCTGGAGGAGCGTGTGACTCTGCTGGAGGAACGCATGACAGCATTGGAAGAACGCGTAGGCCGGCTGGAGGAGCGCATGACAGCATTGGAAGAACGCGTAGGTCGGCTGGAGGAACGCATGACAGCGCTGGAAGAGCGTGTAACCCAGTTGGAAGAGACCGTCAGAAAACTGGACACCCGCGTGACGGCACTGGAAGAGAGTGTTGGAAGACTGGATACCTGTGTCATTACGCTGGAGAGAAAGACACAGAAGATGGAGCTCCTGATGGAGAACGATATGCTGCCCAGGCTGCAAAATATCGAAGGCTGTTACTTATCAACGTACAAAAGATACCTGCATGGATCTGATCAGATCGAAACGATGCAGACAGATATCGATATGTTAAAAAAAGTAGTGGGAGAACACAGTGAGAAGCTAAAGAGGCTGGCTTAGCCGCGAAGAAGTATGCAATGTCTATCGCATACGGAAGAGAAAGCCGCCGCGGGTGAAAAGCCGCGGCGTTATAAAAATGATTTTGGAGAGAACGGCATGGCTCTGCGGGGCTGTGCCGTTTTTTCTATGCGAAAAGCCCGAAAGCTTCGTTGCAATGCACAAAAACAGGAGTGAATTTTTGGAGGATTTGTGGATTGACAGATGAATTGTGCGATGCTACTATAATTGCGGCTTGAGAATACGTATTCACAAGTACGTTTTCATAATTAAACAGACAGACTGATGGAAAATAGACGTCAAAATGCAGAGAGGTCAGGAGGCGGGACTGTGATTACAATGACAGAGATAGCGAGACTGACAGGAGTTTCCCAGCCTACAGTCTCCAGAGTTTTAAACGGCAATCAGGCGGTGAATCCCGAGATCCGGGAGCGCGTCCTTGCCTGCGCGCGGGAGCATAATTTCCAGCCGAACGTGATTGCCAGAAGCCTGGCGGGAAGTAAGACTATGCTGCTGGGGTTTGTATTTACGGATATTTCAAACTCCTTTTTTGCGGATTTGGAGAAGCTTCTGGAGCAGGAGGCGAAGAAAAGCGGCTACAGCGTCATCGTGTTTAACTCGGATTATGACTGGAACCGGGAGAAGGAGTGCCTGGACGTCATACG
>CALWBB010000134.1 GCA_944375885.1 uncultured Merdimonas sp.
CAAGATCAAAGACGTACTTGGCAGCGAGGGCAAGGCTTGAGCCCTGTAAACCACAGAGAAAAAGGAAGACCGCAGCACAGTCTGCGGTCTTCTTTTCATGCGGAAAACCATGCGGAACGTACAGAAATTCCCAAAGGAGAGGGGAAAAAGAAAAGAGGGCTCCATCTGTTTTGGGCAGATCTGAGAAGCCTGGCCCCGGCCATCGGGCTGGTATTGCTGTACGGCGCAGTGACCCATCTGATTTTTGGCCGTTTTTGCCCGATGGCGATCCTGGCGGGCCTTCCCTGTCCTGGCTGCGGTATGACAAGGGCGCTTTTTCTGGCCCTGACAGGCCGTTTTTCTCTGGCCTGGGAGCTTCAGCCTCTTGTCTACGGGTGGCTCCTGATGGGGCTGTCCTTTGGAATCCGGCGTTATCTGATATGCCGGCCTGTCTTGCCCAGGGAGAAGAGGTTCTGGCTGTCTGCGCTGGCCTTACTTCTGCTTTCCAGCCTGTTTCTCTATGGATACCGTATTTTTACAGGCTTTCCAGAAGGAATCGTAGGGACGGGGCGTTCGCTCTTGGAAATGCTGGCTTGCAGCCAGACACGGAATATGGTACACTGAGACGGAAAGAAGAGCTTCTTTTTGGAAGAAGCGCTGCCTGTAAGGAGGGGACACAGAATGGACGAAATGTACAACAGTGGGAACGGAAGTTTTGGAGACAATGGAGGTTTTGGCGGCGGCCAGCAGCAGGAGCAGCAGAAGCCGTCGGTACAGGAACAGCTTCAGTATCAGTACCAGCAGCCAGAGAATGAGATGGAAGAACCGATGACGCTGGGAGAATGGCTGATCACCATGCTGATTATGTTGATTCCCTGCGCGAATATCGTTATGATTTTCGTGTGGGCTTTCAGTGACAAGGAGAAGAAGAGCAAATCTAATTACTTTAAAGCCTACCTGATTTTTATGGGAATTCTGATCGTGCTGGGTATCGTGTTCGTGTTGGTATTGGGAGCGGCCACGGCGGCTTTGTTTAGCAGTTCCACCTACTACTATTGAATGTGAAGGGAATCAGCCAAATGATATGAGATAAAGCTGCGGGAGCCAAATAGGAGGTCTCCCGCAGCTGTCTTTTGCGCATTGCGAAAGCGGATGGGGAAAGGAATTTCCCCTATCCGATTGAAACTTCTGCCCTTAGCTGGAAAAGGCTGCTTTTTTTGGCTTCTTTGGCAGAAGCAGCAGGATCTCATGTGCCAGCAGAGGAACGGCGGCCAGAAGGAGCAGGAGGATCCATTCAGACAGAGAAAGGCGGCAGGTTCCAAAAGCCGACACGAAATACGGTATTTCCGTGACAAGGATCTGTAAGGAAAGCCCGATGGAAAAGGCCGCGATCATCAGCCTGTTTTCCAGGTGGTTCATGCGCAGCACGCTGGTTTCCACGTCGCGCATGCCGATGGCGTGGAAAAGCTGAGAGACGCCGAGCACGGTGAAGGCGTAGGTCTGGCAGCGGGCGAGAATCTCGGGCACATCAAGGAGAATCCGCAGGTTGTAAAGCGTCAGCGGAAGTTCACCCGCCAGCAGGAGAGAGATGGGCAGCTGCAGGAAGGCTGTGGCGCTGATAAAGGCGATGAGGAGGCCATAGAACAGCGTACAGCCAAGGCCGCCTTCCGCAAAGAGGCTTTCGTTCCCGGGACGGGGCGGACGGCGCATAAAACGGCGTGGATCGTCTGGATCTACGCCCAGGGCCAGGGCCGGCAGGGAATCTGTAATCAGGTTGATCCACAGAATGTGGCTGGGTTTCAGCGGGGATCCCAGTCCCAGCAGGATGGCGGCCAGCATGGTGATGATTTCCCCGAAATTCGAGGAGAGCAGGAACAGGACGGCCTTTTTGATATTTTCATAGATGCTCCGTCCTTCCGCGATGGCCTTCGCGATGGTGGAGAAATTGTCATCGGTCAGGATGAGATCTGCGGCGTTTTTGGCCACATCGGTTCCTGTGACGCCCATGGCGACGCCCACATCGGCTGCCTTCAGGGAGGGAGCGTCGTTGACTCCGTCGCCGGTCATGGCTACGATTTTCCCATCCGCTTTCAGGGCTTTTACAATGCGGACCTTATGCTCTGGCGAGACCTGGGCGAAGACAGAGAGGCTGCGGGCAGCGGAGGCGAATTCCCGGTCAGAAAGGGCATCGATCTGCGGCCCACTCATGCAGTCGGAGGGCTTTTTGGCGATGCCAAGCTCCTGGGCGATGACAAAGGCGGTATCGCTTCGATCTCCCGTGATCATCACTGTCTTGACGCCGGCTTTTTGGAAGTCCTGTACAGTCTGCATGGCTTCGGGGCGGATGGGGTCGATCATGCCGGCAAGGCCCACAAAGGTCATGTGCTCCTCCGATGGCTTGTCGTCCCCGGTCCGCATGGCCAGGGCCAGGAGGCGCAGGGCGCGGCCAGACAGGACGCGGAGGGCGTTTTCGATATTCTTTTGTTCCACACCATCCAGGGGACGGATGCGTCCTGAGGAAAGGATGGTGTCGCAGCGCTTCAGAATGATATCCGGGGAACCCTTGGTGTAGGAGACGGAGCCGCGCCCAGAGCGGTGCAGAGTCGTCATCATTTTCCGTTCCGAGTCAAAGGCGATTTCCCCGGTGCGGGGGCTGTCCGCCTCCAGTGCCGCGCGCTCCAGGCCAAAGCGTCCTGCCAGATCAAGGAGAGCCAGCTCTGTGGGGTCTCCCAGGCGGTTTCCGCCCTCGATGACAGCGTCGCAGCAGAGGGCAAAGCCCTCCAGGAAACGGCGGTCCCGGATCGGGTCGAGAAGAGCGGCCTCCCGGATCTGCCCGTCCAGATAACAGGCTGTCACTGTCATGCGGTTCTGGGTCAGGGTGCCGGTCTTGTCAGAACAGACGACGCTGACGCAGCCCAGGGTCTCCACGCTTGGCAGGCGCTTGACGATGGTATTTACCTTCACCATGCGGGAGACGCTTAAAGCCAGCACCATGGTTACGACGGCGGGCAGGCCCTCCGGCACGGCGGCTACTGCCAGGGAGATGGCTGTGATCAGCATTTCCATCACGTCCCGGCGCTGGAGCACGGCGACGCCAAAGAGAAGGGCGCAAAGAGCCACGGAGACGATGCTTAAGAGCTTGCCCAGATCAGCCAGCCGCCTCTGGAGAGGCGTGGTTTCCGCAGGCGTCTCCCCGATCATCTGGGCAATGCGGCCGATCTCTGTGTCCATGCCGATGGCGGTGACGACACCTTCGCCCCGGCCGTAGGTGACATTGGTGGACATATAGGCCCGGTTGTGTCTTCCCAGATCCTTTTCTACGGGCACCGATTCCCCGGTCAGGGCGGATTCCTCGATCTTCAGGCTGTTCACGGAAATGAGCTCCAGGTCGGCTGGCACCTGGCGGCCTGCGTCCAGGCATACAATATCGCCGGGAATCAGGTCTCGCGCAGGGATTTCCACCTGCCTGCCGCCCTGGCGGATCAGAGCTACAGGGCTTGTCAGCTGTTTCAGCGCGTCCAGGGCCTTCTGGGCCCGGCCCTCCTGGATCACGCCTACCAGAGCATTTACCAGGATGACAGTCAGAATGATGGCGGTGTCGTTTACTTCGCCCAGAAGCATGGAGATAGCGGCAGCCACGAAGAGGATGAAAATCAGCGGATCATTCAGCTGTTCCAGAAAACATTCCGGCAGTGTCCTGCGGCGGGCGTCCTTCAGGACATTCTGCCCGCGGACAGCGCCGGGAACGTCATGATTTTGGTTCATAGAGTCATCGGTCCTTTCTGTGGGCGGGCAGGAGCGGGAAGACGTGCAGGAACGGGAGACTGCGCCGGAGGACGATACGTGAAACTGTCCTGTCAGGGGCCTCCTGCCCGGGGCTTTGTCCTAAGATATGAACAAAAAAGGACAGGTATGACAGACGGATTTCCTACTTGTCAAGAAAAATGGTATCACTTATAATAGAGAGCGGTTCCCCTGCGTTGAAAAGTGGAATTTGGAAAAATATTGGCGGCAGAATGAGGAGGAAGATACGGCTTGAACAGAGAAATGGTCATTGTTCTGGATTTCGGCGGGCAGTATAACCAGCTGATCGCCCGCCGGGTCCGTGAGTGCAGCGTGTACTGCGAAGTGCATCCCTATACCCTGAGCCTTGAGAAGATAAAAGAGATGAACCCCAAAGGGATTATTTTCACTGGAGGCCCCAACAGCGTCTACGACGAGACTTCGCCCCACTATCAGAAGGAAATCTTTGAGCTGGGAATCCCGATTCTGGGAATCTGCTATGGCTCCCAGCTGATGGCCTACACCCTGGGCGGCGAGGTGAAGACCGCCCCAGTCAGCGAGTATGGCAGGACTGAGACTACGGTGGACCGCTCCAGCGTCCTGTTCCGGGATGTGGAGGAAAATACGGTGGTCTGGATGAGCCACACCGATTACATCGCGAAGGCTCCCGAGGGCTTCCGTGTCACGGCGCACACGCCGGTCTGCCCCGTGGCGGCCATGGAGTGCCCTGAGAGAAAGCTCTACGCGGTACAGTTCCATCCGGAGGTCATGCATACCCACGAGGGCCAGAAGATGCTGCGCAATTTCGTCTATGACGTGTGCGGCTGCTCCGGCGACTGGAAGATGGGCTCCTTTGTGGAGGAGACGATCCGGCAGATCCGGGAAAAGGTAGGAGGGGGCAAGGTGCTCTGCGCCCTGTCCGGCGGCGTGGACTCTTCCGTGGCGGCCGTCCTGCTCTCCAAGGCCATCGGGAAACAGCTGACCTGCGTCTTCGTGGATCACGGCCTGCTGCGCAAGAACGAGGGCGACGAGGTGGAGGCGGTCTTTGGCCCTGAAGGCCCCTACGAGCTGAACTTTATCCGCGTGAACGCCCAGCAGCGCTACTACGCCAAGCTGAAGGGCGTCACCGAACCGGAGGAAAAACGAAAAATCATCGGCGAGGAATTCATCCGCGTCTTCGAGGAAGAGGCGAAGAAAATCGGCGCCGTGGACTTCCTGGTTCAGGGAACCATTTACCCGGATGTCATCGAATCGGGCCTTGGCAAGTCCGCGGTCATCAAATCCCACCACAATGTGGGCGGTCTCCCCGATGTAGTGGACTTCAAGGAAATCATCGAACCCCTGCGCATGCTCTTCAAGGACGAGGTCCGCAAAGCCGGCCTGGAGCTTGGCATGCCCGAGTACCTGGTTTACCGCCAGCCCTTCCCCGGCCCCGGCCTGGGCGTCCGCATCGTGGGCGAGGTGACGGAGGAGAAGGTCCGCATCGTGCAGGACGCCGACGCGATCTACCGGGAGGAAATCGCGAAGGCCGGCCTCGACAAGGGCCTCGGCCAGTATTTCGCCGGCCTCACGAACATGCGCTCCGTGGGTGTCATGGGCGATTTCCGCACCTACGACTACGCGGTGGCTCTGCGGGCAGTGAACACCAGCGACTTCATGACGGCAGAGTGCTCCGAGATCCCCTACGAGGTGCTCTTCAAAGTGACCAGCCGGATCATCAATGAGGTGAAGGGCGTGAATAGGGTCATGTATGACCTGACCAGCAAGCCGCCCGGGACGATAGAGTTTGAGTAATAATAAGTCTGTTATTATTTAAAACTGACATCCGATAATGGCGCTGTCATGTATGATAATGCATATTATACACGTATAGGTGCTAATAATGATCCTGTTGCCGTATCAGCGGGAGAAATGCCCGTTTTCTTTGCAAAATTTTATACAAAGTAATTTTTGTATACAGACATTTCTTT
This sequence comes from uncultured Merdimonas sp., assembly GCA_944375885.1. GTDB lineage: Bacteria > Bacillota > Clostridia > Lachnospirales > Lachnospiraceae > Laedolimicola. The sequence goes on from CALWBB010000134.1 coordinate 5,733, forward strand.
GCGGATATTTGTAATTATGTATAATCAGTAATTTTTTGCATAGAATTTTAATGGGAAGCCCTATTGACTTTCATCTTTGTGCTTGCTAAAATGTAGGTACAAAGAAAGTTTACCACTGACCGATATGTGGTATATAAATGGTCGGGTTGAAAGTTTACCGCTGACCAATATGCGGTATACAAATGGTTGGGTTGAAAGTATGGTTCTTCACCACTAGCTGATGAGGAACCATTAATTTTTATAAAAGGAAGTATGCAAAGTGATAGAAAGAGGATTTTATATAGTAAAAGATAAATTTTTTAAAGATATGAATGATCCGTACTTGAAAGGTAATAAAGAAGCTAATAGACCACATTATTATTGTTTTAAAGAAGAGGATACGGGTTTATATTGGATGATTCCATTAAGCAGTAGAATTGATAAATATAAAAAAATAATGAGTAAAAAAATTGCAAGTGGAAAGCCTTGTGATATATTACATATTATGAAACTTGATAATGACAAAGAAAGTGTATTTTTAATTCAAGATATGTTTCCAATAACAGAGGAATATATTGAAAGAACATATACAATAGCTAATAATCATTTAACTGTTACAAGTGAACATTCTGCATTGGAGATAGAAAAGAAAGCAAAGAAAGTAATGAACATGCTGAAAAAAGGAGTTAAATTTACTCCAACACAACCAGACATAAATGCAATTATTAATAAATTAATATAAGATAAGTAAAACTATTCTTGAAAAAGAGTAGTTTTTTGTTGCATTTTTGAAACTGATATGCTAAAATGTAACAGAACGAAAACAAAGTGACGGAAACAAAAAGGAAAGTAGTGATGTTATGAAAATTGCAGCATATTGTAGGGTATCAACTGAGAAAGAGGCACAAATAGACTCATTAGAAAAGCAAATAGAGTTCTTTAATGAGTTTACAAAAAAGAATGGTTATGAATTGTACAAGCTATATGCAGATGAAGGAATATCTGGAAAACAAATAAAACACAGAAAACAATTTCAAGCTATGATGCAAGATGCTAAAGCAAAGAAATTTGAAAGAGTTGTTGTAAAAGATGTAAGCCGTTTTGCAAGAAATACAGTGGATTTACTTCAAAGCATAAGAGAACTAAAATCT
>CALWBB010000135.1 GCA_944375885.1 uncultured Merdimonas sp.
CTGCTGCCGCTCAGGAAGCTGAAACCCGAAGCTCGCTTAAGATGTCCTCGCTTCGGAAGCCCCTGCGCATCAGGAAAAGATAAAACCTGCGCAGCTCATTCGGATCCGCCGTCTCCGGATGAATCTGCTTTTTCTCCATCCAGCGGCGGATCTGCTCCCGCTCATCCTGGGGCTCTGCCTCCGTGCGGGCCTCCTCCAGAATCTCTTTGGAAATTCCCTTTTTATAAAGAAGCTCCTGCTCCACCTGGCGGCGGCTCTTCACGCGTCCGCGGCTGTTCAGATAATTTACCGCGTACCGCCTGTCATCCAGATAGTGGTACTGCTTCACGTAAGAGATGGCGTCCTCCACAGCCTCCGCCCGATAGTTTCTCTCAAGCTTCGCCCGCAGCTCCTGCTCCGTCCTGTCGCTCCTCTCCAGAATGTGAAGGGCCCGGTGCCTGGCGCGCCGGATATCGCCTGACTTTTCCTCCTCGCTTAAAGGACGTCCCGCTTTCATACTTCCCACCGCTTACCTGTCTGAGGCCTTCTCCGAAGGCTTCTCTTTCTTCTCTTTTTCTTCCGGGCTGTCCTCTGCCCTGGCGGAATCCAGACCGAAGCCCTCTCTTACCTTTTCCTCGATCTCCTCGCAGACTGCCGGATTCTGCTTCAGGTACAGCTTGGCGTTCTCGCGGCCCTGGCCGATCTTCTCGCCATTGTACGCATACCAGGCTCCGCTCTTATTCACCACGCCCGTATTCGCCGCCAGATCCAGGATGTCTCCTTCCCTGGATATGCCCTCGCCAAACATGATATCGAACTCCGCTTCCTTAAAGGGCGGCGCGATTTTATTCTTCACCACCTTGATCCGTGTCCGGTTTCCGACGATCTCCCCGCCCTGCTTCAGGGTCTCAATCCGGCGCACATCCATACGGATGGAGGAGTAGAACTTCAGCGCCCGGCCTCCCGTGGTGACCTCCGGGTTGCCAAACATCACGCCCACCTTCTCACGCAGCTGGTTGATAAAGATCACGGTACACTTGGACTTGCTGATCACAGCGGTCAGCTTCCGCAGGGCCTGGGACATCAGTCTTGCCTGCAGTCCTACATGGGCGTCTCCCATATCGCCCTCAATCTCCGCTTTCGGCACCAGGGCCGCCACAGAGTCCACAATGATAATATCCACAGCGCCGCTGCGAACCATAGTCTCCGCAATCTCCAGGGCCTGCTCTCCGTTATCCGGCTGGGAAATATAAAGATTATCCACGTCTACGCCGATGTTCTTCGCATATACCGGATCCAGCGCGTGCTCCGCGTCGATAAAGCCCGCGATGCCGCCCCGCTTCTGTACCTCCGCCACCATATGGAGGGCCACGGTCGTCTTACCGCTGGACTCCGGGCCATATACCTCGATGATTCTTCCTTTGGGAATCCCGCCCAGCCCCAGAGCCAAATCAAGGCTCAGACAGCCCGTAGGCGTCGTCTCTATCTGCATATTGGCTCCCTTGTCGCCCAGCTTCATCACGGAGCCCTTTCCAAACTGCTTTTCAATCTGCGCCAGTGCCGCGTCCAGCGCTTTCTGCTTTTCTTCCTTTACCATTTACTTCTCCTTATCCCTCTTCCAGATTCATTAATTCGAATGTCTGTTCGTTTTTCTGGGTCTATCTTATTACATTTTTTCTCTGCTGTCAAGCAGAAAACAGAAGTCTTCCACAGAAGACGCCCTTGCCGCCAGCTTCAGCCAGGCGTTTAAGGTCTCCAGATCTTTTTCTTCCAGAATCCTCTTATGCAGCTTTTCCGGCACAGGGCCAAGTTCCTTTAAAAGCTCCTCGATGCTCCTGCCAGTCCCCAGAAGAATCCCCTCGTCCCTTCCTTCTTTTCTTCCTTCTTTTCTTCCTTCTTTTCTTCCCTCTTCTCTTTCCAGCACTTTTTCTTCCCACGCCTGCATATACTTCACTCCCATTTCCTCACTGGACCTTATCTTCTGCACAAAGCTGTGGATTTTCCGGATTCTTTCACTCTCCGACATCTCGGCAAAGCTGTCATCTGTACATTCAAGGTAATGCAGGAAATCTGTCCAGCAGTGTTAATTCCTGTAAGGTTTTGTGCAACTTTTTCCCTCCTTCATTTTATTAAAAACTGCGAAAAGTTTCAACGCCCACTTTTTCAAAAGCGCTTGTCCTTCGTAACTTATCCTTCGTAATAAGCCGTAACCGCACTGGAAATTCCGGAGAGATCTTCTCCTTGGATTCAGCTGAACTGCTGATATATGCAGAATAGCATAAATTGGAAACAGACGCAACACTTTTTTCAATTTCCGCGCGGAGGCGGCACGTTTACTTTATCTCCGTGCCGCCCCATTCCACTACGGTAAAGCCTTTTCTCTCCGGAGTATGGAACACCGGCTCCGGCACGTCCACAGGCTTTTCAAGGGCCGCGTAGGCCATAAAGACCCGGATGACCGTATCCGGCTCCGGCTCGACGTGCAGGGCTGCCTGGCTGGTATAAGCCTCCGTCTGGAAGGTGATAAGGTTCCAGGCATTATTCTCCATCCTGGGAAGCCAGTAGACGATAAACTCATTGTATTCCGCAGGAATCAGGCCAAGCTCTGCCAGCTTTTCCTGCAGAAACTCCGCAGTATCCTCTCCCTTTACCACAAAGCCGCTGCTTAAATCATACTCCGCCTGCCCGGCGCCCTCCCAGAACAGATAGGAATATTCCTTTCCATCCTTCAGGTTCTGAAGCGTCCCGTCCGGCCTGGCAATCACGTGCCAGCCATCCCCATACTCCGGGTAGGTGCAGGTCAGCTCCCCTTCATAGTCCAGCCAGACACTGACCTCCTCTGCCTTTTCCGGGTACAGATAAACCGCCGGCTTCTCGGACAGCATCTCCTCATTCTCTTCTGCGCAGCCTGATGCCAGCAGCAGTACAGGCAGCATCAGCAGCGCCAGGAACCCCCTATTTTTCTTCATACCGACTCCTCCTTTGTCCGTCCTCTTGTTTTGTCCTTCTATACTATATAAACGAATGAAAAGCCGGTTTTGCTACAACAGTTTTTGAATTGTTCACGCAGCCCAACTGCAGGGTATGAAATACTATCCGTCTATCTGAAAATGCTGGTAATCCTTCAAGGTTCTCCAGTTTCCGCCCCAGGTGAAGCCCCGTTCCTTAAAAAGCTCCAGGCACAGATCGCCCTCCCCGCCGATTTTATAGGGGAAATCTGCCGAGCGGTCCGCGTAAGGCCCGCTTCCCGGCGGAGAGATGTGTTCCACGCCGTTTTCATAGGTCACGTACGGATTGTAAAAGGGATTGATGTCGATGGCCATGCCGTAGGCGTGGCGGGAAAGGTGATCGCTTCCCTCCACCACCCGGTAATTAAAGCCGGAGGTATTGTTGTCCAGGCAGGAGGCGTCGTCATCCCCGCCGTAATCGTCTATCAGGCGCATTTTCTCTATCGGGTAATCCTGATCGTAGAGATGGCGGAAGATCTCCAGCACCGTCTGCGCGATCTGGGCGTTTACCACCATCTCGCCCACATGAGCCTCCCCGTCGAAGCCCCGGTAAAGCATCCGCAGGTACCGCAGTTCCGAAAGGGCGATATGCTCGTTCTCCACATAGGATACCCCGTCCATCCGCGCGAAGACCTCTTCCGGAATCTCTGAGGCAAAAAAGAGGGCGGACGTCTCCTCCTCAGAAAGGGCGTCCGAAACGACCGTTCCTGATTCGCAGACCCGGTAAAACTCCAGCCTGGCGGCACGCTCCCGCTTCTGCTGTTCCAGCTCCTCCTGCCGGGCCTCTTCCCGCTCCTTCTGGACTTGACGGGAAACCTCCTCTATATAAAAGCCTGCTGGCTCCAAAATTCCGGCTTTTTCCGGACTTTGCAGATCCCCGCAGCTGCCGCATAACAGGCAAATGGCCATTCCTGCGGCAGAAATGACCATTTTTACACCCTTATTTCTCATATAAATCCGAATCCTTTTATCCGCTTCTTACTGCTTCGCCGCAATATATCCCTGGGCCTTCAGAAGCTCGGCGCAGAGCACGGCTCCTCCCGCCGCGCCGCGGACTGTATTGTGGGACAGGCCCACGAATTTCCAGTCGTATACCGTATCCTCCCGCAGGCGGCCGATGGACACGCCCATGCCCTTCTCATAATCCACGTCCAGCTTCACCTGGGGACGGTTGTCCTCCTCCAGATACTGAATGAAATGCTCCGGCGCGCTGGGAAGGCCAAGCTCCTGGGGCGCTCCTTTGAAGCTGCGAAGCTTCTCAATCAGCTGCTCCTTCGTGGCTTTTTTCCGGAACTTCACAAACACCGCCGCCGTGTGGCCGTTCAGCACCGGCACACGGATGCACTGGCAGGTGATCACCGGCTCAGCCGCCAGCTTGATCTCGCCGTCCTCATAGGTTCCAAGGACGCGCAGCGGCTCCTTCTCGCTCTTCTCCTCCTCACCGCCAATATAGGGAATGATATTCTCCACCATCTCCGGCCAGTCCTTGAAGGTCTTGCCCGCTCCGGAAATGGCCTGATAGGTCGTGGCCACCACCTCATAGGGCTCGAACTCTCTCCAGGCTGCCAGGGCAGGCGTATAGGACTGGATGGAGCAGTTGGGCTTTACGGCGATAAAGCCCCGCTTCGTGCCAAGACGGCCTTTCTGCTGCTCAATGATTTTCGCGTGATCGGCGTTGATCTCCGGGATCATCATCGGCACGTCCGGCGTCCAGCGGTGGGCGCTGTTATTGGACACCACCGGAGTCTCTGTCTTCGCGTAGGCTTCCTCGATGGCGCGGATCTCATCCTTTGTCATGTCTACGGCGCTGAACACAAAGTCCACGCCTGCCGCCACTTTCTCGACCTCGTTCACATTCATGACGACGATCTTCTTGACCGCCTCCGGCATGGGGGTGTCCATCTTCCAGCGGCCGCCCACAGCTTCCTCATAGGTCTTGCCCGCGCTGCGCGCGCTGGCCGCGATGGTCACTACCTCAAACCATGGATGGTTCTCCAGCAGGGAAATAAACCGCTGTCCCACCATTCCGGTGCCGCCCAGGATTCCAACTCTCAGTTTTTCGCTCATTTTTTCATACACTCCTCTGTTTATGTCTTTCTATTGCGGACATATGTCTTTTCTTTAAAGTATACTACCGCAGTTCCAGGAAAATTGCAAGCATTTTTTCCTACAGGGTTACTCTTCACAGCCGATTCATATCTGGCAGCAGATGTGTCGTGCTGGCACGTAAGCATCTGCTGCCAGATATGAATCAGGACTGCGAAGCGGTCACCCCACCCACATAAGCAGTCTTAGCTCCGTAAGGAGCGGGACTGAAGCCTCGTAAGAGGCGACGAGTGCGCATGTGGGTGGAGCGGCTGTAAATAATAACCCTACGGATGCTCCTCCATCCATTTCTCATGCAGGGAAATGACCTGCTCCATGGCCGCCTTTCCGGGCGCTCCCAGGGTCAGGCGCTTATTGACGCAGGTATCCATGCTGACAGCCTCGTAAATGTCCTCTTCAAATACGGGGCTGATGCTCTGAAGCTCTGAAAGAGACAGCTCCTCGATGGCCTTGTCCTGCTCAATGCAGTACAGCACCAGGCGTCCGATGATTCCATGGGCGTCCCGGAAGGGCACGCCGTGGTTCACCAGGTAATCCGCCGCGTCCGTGGCGTTGGTGAAGCCCTTCTTCGCGCTCTCCTCCATAACGTCCTCGTTGAATTTCATGGTATCCAGCATTCCGGTAAAGAGAGCCAGGCAGCCCTTGACCGTATCGAAGGCGTCAAAGGTCAGCTCCTTGTCCTCCTGCATGTCCTTATTGTACGCCAGCGGCAGTCCCTTCATGGTGGTGAGCAGGGAGATGAGCGCCCCGTAGACGCGGCCCGTCTTGCCCCGCACCAGCTCCGCGATGTCCGGGTTCTTCTTCTGGGGCATGATGCTGCTGCCCGTGCTGTAGGCGTCGTCGATCTCCACGAAGCGGTACTCGTTCGTATTCCAGATGATGATTTCCTCGGAAAAACGGCTCAGGTGTATCATGATCGTGGACAGGGCCGACAGAAGCTCGATCAAGTAATCCCGATCGGACACGGAATCCATGCTGTTCAGGGTCGGGCCTGCGAATCCCAGAAGCTGCGCCGTGTATTCCCGATCCAGCGGGTACGTCGTGCCCGCCAGGGCCCCGGAGCCTAAGGGACAGTAATTCATCCGTTCATAAATGTCGTGGAGGCGTCCCCGATCCCGTTTGAACATCTCAAAATAGGCCCCCAGATGGTGGGCCAGGGTAATGGGCTGGGCCTTCTGCAGATGGGTAAAGCCCGGCATGATCGTCTCTGTATGTTCCTTCATCAGACGCAGCAGCACCGAAAGCAGCTCCCGCACCAGCGCGTCGATGGCTTTGAGCTCATCCCTGGTGTAAAGCTTCATATCCAGGGCCACCTGATCGTTGCGGCTGCGGCCGGTATGCAGCTTCTTTCCCGGCTCCCCGATGCGGTCGATGAGCACGGCCTCCACAAAGCTGTGGATGTCCTCATACTCGTCGGTGATTTCCAGCTTCCCGCTTTCCACATCCGCCAGAATCCCCTGGATTCCCGCAAGGATCGCGTCCCGCTCTCCTTCCGTCAGGATTCCCTGCTTCGCCAGCATCCGGACGTGGGCCATGCTGCCCTCCATGTCCTGCTTATAGAACTTTTTATCAAAGGATATCGAAGCGTTAAAGTTATATACGAGCTTGTCCGTCTCTTTCGTGAAACGGCCTCCCCAGAGCTGTGCCATATGCGTTTCCTCACTTGTTTTTTATTCCTGCCGCCGCAAAGCCAAAGAGCTGGTCTGGTCTGCCCTGCGCCAGGCGCGGGCCCGGCAGGTAATTTACTGTTTTCCATAGTAGCACAGTT
>CALWBB010000136.1 GCA_944375885.1 uncultured Merdimonas sp.
TCGTCCACCCGGGTACAGGTGGCCTTGCGGAACTGTACGGTATGTACTACTTTGGAGGCGTCCACCGGACAGCGGGCGTCAAATTTCTGCGTATAGTATCTGTCGTCCTCCTCCTGGGGCTTCAGCTCATCATGCTCCCCGGCCCGTCCGTATTTTCTCGAGGCAGCCCAGAAGTCCCGGCTAGAATCTGAAATCCCGTTTTCCATGCTCGATCTCCTCCAGATTGCGGGCCGCGATGGCGCGGATCTTATCGCTCTTTACCTTCCCAAGCTCTTCCGCAATCACTCTTTCGCCTTTTTCTCTCGTATCCTCAGACGCGTAATCCACCAGGTATTCTTTGAGCGTCATCAAAGCGTTCGGCTGGCAGCAGTTGGCGATCTGGCCCGATTTCACCAGGGTCATAAAGCGGTCGCCTGTGCGCCCCTCCCGGTAGCAGGCTGTACAGAAGCTCGGGATATAGCCCAGCTCCAGAAGCCAGTTCACTACCTCATCCAGGGTGCGGGTATCGCTCACGTCGAACTGGGCGGAATTCTCCTCTTCCTCCTCGGGCTCCACATAGCCGCCCACGCTGGTGCGGGAGCCGCCGCTTATCTGGGACACGCCCAGATCCAGCACCTTCTCTCTGGTAGCCTTGGACTCCCGGGTAGAAATGATCATGCCTGTGTAGGGAACTGCGATGCGGATCACCGCCACAATCTTTGCGAACAGCTCGTCGGAAATGGCGTTCTCAAAGGTGGAGGCGTCGATATCGTCCGCGTTGCGGATCCGGGGCACGCTGATGGTGTGGGGGCCTACGCCGCAGGCCGCCTCCAGGTGCTCCGCGTGCATCAGAAGTCCCACGAAGTCATAGCGGTACATATTCAGGCCGAACAATACGCCGATTCCCACGTCGTCGATTCCGCCCTCCATAGCCCGGTCCATGGCCTCCGTGTGCCAGGCGTAATCGTGCTTGGGCCCGGTGGGATGCAGCTTCTCGTAGTTTTCTTTATGGTAGGTCTCCTGGAACAGGATATAGGTGCCGATGCCGGCTTCCTTCAGCTTCCGGTAATTCTCCACCGTCGTCGCCGCGATATTCACATTCACCCGGCGGATGGCCCCGTTCTTATGCTGGATGCTGTAAATCGTCTTGATGCTCTCCAGGACATATTCAATGGGATTGTTGACCGGATCCTCGCCGGTCTCCAGGGCCAGGCGCTTGTGCCCCATATCCTGAAGGGCGATCACCTCCCGGCGGATCTCCTCCTGGGTCAGCTTCTTCCTGGCGATATGCTTGTTCTTCGCGTGATAAGGGCAGTAGGTGCAGCCGTTCACACAGTAATTGGACAGGTACAGCGGCGCGAACATCACGATCCGGTTGCCGTAAAATTTCTGCTTGATCTCCCGGGCCAGATGGTACATCCGCTCCACCAGATCCGGCTCCTCGCATTCCAGGAGCACCATGGCTTCCCGGTGGCTTAAGCCCTTGCAGTCCGCCGCCCGCTCGATCAGCGATTCAATATAGGGCCGGTTATGCTTATTTTCCTGGGCGTACTCGATCGACGCCAGGATCTCCTCATGGTCAATAAATTCTTCTGCTTTCTTCGACGCTGCGTTATACATGCTGAAAATCCCTTCTTTCCCTGCGCTGTTCATGTTTATTCTGCTTTTTTCAGTCTACCCCTTTCTGCAGGGCCTGTCAAACCGACATTTTGTATCATTTGTATTTCAGTGTGAAGCAGTCCCCTGTTGCAAACATATGTTCTCAGTGTTATAATGCAGACAGGAAGGAGGGCTGTCCTTATGCCTGCACGGGAACGAATCATTTTCCATATTGATGTGAACTCCGCCTACCTGAGCTGGACCGCCCTGGAACAGCTAAAGAACGGGAGCTCTACGGATCTGCGGACCGTTCCCTCCATCATTGGAGGGGATGAGAAAAGCCGCCACGGCGTAGTCCTGGCCAAATCCATCCCTGCGAAGAAATACGGTATCCAGACCGGAGAGCCTGTGGCCGCAGCTCTGCGCAAATGTCCGGGCCTTGTCATGGCCTCCCCGGATCACAAAATCTACCGGGAGTACAGCCGTGCCATGATAAAGCTTCTCACCGAGGAATTCTCCCCGGAACTCGAGCAGGTCTCCATCGACGAGTGTTATATGGATTTTACCTCCCGGGCACGCTTTTACGCTTCTCCCGAGGAAGCCGCAGGACGAATCCGGGACCGGATCTTCGCGCGCTTTGGGTTTACGGTAAACGTAGGGATTTCCACGGTCAAGGTGCTGGCGAAGATGGCCAGTGATTTTGAAAAGCCCGGAAAGGTCCATACCCTGTACCCGGAAGAGATCGAAGCAAAGATGTGGCCCCTGCCTGTGTCGGAGCTTTTCATGGTGGGCGGGCGGAGCTCTTCGAAGCTTAAGAGCCTGGGCGTCCTCACCATCGGCGATCTGGCCCGTTCGGATCCGGCTTTTCTGAACGCCCATTTCAAAAGCCACGGAACCCTGATGTGGGAATACGCCAACGGCATCGATCCCTCTCCTGTGGTGACGAAAAGGCAGGAAGCGAAGGGCGTCGGCAATTCCACCACGCTCTCGGAGGATGTCACGGAAGCAGGCAGGGCTCATGAAATTCTCCTGGAGCTGTCGGAAAGCGTGTCCCGCCGCCTGAAAAAGGCTGGCCAGCTGGCCGGCACCGTCACGGTAGAAATCAAGTATTATGATTTCACAAAATCTTCCCACCAGACCCAGGCCCTGTCGCCCGTGAACAGCGCCGGCGACATCTGCCGCCTGGCCTGTTCCCTGTTCGACGAGCTGTGGGACGGCCGTCCGGTGCGCCTGCTGGGCGTGCGCTCCTCGAAGCTCACCGCAGAGGGAGGGCCCGTGCAGCTCTCTATCTTTGATCTGCCGGAACCGCCTCCCGCTGAGACACCGGCTTCCGTTGAGACACCGCCTCCCGCTGAAGCGCCAGCTTCCCCGGCTGCCCTTTTCCAAAAACCAGCACAGAAAAAGGAAGAGGCACGCACTGCCCCTTCCCCCGAAAAGCTGAAAAAGCTGGACGCCGCCATGGAAGCGATCCGCCGCCGATACGGAGAGAACGCCATCCGCAGGGGCAGTCCAGGAAACTCCCGGGATTCCTGACGCCTGCAGGACTTCTCCGGGAATTCTGTGCTATTGATTTCTCTGATAAATCAGCCGCAGCCCCTTCAGGAGCAGCGCGTCATCCAGATGGATCTGCGTCCTGCAGTGGGGAACGATATATTTCGCCATGCCTCCGGTGGCCACAGCCGTCACCTTCTGGCCCAGCGTCTCCTCCACTCTGGCTATCATGCCGTCCAGGCAGACCGCGTTTCCATAGATCACGCCGCTTTTCATGCACTCCACCGTATTGCTTCCGATGAATTTTTTCGGCGGCTCCAGGCTGATCTTGGGAAGCTGGGAGGTGCGGCTGATAAGCGCGTCCAGGGAGACCCCGGCGCCGGGCATAATCATGCCGCCCACCACCTGCTTTTTCTCATTGACTACAGTGAAGGTCGTCGCCGTTCCCATATCGATAATCACCAAAGGACAGCTGTACTCCTCCACTCCCGCCACAGCTCCCACCACCAGGCCGGTGCCCAGCTGGGCCGGATTGTCGATGCGGATGTCCAGGCCCGTCTTCACACCAGGGCCTACCACCAGGATCTTGCGGCCCGTCACCTTGGAAGCGGCGCGGCGGATCACATTGGTAAGGGGCGGAACCACGGAAGAAATGATCCCGCCTTCCAGCTCCTTTCGGTCGATTCCATACAGCTCCAGCACCGTCTTCATGCTGATGGCATACTCCAATTCCGATTTCGTCCCATCCGTGTGGATGCGCTCCACAAAACGGATCGCATCCCCCTGGATGCAGCCAATTTCGATATTGGTATTTCCCACGTCTATCGCCAGTATCATATCAGTTTCCGCCCTCCGGCATCCAGGCGTCGAAGCCTGCCATCACCTTCGGTATCACGTAATGGCTGCCTCCGCGCCCTTTCACATCCTCTATCATCATGGTAATCAGAAGGGGCCTGTCCACACCTTCCGCGCTAAGCCCCACGAACCATCCAAGCTCCGTGCCTTCCGTATCGTCCTGGGAATCCTTGATCTCAGCCGTCCCCGTCTTTCCAGCCAGGCGGTACCCGCTCCGGTAAGCCTCATGGGCAGTGCCCTCCTCAGACTCCACCACCTGGTAGAGATCCGCAAGCACCGTATCGCAGGCCTCCTGTGTGAAGACCCCTTCCTTCCAATAGGAAGTCTCCTGGCCCTCCACAAGGTAAGGCCGGACCATATCGCCTCCGTTTACAAAAGCCGAGTAAATAGAAGACAGATGAAGGGGATTTACCAGCAGCCGGCCCTGGCCGTAGCCGCTGTCCGCAAGCTCTGTGTCTGACTCGATGACGCCCTCGTTTCCAAAGGTGGAAGCCGTCAGCGCGAAGTCGAAGGGAAGCTCTTCCTCAAAGCCCAGGGATTTCAGCCCGCTTCCGAAGCCATCGGCCCCCATCCCCACAGCCGCTTTGGCGAAATAGATGTTATCCGAATGCACCAGGGCGTTTTCCAGGTTCTTGACCGCGTAATCCTCCAGCGTCGTCACATAATAGCTGCCCCAGCTCTCATCCAGCTGCCAGCGAAGGCCGTCGTTTGGCACCTCTTCCTCCGGGTCGAGGGTTCCTTGTGTCAGCGCGAGGGCAGCCGTCACCGGCTTAAAGCAGGAGCCTGGAACCCAGGACGCCAGCCAGCGGTTGTACAGGGGCTGGGATTCATCGGAGTTTATAGCCTCCCAGGCGCTGGTGGTGTAGCCCATGACAAAATCGTTCGGGTCGTAAGCCGGCGTACTCACCAGGGCCAGCACCGCCCCGCTCACAGGATCCATGGCCGCCGCGCAGCCCTCGTCCCCTTCCATCGCCTGGTACAGATACTGCTGGAGCGTGATATCGATGGACAGAACCACATCCTCCCCATCCTCCGGCGCCTTCTCAAGCACCGTCTCTTTCACATCGCCCAGCTCATTCAGGATCTCGATGGCATAGCCGTCCTTGGGCCGAAGCTTTTCCTCATAGACGCGCTCCGCCCCGGCCTTCCCGATGATGCTGTTCTGGTTATAGCCCTGGCCTGTCCGCTCCTCCAGCTCCTCCGCTGTGATATTCTGCACATAGCCAGTCAGCTGGGCGGCCTTTTCCCCAAAGGGATAGAAGCGCACCGTTGTATCCGTGATCATCACGCCTGGGATCGTAAGAAGCTGCTCCTTTAATTCCATGGCTTCCTTGGAAACCGTGCGCAGGGGCACGAAGGTATCGTCCCGCACCCAGCCCGCGCTTAAAGCATTCTCAATCTTTTCGACGCTGATCTCCAAAAGGGAGGCCAGCTGCTCCAGGGCAGCGCTTCGGTCCTCCGGAAGCTTCCCGGGCACCAGGCCCACCGAGGAAGCCACGCCCTCCCGGGCCAGCTCCACATGGTTCCTGTCATAGATATTTCCGCGCTTGGCTTCTGAAGCCACCACGCGCACGGTGTCCGTATTCTGGAGGTTCGGGAAGATGTCCTGGCTGTCCCATTCCATCTTATAGGCCCCTTCCTCATCCTTCTTGAAAATGGCCACCATGTTGTCAAAGGCCAGCTCTCCCGCTATGGTCTGCATGGAAATGCTGTACTCCACCCGCCGGGTATCCGCGTCCTTGTCCTCTTCCTCATCCTCCGCGATCACAATTTCTATCCCGGAGGCCTCGATCCCGCCGTAAATATTCCGGTTCCTGTTTACAAAGGTTTCCTCGTCTGTCTCCGCCTTCGCGTCCTCCGACAGATAGGAATACATCTCCTCATACTTTTCTTCGCTTAGCAGCTGGATGTATTCCGTCAGAAGCTCCCCAGGCTGCACCGGATCTTTTCCGCAGCCCGCAAACAGGAACAGTCCCGCCAGCACAACCGCCGCAGCCGCCCTCTTCTTCATATCCTGCCCTTTCCCCGCTCCCGGTGTGACGCATGTCCATCAGTTACTCCGGCATAACCACCTGGATATGCACATCCTCAAGCTGCTTGGGATCCACCTCCGCCGGCGCTCCCATCATCACGTCCTGGGCCGTCTTGTTCATGGGGAAGGGGATAATCTCGCGGATGCTCTCCTCGCCCGCGATCAGCATGACCATGCGGTCCACGCCGGGAGCGATGCCTGCGTGGGGCGGCGCTCCATAGCAGAAGGCGTTGTACATGGCCGGGAACTTGGCCTTCACGTCGTCCTCGCCAAGGCCCACCAGCTCGAAGGCCTTCACCATGATCTCCGGGTCGTGGTTCCGGACCGCGCCGGAGGACAGCTCCACGCCGTTGCACACCAGATCGTACTGATAAGCGTAGATCTCCAGCGGATCCTTTTCCTCCAGATCCTTTAAGCCGCCCTGGGGCATGGAGAAAGGATTATGGCAGAATTCCAGCTTACCGGATTCCTCGCCGATCTCATACATGGGGAAGTCTACGATCCAGCAGAATTCGTAGCATTCCTTCTTCATATGGCCTTCCACTGTATTTCCAAGGACTTTTCGCAGCACGCCTGCGGTCTTCTGGGCCGCCAGCTTCTTTCCTGCCGCCAGGCCCACGAAATCGCCGGGCTTTAAGGACAGAGCTTCGACGACGGCGTCCCTGCGGTCTGCCAGGAACTTGGAAATGCCGCCCACCAGCTCGCCGTTCTCATCCAGGCGGAACCAGTAAGCCTTGCTTCCGGTCTGCACCTCCACGTCGGCGCAGATCTTGTCAATCACCTTGCGGGTAGCCTTGAAACCGCTGAACACCACAGCCTTTACGGTCTGTCCCTC
>CALWBB010000137.1 GCA_944375885.1 uncultured Merdimonas sp.
AAGAAGAAGAGAATGAAAGAGCTCGTGGAGCTTCTGAACCGGGCGGGCCGCGCCTATTACCAGGAAGCCGACGAGATTATGAGCAATTATGAATACGATGCCCTCTACGATGAGCTGGCGCGGCTGGAGAAAGAGACGGGGACGACGCTGGCAGGCAGCCCCACGATCCACGTGGGCTACGAGGTCTTAAGCGAGCTGCCCAAGGAGCGCCATGAGAGGCCCATGCTTTCCCTGGACAAGACGAAGGACGTACAGGCGTTAAGAGAGTGGGTGGGATCCCACAGAACCCTGCTGTCCTGGAAGATGGACGGCCTGACCATCGTGCTGACCTACCAGAACGGGGAGCTTTTCAAGGCGGTCACAAGAGGAAACGGCGAGGTGGGCGAGGTTATCACGAACAACGCCCGGGTCTTCCGCAATATCCCCCTGCGGATTCCCTTCCAGGGCGAGCTGGTGCTGCGGGGCGAGGCGGTCATCGGCTACCGGGAATTTGCGCGGATCAACGAGGAGATCCCGGAGGCTGACGCCCGCTACAAGAATCCGAGAAATCTGTGCAGCGGCTCTGTGCGCCAGCTGAACAACGAAGTCACGGCCAAAAGGAACGTGCATTTCTTCGCGTTCTCCCTGGTGCGGGCCGAAGGCGTGGATTTTGAGAATTCCCATGAGAAGGAATTCCTGTGGCTGCAGGGACAGGGCTTCGAGACGGTGGAGTACAAGGTGGTGACAGCGGAGAACCTGGAGGAAGCGGTACACTGGTTCTCGGAGCGGATCGAGGAGAACGAGTATCCTTCCGATGGGCTTGTGGCCCTCTATGACGATATCTCCTATGGGCGTTCCCTGGGACAGACGGCCAAGTTCCCGCGGGATTCCATGGCTTTCAAGTGGCAGGATGAGATTCGGGAGACGACGCTTAAGGAGATCGAGTGGAGCCCTTCCCGGACGGGACTCATCAATCCGGTGGCCATCTTTGAGCCGGTGGAGCTGGAGGGGACGACGGTCAGCCGCGCCTCTGTCCACAACATCAGCATCATGCGCGGGCTGGAGCTGGGCGTGGGCGACACCATCGAAGTCTATAAGGCGAACATGATCATCCCCCAGATCGCGGACAATAAGACGCGCAGCGGCGTCCGGGATATTCCGGCAGCCTGTCCTGTCTGCGGCGGAGCGACGGAGATCCGTAAAATCAACGACGTGGAGTCCCTGTACTGCACGAACCCGGACTGCCAGGCGAAGAAGATCAAATCCTTCACCCTCTTTGTGAGCCGGGACGCGCTGAATATCGAAGGGCTTTCAGAGGCTACCCTGGAGAAATTCATCGCCAGGGGCTTTATCCATGAGTTTGCGGACATCTTCCGGCTCCCCCGTTTCCGGGAAGAAATCGTGGAGCTGGAGGGCTTCGGGGAGAAGTCCTACGAGAATCTTATCTCCAGCGTGGAAAAGGCGAGAAAGACGACGCTGGCCCGGGTGGTGTACAGCCTTGGCATCCCGAATATCGGCCTTTCCGGCGCGAAACTTATCTGCCGCCAGTTTGACGACGAGGTGGAGAGGCTGCTGGCAGCCAGTGAGGAGGAGCTGGCGGCCATAGACGGCGTAGGTCCGGTGATCGCCGCCAGCTTTACCGGGTATTTCGCGGATCCGGAAAAGAGAGAGCGGTTTTTCCGCCTGCTTTCGGAGCTTACGCTGGAAAAAGAAGAGACTGCGGCGGTTCAGGATCTGAAGGGAAAGGTCTTTGTGGTGACGGGAAGCCTGACCCATTTTTCCAACCGGGCGGAGCTAAAAGAGCTGATCGAGAAGCGGGGAGGGAAGGTCACGGGCAGCGTGACGGGAAAGACGGATTATCTCATCAACAACGACACAGAGTCTTCCTCCTCCAAAAATAAAAAGGCCAGGGAGCTGGGAATCCCGGTCATTTCTGAAGAGGAGTTTTTGAAATTATGAATGCCGGACGAAGGATTGTATTTTTTGACATAGATGGAACCATTTATGAGGCAGGAAAGGGAACGCCGGAGAGTACCAGAAGAGCGCTGAAAAGGCTGAAGGAGAACGGACATATTCCGGTGATGTGTACGGGGAGGCCGAAGGCCTCCCTGTTTCCGGAGGTGCTGGAGCTGGATTTTCCGGCCCTGATCTGCGGCGCGGGGACCTATGTGGAATATGAAGGCAGGGTTTTAAGAAATCTGCTGCTCCCAAATCAACTGCTGCTGCAGGCAGTGCCGCGGCTTGAAAAGGCAGGATGCTGTGTGATCCTGGAAGGGCCGGAGTACCTGAGCTGCAGGCTGAATGAAAAATCATTTCACTATTTCAAAATTCTTGACAGACTCAGGGAAGAATATCCCGACAGGCTCAGAGAAATGGAGCTGGCGTCGGACAGGGCCTGCAAGCTGTCAGCGTGGATTCTGGACGCACAGGCGTTTGAGAGGCTGGTTCCAGAGCTCAAGAGAGCGTTTGAACTGGCAAGGTATGAGACGTTTCCTTATGTAGAACTGATGCCGAAAGGCGTCTCCAAGGCAGACGGAATCCGGATTCTTCTGGAAGAGCTTGACATTCCTCTTGGCAATACTTATGCATTTGGGGATGGACCAAACGACCTGGAAATGTTACAATATGTACAGTACGGTACGGCTATGGGAAACGCAGAAGAAAGCGTCCTTGGGTCCGCGAAATACAGGACGGAGGGCATATGGGAGGATGGCGTTGCCCGGGCGCTTGAGCGGTACGGACTGATCTGAAGAATCTGACGAAAGACGGCGCGCCGTTTTCCCGCTGCCTGCGGGGGCGGCGGAAGATACGGCGGATGAGCTTCGGATCGGAGAAGGAGGAGAAGGGTATGGATAACAGGTTGTATGAGCTTATGAACTGGCCCCGGATCGAGGCACTGGTGTATTCGGAAGAGGATGAGCCCCAGGAGATTCTCGGTCCTCACAAGACGGAGGAAGGGATTCTGGTCCAGGCTTTTCTGCCTACGGCGGTGAAGATGACGGCGGTCATCCGGGGGACGGGAAAAGAGTATGAGATGGAGCTGGCGGACGAGGGCGGCTTCTTTGCGGTCCTGCTTCCGGGCAAGACGGTTCCGGAATATTTTTTCCGCGTGGAATATGACAACGGAGTCGTTCAGGATCTGGAGGACGCCTACCGGTTCCAGCCGAAGGTGTATTCGGCGAAGGATCTGGATAAATTCGAGGCGGGCATCCACTATACCCTGTATGAGAAGATGGGAGCCCATCCCATGACCATCAAGGGCGTGGAGGGTACATATTTTTCTGTCTGGGCCCCGAACGCCTGCCGCGTCAGCGTGGTGGGAGATTTCAATCTCTGGGACGGACGCAGGCATCCCATGCGCCGCATCGAGGAAGCGGGCATTTTTGAGCTTTTCATCCCTGGAATCGGACCGGGAGCCTGCTATAAATATGAGATTAAGACAAAGAGTGGCCTTCCGATGCTGAAGGCGGACCCTTACGCGAACGCTGCGGAGCTCCGGCCCCATACGGCGTCTGTGATCGCGGATCTGTCCGGTTTTGCCTGGACGGACGAGGGCTGGCTGGAGAAGAGAAAGAAGACGGATTATAAGAAAGAGCCCCTTCTGATTTACGAGGTGCATCTGGGGTCCTGGAGAAAGCCCGAGAAGGAGGAGTGGGACGGTCCCCTGACTGCCGCCGCGAAGGAAGAGGAAGCCAGGGAGGAAGCGGCCGCGGAGGCCGAGAGAGCGGGGGCGGACGCTTCTGCTCCTGCAGAGGAGACCAGAGAGTTTTATAATTATCGCGAGATTGCCCCCATGCTGGCGGACTATGTGAAGGATATGGGCTATACCCATGTGGAGCTGATGCCGATCATGGAGCATCCGCTGGACGAGTCCTGGGGCTATCAGGTGACAGGCTACTACGCGCCCACCTCGCGCTATGGCTCTCCGAAGGATTTCATGTATTTTATGGATTATATGCACAGCCAGGGCATCGGCGTGATCCTGGACTGGGTGCCGGCTCATTTCCCGCGTGATACCTTCGGGCTGGCGGCCTTCGATGGCACCTGCCTGTATGAGCATCTCGATCCCCGCAAGGGCAGCCACCCCCACTGGGGAACGCTGATCTACAATTACGGCCGTCCCCAGGTGAAGAATTTCCTGATCGCCAACGCCCTGTACTGGACGGAGGTGTACCACGCGGACGGCATCCGCATGGACGCGGTGGCTTCCATGCTGTATCTGGATTATGGAAAAAATGACGGAGAGTGGGTGCCGAATATCTATGGCGGCAAGGAGAACCTGGAGGCCATCGAGTTCCTGAAGCATCTGAATTCTATCTATAAGAAGCGCAAAGACGGGGCCCTTCTCATCGCGGAGGAGTCCACGGCCTGGCCGAAAGTGACGGGATCCGTGGAGGATGACGGCCTGGGCTTCGATTTCAAGTGGAACATGGGATGGATGAACGACTTCCTGGGCTATATGCAGTATGACCCGGTATTCCGTTCCTGGCACCACGGGGAACTGACCTTCAGCATGATTTACGCCTACAGTGAGAACTTTATCTTAAGCCTGTCCCATGACGAGGTGGTCCATGGGAAGGCCACGCTGGTGGGCAAGATGCCGGGCGACCGGGATTCCAAGCTGAACAATCTGCGGGCGGCCTACGGCTTCATGATGATGCATCCGGGCAAGAAGCTTCTGTTCATGGGACAGGAGTTCGCCACCTTCGACGAGTGGAACGAGAAGGAAAGCCTGGAGTGGGATCTGCTGCAGTACCAGGATCATGGAAATATGCGGGAGTATGTAAAGGCGCTGAACCATTTCTGCCGGCAGCATCCCGCCCTGTACCAGCTGGATCACGATCCGGAGGGCTTTACCTGGATCAATAATATTTCCGCCAACGAGAATATGCTGGTGTTCACCCGCCAGTCGAAGAAGCCGGAGGAGACGCTTCTGGTGGTCTGCAATTTCTCGCCGCTGGTTTATGAAAAGCATAAGATCGGCGTGCCCTTCGAAGGACGCTATAAGGAGATCTTCAACAGCGACAGCGAGATGTTCGGCGGAACCGATGTGCTGAACCGGCGGGCGAAGCGGTCGAAGAAGTCGGAGTGCGACGGCAGGGAGGATTCCATCGAGATCACAGTGCCGCCCATGGGCGTCGCCGTTTTCTCCTGTACGGAGGAAAAAGCGCCTGTGAAGGAGAAGGCTCCCGCAAAGGAGAAAGCCCCCGCAAAAGCAAAGGCTTCCGCGAAGGAAAAGACCGGCGCAAAGGAGAAGTCTTTGGAGGGGAAAAAGAAGAAAGGAAACGGTAAGAAAGCATGAGATATCTGCTGACTACGGCGTCTGAGCTTACGGATGAGCTTCAGACAGAGCTTGCGGAGGTGACGGAGCATATCAGCAGGACCCAGGAGTATTTGGATCGGTACCTGCCCGCCGTGATAAGCTTCGGTCTTCGGCTGGTGCTGGCGGTGGTGGTCTTCCTTGTGGGAAGCAGGGTGATTAAGTTTCTGCGGAAGGTCTTCCGCCGTTCCATGGAGCGGGCGGGGGCCGATGTGGGCCTGATTCAGTTCCTGGATTCTCTGATGAAGGTGCTGCTGTACTTCGTGCTCGTCATGCTGCTGGCCTCCGGCTTCGGTGTGGATACCACGTCGGTGATCGCGCTGGTGGGTTCTGCAGGACTGACGGTGGGCCTGGCGTTTCAGGGCAGCCTTTCGAATTTCGCAGGCGGCGTGCTGATTCTGCTCATCAAGCCCTTCCGGGTAGGGGACTATATTATCTATGTCAATGACAATCTGGAGGGGACGGTGTCTGAGATCCAGATGTTTTACACGATTCTGCTGACGGTGGACAACCGGCGGGTCGTGATCCCCAACGGCGTCCTGTCGAATAACAGCCTGATCAACGTGACGGCTCAGGACAAACGGCGCCTGGATATCGACGTGGGAATCGGCTATGCTTCGGATCTGAAGCTGGCGCGGGATCTCTGCGTGAAGCTGATGGATGAAAATGAGAAGATTCTAAAGGATGAGGAGCACATCGCTGTGGTGGACAGCCTGGCGGACAGCGCCGTCATGCTGAAAATGCGTTTCTGGGTGCGTCCGGGGGATTACTGGACGACGAAGTGGCAGATGACAGAGGATGTAAAGCTTTTGTTCGACGCCAACGGAATCGAGATTCCGTTTAACCAGATGGATGTGAATATCCGGAAGTAGAAAGAAAAAATATGACTTGAAGAAGGCGCAGCCAATTTGTATTTGATACAATTAAATACAAGTTGGCTGCGCCTTCTCTGCTGTGTGGAAAAAGATTTCCTGAATTCATAAGGAGGCTATTGACAGCTTGTGCAAACTGTTGTATAAGTAAAACATAGAAAGCGAAAATATAGACTAAAGAGATAAATGCAAATCTGTCTGTCCAAAAAACGCTTGTCAAAATAATGGAATACAGGATAATACAAGTTTGATAGAAAAATAAATACAAGTAAAAAGAAATGAATCGAATGCCGGCAGGCAGCGGACAGCAAGAGGATGAACATGCCGAAATATCAGAGAATAGCCGAATGGCTGCAGCAGAAAATCGCAGACGGGACCTATGGACCGGGAGATAAGCTTCCTTCTGAGCAGGAACTGCGGGAACAGTTTGACGTAAGCCGGCAGACTGTTCGGAGCGCTTTGGCTGTGCTGGAGGAAGAGGGGCTGATATATGGGCGTCAGGGAAGCGGAAGCTTTGTAAGAGATCCCGCAGAGGAGGAGGCAGGAAAGAGCCGCCG
>CALWBB010000138.1 GCA_944375885.1 uncultured Merdimonas sp.
TGGCTGGATCCGCTTTACGCGGACCTGCCGGCCTATTTTCTGACGACCGCAGTCTGCCTGGCGGCAGGGGCGGCCTGCTGGCGCAGGGCCGCAGGGAAAATCAGTTCAGACTAAACGTCCCCAGCGTTTCCTCAAATTTCGCTTCGATCTGCTGCGGCATTCCCACATAGCCGCAGATCTCCACCAGCAGGGAACCTTCATCCGTTGGCACGGCGTAGAAGGCAAGCGCCTGCGTTACGCCGTTCACCTCCTGCTCATAGTAGACACACTTGGTGTCCAGGCCCTCCGCCCCGAAATAGGTATCCTGGACTGCCACGCCGTCCTGCCCGGACTGCAGGGCGAGGCCGTCCGCCAGGGTCTGCGCGTCCATATCCGGATAAGACTGGACTGCGATGTATGCGGGCCCCTCCAGTTCCTCCGCAGTATGGCAGGTATAGATATCCGAGCCTTCTCCCGTGTCGTCCAGCGTAAATACCGTGGGATCAAAGGCCATGGAGTAGCCGAGACGGCTTTCCTCCAGGACAGGACCTGCGTCCTCTGCGGGATATTCGTATACCGGTTCTTCTTCTGTGCTGTCGGCCTGCTCTGTATCATTTTTCTGTTCGGAATCCTCCGCGATTGTCTCAGGTTCCGTTTCCGGTTCCGGTTCTGCCTGGGCAGTATTATCTGCGGCAGTGTCTTGGGAAATCTGCGTGTCCTTTGCGCAGCCTGCCAGGGAAAGGGCGCAGGCACAGGCCAGCGCCAGAAATACGGTAATTCTTTTCATAATCTTACTGCCTCCATCTCCGTAATGAATTTACCACAATTATAACAGCTTTAAGGAATAATTCCACAGGAAAGATCTGAACGGATCTTAACGGTTTTTTAACAAAAATGCCGGCTTTTCTTGACAGCGGGAGGGGAAACGAGTATAATTGAGAAAAATACACAAAAAAAGTACCGGAAAGCAGCTTCTATTTGTTTGAAATGTCATTTTTTATAAAAATGCCGTTAAAATCCCACTTAAGCAGGCGGACAGGAGCCCTGTTTTAAGTGGCCTTTTTTTTGCCCGGGCAGGCAGGAAGAAGCGGCTTTTCCGGGCCCCTGGAGAGGGGCTGTCCCAATACTACATTAAGACACGAAGGAGAAATGTTATGGTTATCACGAATGGTTTTACCTACATCGCGTTTCTGATGTTCCTGGCCGGCGGCCTGCTGGCGCTGGAAAAGTATACGAAATGGAAAGTGTTCAATGTCATACCGCCTCTGGTGTGGCTCTATGTGCTGAATATGGTGTTCTGCACCCTCGGGCTTTACAATTCCGACGGCGTCTCCGCAGCCTACAGCGCCCTGAAGAATAATCTTCTCTACGCCATGATCTTTGTCATGCTGCTGCGCTGTGATTTCCGGAAGCTGGCCAAGCTGGGCGGCCGCATGATCGCGATTTTCCTGGGCTGCTCCCTGACCCTGGCGATTGGCTTCTTTGTGGGCTATCCGCTGTTTATGAATATGCTGGGCGGCGGTCAGAAGACCTGGGCGGCTGTGGCGGCCCTGTACGCTTCCTGGGTAGGCGGCTCTGCGAACATGGCGGCTATGATGGACGCGCTTCCGGTGGATTCGGGAGCCTACAGCTGCGCGCTGGCTCTGGATACGGTCTGCTATTCTGTATGGATCGCCCTGCTGCTTCTGGCGGTGCGCTACGCGAAAAAGTGGAATAACGCCGTAAAGGCGGACACCTCCAAGCTGGACGCGGTGGCGGCGGCAGCCAACGCCGAGGTGGAGAAGGAGAAGAAGAAAGCGACCTCCGGCGACTGGATCTTCCTGATCGGCCTGTCCCTTCTGGTTTCCGCCCTGTCCCAGATGGTAGGCGGCGCCATGTACGACGGCCTTTCCAGCGTTGAAGCTATCGATCTTTCCATGTTTGACGCAGGCACCTGTACCACGTTATTTGTCACCATATTCGGTCTTATCTGCGCCTTGTCGCCTCTTGGCAAGCTGCCCGCAGTGGAGGAGCTGTCCAGCATTTACCTGTACGCGGTTGTATCCCTGCTGGCGTCCACCGCGAGCCTGACAGATCTGATTTCCGCTCCCATGTGGGTGGTGTACGGCGTATTTATCCTGATTATCCATGTGGTGCTGATGTTCGTCCTGTCGAAGCTGTTCCACTGGGATCTGTGCATGGTTTCCACGGCGTCGCTGGCCAATATCGGCGGCTCGGCCTCCGCGCCCATCGTGGCTACGGCCTACGACGCGTCCTTTGCCGGCATCGGCGTGCTGATGGGAGTGCTGGGCGCCGCCATCGGCAACTTCTGCGGCCTGGGTATGGGGGCGCTGTTGCAGGTATTCCTGTGACGCCTCCTGCCAGATACTGCGAATCCTTGCGGGCGGCAAAAGCGCCGCCCGCCTGACAGAGTATGCGGGAGGAACTGTCTTTGAACGATAATATCAACGAAAATTTCCGCTGGCTTTCCATGGGGCTTCCGGAGGATATTCTCCGCCGGAAGCTCTGTGGTGATCTGGAAGGAGCCGTCCGCCTGATTGACCGGCGGCTGGCAGATAAGAAGACGCCGGAGGCCCTGCGGCGCTGCCTGACGGCGGAGCGCGAGATGATCCTGCGGCTTCCGGGAGATTACCCCTATACAAAGGAAGAGGCTCTGCGAAAAGCCCGGGAGAGGATTCCGGATTTTACGGAGAAAGAGTTCGACGAGCGGGTGGACGCCGGGACGATCCGCTGGATTTACCAGAACGGGGAACAGCGGTATTTTGACCGTTTCTTTGAGACCCTCTGCAAGACGGAGGCGGGGTTCGCGGACCGGGCCGGCGTCGTCATGCGGGGCGCGGAGAGCGCGGGAGGGGATTCCCCGGAGACCAGAAGGCTCAAAACATGTATCCGGCAGATGAAAGAGGAGGGAGCTGTGAGGCGGCGGATCCGGGTGCGGGCTTCCCTTCGGGTAAAGGATGAGTATTTTGTGCCGGGCATGAAGGTGCGGGCGCACCTGCCGATCCCGGCGGACTGCGCGGGACAGACGGATATCCTGTTCGAAGAGATGACCCCGGGCGCAGCTGTGGCGCCGGGAGACGCCCTTCAGCGGACGGTCTGCTGGGAAGAAGAGCTTATGGAAAACCATGCGTTCGTTATCCAGTATTCCTATCTGCGCACAGCCGGGTATCAGAATCTGGAGGCGGCAGGGACGGCCGAGTCCGCGGCGCAGACGGATTTTTCCGGGCGGGGGGAGAGCCTGACGCCGTCGGAATGGTCTTCGCTTACGCGGGAGGAAGCGCCCCATATCCTGTTTACGCCCTATATCCGGGAGCTGGCTTTGGAGCTTTCTAAGGGGGCGGACAGTCCGCTTGAGAAAGCGCGCCGGTTCTATGATTATATTACGCTGCATATGACATACACCTATATGCCGTCCTATTTCAGCCTGGAGAATATCGCGGAAAACTGCGCCCGCAGCTTCACCGGGGACTGCGGCGTCTTCGCCCTTTTGTTCCTGACCCTGTGCCGTTTTGTGAAAATTCCTGCCTGCTGGCAGAGCGGCCTTATCACGGAGCCGGATTTCTGCGGCGCCCACGACTGGGTGCGGTTCTATATAGCCCCCCTGGGCTGGCTGTACGCGGATCCTTCTTACGGTCTGGCGGCGGTCCGGGCCGGGGACGAGGAGAGACGGCGGTTTTATTTTGGAAATATCGATCCCTTCCGCATGACGGCTAACCAGGCCTTCCAGGCCCCCTTTACGGTGGAAAAGAGACACTGGCGGGCGGATCCTTACGACAACCAGGTGGGAGAGCTGGAGACGGCGGAGCGGGGGCTTCGATACGAGGAATTTGAGCGCAGCAAAGAAGTGCTGCTGTGCCGGGAGGAGTGATTTGTTGGAATTTCGGAAACGGATAGAAGAAAAGAAGGAAAACCTGGTGACGGATCTGGCAGGCTGTATCCGAATCCCCAGCGTGTACGCGGAGGACGGCAGCGGCTATCCCTACGGGAAAAAAGTGCAGGAGTGCCTGGAGTACATGCTGGAGACGGCGGCCCGCCTTGGCTTTCCCGTCCACAATATGGACAACCAGCTGGGCTGGTGCGAGTACGGAGAAGGCGAGGAGATGATCGCTGTGCTCTGCCACCTGGATGTGGTGCCGGAGGGAGACGGCTGGACGGTTCCGCCCTACGAGGGGCTCGTAAGGGACGGCCGGATCTACGGCAGGGGAACCATGGATGACAAAGGGCCCGCCATGGCGGCGCTTTACGGGCTTCTGGCCCTGAAGGAAGCGGGCGTGCCCTTAAAGCGGCGCATCCGCCTGCTCTTCGGCCTGAACGAGGAGACGGGCAGCGCGGATATGAAGTATTACCTGAAGCATGGCGGCGAGGTTCCGGTGATGGGCGTCACGCCGGACGGCGAGTATCCGGTGATCAACGGAGAAAAGGGCCTGATAAACGAGGTCTTTTCCGGCAGCTTCCGCCAGGAGGGCGGCGTCCGTCTGGCAGAGATCCGGGGCGGCGAGGCCCACAATATCGTGCCTGCAGAGGCGCGTGCGAGGCTTCTGTGCTCTCCGGAGGCGGCGCGCGAAATCGCGGAAATGAAAGAAGACCAGATTGCCATTGAACTCACGGAAGACGGCGTAAGCGTCACGGCCGCAGGAGTGGGAGCCCACGGCGGGACACCCTGGGAGGGGGAGAACGCCATCGGCCGGCTGCTGATTTTCCTGGATAAGCTGCCCCTTGGCGGGGAAGAGGCCCGGGCGGTCTCCTTCCTGGCAGGACGCATCGGCATGGAGTGGGACGGGGCGTCCCTGGGAATCGGCATGGAGGATGAGGAGTCCGGAAAGCTGACCCTGAACCTGGGCGTGATAGAAGGGCAGGCATGCGGCGGAGAGCTTACGCTTTCCGTAAAGCTGAATTACCGGTACCCGGTCACGAAGAAATTCGAGGACTGCGGCCCGCAGGTGGAGGCGGCCTTTAAAGAGGCAGGCTTTTCCATGGCTTCCTTGAACCACAAGGTAAGCCTTTACATGGAGCCGGACAGCCCCCTTGTGAGCAGGCTTCTTGAAGTCTACGCCCGCTTAACCGGACAGGAGGCGCGCCCCAAATGTATCGGCGGCGGCACCTACGCCAAGATGATGCCGAACACCCTGGCCTTCGGCCCCATTTTCCCGGGCGACGAGGTCCGGGAGCACAAGCCGGACGAATATATGGAGCTTGAGCGCCTGGTGGACAACGCGGAGATTCTGGCGGAAGCCATGTATGAGCTGGCGAAGTAACGAGAAAGCGAGGATGAAGAATATGAAAATTACGGGAGTAAGACTGGGAAAGATCTCGGTTCCCTTACGGGTGCCGTTTAAGACGGCCCTGCGCTCGGTATCCAGCGTGGAGGACGTGATTGTGGAGGTGTACACGGACACGGGAGCGGTAGGCTACGGCGAGGCGCCGCCCACGGGAGCCATCACAGGGGACACCACAGGAGCGATTCTGGGAGCTTTGCAGGATCACATTATCAAGACGGTAGTAGGCCGCGACGTGGATGAGTTCGAGGATCTGATGCAGGCCCTCAACAAATGTATCGTGGGAAATACCAGCGCCAAGGCGGCAATGGACATGGCGCTTTGGGACTTGTACGGACAACTTTATCGGATCCCGGTGTACAAGCTGATGGGCGGAAGCCGCAAGGAAATCATCACAGACATTACCATCAGCGTCAATGATCCGGAGGAGATGGCCAGAGACGCGGTGGACGCCGTGCGCCGGGGCTACGATACGCTGAAAATCAAGGTGGGCGCCCACCCGGAGCTTGACGTGGCCAGGCTGACGGCCGTGCGTCAGGCCATCGGAAATGACACCCGCATCCGTATCGACGCGAATCAGGGCTGGGAGCCCAAGCAGGCCGTGCGCCTGCTGAACCAGATGCAGGAGAAGGGCCTGGATATCGAATTCGTGGAGCAGCCGGTCAAGGCCCACGACATCGACGGCCTGAAATACGTGACGGAGCGCTCCTACGTGCCGGTGCTGGCGGACGAGAGCGTATTCTCGCCGGAGGACGCCGTGCGCATCATGCAGACAGGCGCGGCGGATCTGGTGAACATCAAGCTGATGAAGTGCGGCGGCCTGTACAACGCCCTGAAGATTGTCTCTGCGGCGGAAGTATACGGCGTGGAGTGCATGATCGGCTGTATGCTGGAGGCCAAGATCAGCGTGAACGCGGCGGTACACCTGGCCTGCGCGAAGAAGATTATCACCAAGATCGATCTGGACGGGCCGGTACTGTGCAGCGAGGATCCCATCCTGGGCGGCGCGGTCTTCGACGAGCAGAGGATTACCGTATCCGACGAGCCGGGCCTCGGCATCAAGGGCGTGGAGAAGATCACGTACCTGGATTAACGCTGGAATAAAAAATCAGGAAAAAAGCTTGCAAAAATGCTTCATCGGCGCTATACTGTTTCTACAGAAAAGACCCGCGAGGGCAATTTACCAGGGCTTGTACTGGTTTCGACGGGGGTCTCGCAGCTGGTGAAGCTATCCGCAGGCGATGCGTCAAATCGCGAACCTAAATATAAACGCTGAAGATAATTTAGCATACGCTGCCTAATGGCAGCTGTCGGCCTTAGGGCACCTGCACCT
>CALWBB010000139.1 GCA_944375885.1 uncultured Merdimonas sp.
AAAAAATCGCCCTGACCTTTGACGACGGCCCGCATCCCATTTATACAGAGAGGCTTCTGGACGGCCTTGCCGAGCGGGGCGTGAAGGCAGCCTTTTTTCTGCTTGGCTGCAATATCGAGGGAAATGAGGAGATCGTCCGGCGCATGGCAGAGGAGGGACACCTGATAGGAAACCACACCTTTTACCATGTGGACATCACGACGCTTCCGCAGGAGGAGGCCTGCGCGGAGATCCAGGATACGAGCCGGAAAATCACGGAGATTACGGGAGAACCGGTGGAATACGTGCGCCCGCCCTTTGGAAACTGGAATAAGGAGCTGGAATGCGAGCTTATGATGATTCCGGTCTTCTGGACGCTGGACACCCTGGACTGGAGTACCAGAAATACGGATCTTCTGGTGGAGCAGGTGGTGTCGGAGGCAGAGGAAAACGATATTATCCTGATGCACGATTCCTATGACAGCACGGTAAAGGCGGCCCTTCGGATCATCGATCTTCTGCAGGCAGAGGGCTTTGAGTTTGTGCGGGCCGACGAGCTGATCCTGGAGTAAAGGCCGGCTGCCGGCGCTGCTATTCATAGTCACCCTGCGGCGCAGAAGGCTTCGGATCGGACAGACGAAAGAAGGAGAAAGAGATGGATTTATTTGACTATATGCGGGAGAGCCGGATGAAGGACGAGGCGCCGCTGGCCTCCCGCCTGCGTCCGCGCACCCTGGACGAGATCGTGGGCCAGAAGCATATTCTGGGGAAGGACAGGCTTTTGTACCGGGCCATCCGGGCGGACAAGCTAAGCTCCGTCATTTTCTACGGGCCGCCGGGTACGGGCAAGACGACCATCGCCCGGGTCATCGCCAATACCACGAAGGCGGATTTTACCCAGCTGAACGCCACGGTGGCGGGAAAGAAGGATATGGAAGCCGTGGTGGCGAAGGCGAAGGACAACCTGGGCATGTACGGCAGAAAGACGATTCTCTTTGTGGACGAGATTCACCGCTTTAACAAGGGACAGCAGGACTACCTTCTCCCCTTCGTGGAGGACGGCACGCTGATTCTCATCGGCGCTACCACGGAGAATCCTTATTTTGAGGTGAACGGGGCCCTTCTGTCCCGCTCGGTGGTCTTTGAACTGAAGCCTCTGGAAAAGGAGGACATCCTGGAGCTGATCCGGCGGGCGGTTACAGACCCGGAGCGCGGCATGGGGGCCTACCAGCCGGAGATTACGCCGGAGGCGGCGGATTTCCTGGCGGATATCTCAGGAGGCGACGCCCGCCTGGCGCTGAACGCCATAGAGCTGGGCGTGCTGACCACGGAAAAGGGGGAGAATGGGAAAATCCATCTGACCCTGGAGGTCATCTCGGAATGCATCCAGAAGCGGACCGTGCGCTACGACAAGACAGGGGACAACCATTACGACACCATCTCCGCCTTTATCAAGAGCATGCGGGGCTCCGATCCGGACGCGGCGGTCTATTATCTGGCGAAAATGATTTACGCCGGGGAGGACGAGCGCTTCATCGCCCGCAGGATCATGATCTGCGCTTCCGAGGATGTGGGAAACGCCGATCCCATGGCGCTGACGGTGGCAGTGTCTGCGGCCCAGGCTGTGGAGCGCATCGGCTTTCCGGAGTCGCAGATCATCCTGGCCCAGGCGGCGGCCTACGTGGCCTGCGCCCCCAAGAGCAATTCGGCCGTCATGGCCATCAGCAAGGCCATGGAGTCGGTAAAGGCGAAGCGGACCAGCGTGCCCGCCCATCTGCAGGACGCCCACTACGGCGGGGCCGGAAAGCTGGGGCACGGGATTGGCTATAAATATGCCCACGATTACCCGAATCACTATGTGGAGCAGCAGTATCTGCCCACAGAGCTTCAGGGAGAGCGGTTTTACGAGCCGTCTGACAACGGCTATGAGCATCAGATCCGGGAATATTTCCGAAGGATCAAAAAAGACGGGGGAGGAAGCGGAAGCTCTTAAGCTCTGCTCCTCCGCCCGCCGGGGATTCTTTTGTGCCGGTATCTGCGCGGTTTTCTATATGATCTTTTATACAGTCTCCGGATCCGGATACTCGGTTCCGAAGGTCTCGACTGTGACTGTCTTCATCACCTGGGGCGTCATGGGACGATCCCGGAAATCGGTGGGCGTCTGGGCGATTTTATCCACCACATCCAGCCCTTCTGTGACCTTGCCGAAGGCGGCGTAAGCGCCGTCCAGATGAGGGCTTGTCTTGTGCATGATGAAAAACTGGGAGCCTGCGGAGTCCGGGTGCATGGCGCGGGCCATGGAGAGGACGCCGGGCGTGTGCCGAAGACTGTTGTCAAAGCCGTTCTGGGCGAACTCGCCGCGGATGGAATAGCCGGGGCCTCCCATGCCGTTTCCGTCGGGGCAGCCGCCCTGAATCATGAAGCCGGCGATGACCCGGTGGAAATTAAGGCCGTTGTAGAAGCCCTTCTTTACAAGGCTGATGAAATTGTTCACCGTGTTGGGCGCGATCTCGGGATAAAGCTCCGCCTTGATGATGTCGCCGTTTTCCATTTCAAATGTAACTACTGGATTTGCCATATTCATTCTCCTTTTTCGTGCGCAGGACATAGTGCGGCCTGCGGATGAGTCATTTTTTAGCTACTCTTTATAGTAACGGAAAAGAAGGAAGACGTAAAGGAGTTTTTGAAAAATGCTCAAAGGGCTTTTGATAGCCTCTTCCGGGGCCGGGCTTCTGGAGGAGGAGCTGGACAGAAATCGCTTTCCCTGGACAGAGGTCCCAAAGAAGGACGGAGAAGCCTTCCGGGACGCGGCGGCCTTCCAGGAGGCGGCCCTGCGCCTCTCGGAGCGGGCGGATGAGCTTTTGTGCCTGGTGGAGACGGATCGGGAGGAGGAGACGGCCCGCTCCCTGGGACTTATCTGCGTCGGCTATGTGAACCCCTCCTTGGAGGGGCAGAGGTTTTCCGGCTGCCGGATCCTGCTGGAGGGCTTCCAGGATATCGATCTGCCCTTCCTTCGGAATATCCACACCAGGGCCATAGGGCTTCCGGTGCAGATCGCGGAGACGAAGCGCCTCCTTATCCGGGAGATGACCCTGGCGGATCTGGATGACATCAACACCCTTTACCGGGAGGGGGAGTTCACTGGCTTCCAGGAAAGGCTCCCGGATCTAGATCGGGGGGAGGAGGAAGAAAAAATCCGGGCCTACATCGCCTATATGTACGGCATGTACCAGTTCGGCATGTGGGTGGTGATCGAAAAGGAGAGCAGAAAGCTCATCGGCCGGGTGGGCTTTGGCATCGCGGACTACCTGGATTTTTCGGAGATTGACATGGGATACCTGATCGGGGAGAAATACCGCAGGCGCGGCTACGCGGAGGAAGCGGGCCGGGCGGCCCTCCAGTATGCGGCAAAGACCCTGGAGCTTCCTCAGGTGGGAGCCTATGTGGAGAGGGAGAACCTGGTGTCCCTGCACCTTTTGGAAAAGCTGGGCTTTCGGCGGGTGAAGGAATTTACCTACCAGGGCAGGAGGCTGTACCGGTACCTGATCCAGCTAAACTGAAAGAGGATACAGATCAAACCGGGGCTGTGCTCCCGCTGGTTTTTCCAGCGGAGGCACAGCCCCGGCGTCTTTCTCCCTGGCGCAGGCTTCCTGATCCTGCATCCAGTCAATTAGTGGCTCTGTACGTAGGCAGCTACGGCCTTGTCCTGCACCTGGATGTGGTTCAGAAGCCAGTCGGTGATATTCTTATTCACCGCGTCCACGAAAGCGTCTGTGGGGCCTTCCTCCTCCTCCAGCATGTCCAGAAGCTCATGCACAGCCTTTACAAAGGTCTGGTGCTGCTCCCTGTGCGCCTCAAGGCCCGGATAGCCTGCGTCCTCCTGCAGCTTTTCCTCTGCCTTGAAGTGGAATTCCGTATAGTCCAAAAGGAAGTTCAGCGTCTGGATGGCGGTCCGTTTTTCCGTTCCCATATAGCAGCTTTCCAGAAGCTTGTTTACACGGTCAATCAGTTCCTGATGCTGCTGGTCGATCAGCTCGTTTCCGGTTTCGAGAGATTTATCAAAGGTTACGCTCATGAGATATTCCTCCTTATCGTTTTTGGGTGGCGCCGGCGCTGCGGCGCAGCCTGTCTATCTGTCAATTAGTATATGCAGAAACAGGAAAATAAGCTGTTGCAAATGCAACTCAACGGAAAATTCCTTCTCTTGCCGCCCTGCCGGGATGTATGATACAATGATAAAAAGCATGATACTTGGAGAGAGGACCTGCTCGTTATGATAATAAAGAAAAAAATGCAGCTTATGGCGGTGATTTTCTGCTGCCTGTCCGCAGCTGCCGGAACAGCAGCCTGCGCGGGAACTGAAAAACCGGGCGGGGCAGAGCTGAACACAGAAAGCATAGAGCGTACAGAAAATACAGACACAGCCGTGGGTCTGATCTTAACCAGCCGGGACGATGAAGAAAATGAAGAGGTTCTCACGTCCATGGAAGAATTGGCAGAAGAGAAGGGTTTCCGGCTCGTGGTCTATACGCCGGATGTCTCCATAGAGGAGGCGAAAGAAGCGGAAAAGCTGGAGCTGGGAAGCTTTGCGAGCTGCGACGTGAACCCGATCGAATACCAGATGCTGGGCGTGAATGAGCTCGTGGCGGAGAAGGTAGGCGTGATCGCCCTCCACCCCAACCACAGCGAGGCGCTGGAAAGCGTGCTTGGCGCGGCCAGAGGCATGGGGGTTCGGATCTGCGCCTGGGAATGCCCGGTGACAGAACATAGCTTTGACGTGTACGTGGAAAGCGCCGCAGAAGTGCCCGCAGCCGTGCAGGAGCTGCTGGAGGCAGAATGAAGCCGGATAGTTCTTTGACAGATTCCTGGCAGGCCGTACAACAAAAAGGAGCGCGGCTCTGCGTGGAAAAAACCGGCCTGCCCGGACAACTGTGCAAACTTGTGTCCGGGAGGCCGGTTTTTTTCCATATT
The DNA here is from genome assembly GCA_944375885.1 of uncultured Merdimonas sp. GTDB lineage: Bacteria > Bacillota > Clostridia > Lachnospirales > Lachnospiraceae > Laedolimicola. The sequence continues at coordinate 4,951 of CALWBB010000139.1, forward strand.
TACTCAAGGTTCAGTTTCTTTGTCATAAAATAATTGGTCAGCAGATAGCAGATGATGCCTGTAGCCAGAGAAACCACCATGCTGAAAATCCAGCTCGTCCAGAAAGTGACAGGGCCGCTTATACTGCTGTCTACGGTGACTGCCAGTGACATGCTGCTGTAGGTCACCATCCCTGTCAGGGCAGAAAAGATCGCGCCCAGGATGCTGCTTAGTATCATGATACCCACATAGATTCCCACTGAGGAGAGGATTTTGTGGGTGTTAAAGCTGTGCCCCACGGCGATACACATGTAAATCACCAGGATTCCACTGACGGAGTCCACCAGGAACAGCAGAAGATAGAGCGGAATCCCCAAACCCGCCGAAATTCCGAAAGCATCCGGAAAAGTGCCAAACAGCAGGGACAGGGCCTCCGGCAGAACCCGCAGGATATCCATGTTGACGAACAGGCCGAACACCGAAAGGATCACAAGAATAGCGTCAGCGATTGTCCAGACCAGGCAGACGATAAGCTTGCTCCAGATGTGGGCTGAGGCTGTCACCGGGAGGGTGTGCATCAGATAACCTTCGTCTGTGAACAGGTTCTTGCGGAACCGGATGATTTCCAGATAGATTCCGGTAATCAGAGCCGCCGCGAACAGGGCCAGGATATAAAACATGATCAGCGTGGCGTTCAGGATAGTGAACCAGATATTTTCATAGACGGAATCCGCCAGCCCCGAATCGCCAAACAGCGTAAACTGCAGGTAAAAGCGCCCGATGATCGTGACAGCAATCAGACCAAGATGGAGGGGGATCATCAGCCGGTTCACGGCCTTAAATTCATTTTTAATCAGTTTTCCTAACATCTGAACACCTCCCGGAACAGTGCGTCCACAGATTTCCCTTCCTGCTGGCGGATCTCATCCACAGAAGCGTGAAGGCGGATATGCCCGTGTTCAATAAAGATGACATCATCCAGCACATTTTCGATGTCCGCGATCAGGTGAGTGGAAATGAGCACGGATGCGTTTTCATTATAATTGGTAATGATAGTCTGCAGGATGTAGTCCCGGGCAGCGGGGTCTACGCCGCCGATGGGTTCGTCAAGGCAGTAGAGCTGGGCGTCCCGGCTCATGACCATAATGAGCTGGACCTTTTCTTTGGTTCCCTTTGACATGGAACCCAGCCGTTCTTTTTCAGTGATGCCCAGGCGGTGCAGCATATCGCAGGCCCGGTTCCGGTCAAAATCATCATAGAAATCACAGAAAAAATTTAAAATGTCTGTAACCTTCATCCAGCTGTTAAAATAGGTCCGCTCCGGCAGATAGGATACGATTTTTTTAGATTCCGGCCCTGGAGGGAAGCCGTTTACGGACACAAAGCCGCTGGTGGGGGCAAGAAGACCATTGATCAGCTTAATCAGGGTCGTTTTCCCGCTTCCATTGGGGCCAAGAAGCCCGATGATGCGTCCGCGCTCCAAGGTCAGGCTGATGCCGTCAAGGGCTGTCTTGTAGCCAAAACGTTTGGTCAGGCCCTGGCAGTTCAGAAGCTGTTCCATTATGATTCCTCCTAGTATAATAATGGTGTAGTCAATAATGACTACAGGTTAATGGTTACAAAGTCTAAATGAATAACTGAA
>CALWBB010000140.1 GCA_944375885.1 uncultured Merdimonas sp.
CCCCACCCACATGCGCACTCGTCGCCTCTTACGAGGCTCCAGTCCCGCTCCTTACGGAGCTAAGACTGCTTATGTGGGTGGGGTGACTGCTTTACAGTCCTGATTCAGAAATGATAACAGCTGCTTACGTGCGAGCACGACACATCTGTTATCATTTCTGAATCGGCTGTAAATAGTAACTTTTTGGGCATAAAAACTAATTTATGCTTGCATATTATGCATAAAAGTGCTAATATACCGTTTAAAAGTGAATAATTATACTAAAAACCTGCAGAAAACCGGAAAAATACTTGAAAACCGGGGCGAACAGGTTTAGAATGGAACAGAAATCTTGAGAAAAGGCAGGAGAACAGAATGATCAGAGCAGGAATCATCGGAGCCACCGGCTACGCGGGCGCGGAGCTGGTCCGCATCCTCACGGGGCATAAGGACGTGGAAATCAAGTGGTACGGCTCCAGAAGCTACATAGATAAGAAGTACGCGCAGGTGTACCAGAATATGTTTCAGATTGTGGAGGACAGCTGCCTGGATGACAATATGGAGGAGCTGTCGAAGGCAGTGGACGTGATTTTCACAGCGACTCCCCAGGGCCTCTGCGCGTCCCTTGTAAATGAAGAAATTCTCTCCAGGACGAAGATCGTAGATCTGAGCGCGGATTTCCGCATCAAGGATGTGGCAGTCTATGAGGAATGGTATAAAATCAAACATCCGTCCCCCCAGCTTATTCCGGAGGCGGTCTATGGCCTCTGCGAGATCAACCGGGAGGCGGTTAAGAAGGCGCGGCTCGTGGCGAATCCGGGCTGCTACCCCACCTGCACCACCCTGTCCATCTACCCCCTTCTGAAGGAAGGGCTGATAGACCCGGACACCATCATCGTGGATGCCAAATCCGGAACCTCCGGGGCAGGCCGGGGCGCCAAGGTGGACAATCTGTTCTGCGAGGTCAATGAAAATATCAAGGCCTACGGCGTCGCCACCCACCGCCACACGCCGGAGATCGAGGAGCAGCTGGGGTACGCGGCGGGCCGTCCGGTGCGGATCAATTTCACGCCCCATCTGGTGCCCATGAACCGGGGAATCCTGATTACGGCCTATGCGTCCCTTACCAGGGAGGCTTCCTATGAGGAGGTAAAGGCCGCTTATGATAAATACTATACCTCCGAAAAATTCGTGCGCGTCCTGGATAAGGGCCTCTGCCCCCAGACCAGATGGGTGGAGGGCAGCAATTACGTGGACGTGAATTTCCAGATCGATCCCCGCACGAAGCGCGTGATTATGATGGGCGCCATGGACAATCTCGTGAAGGGTGCGGCCGGGCAGGCAGTCCAGAACATGAACCTGATGTTTGGACTTCCGGAGACCAGGGGACTGGATCTGGTCCCCCTGTTTCCGTAGGCAGGAGGCGTCGGGACTATGACAGTGCGCACTATGACAGCGGAGGATTACGACGGCGTCCGGGCGCTGTGGATGACCATCAGCGGTTTTGCGATCCGCAGCATCGACGATTCCCGGGCAGGCGTGGAGCGGTTCCTGCGCCGCAACCCCACCACCAGCGTGGTGGCGGAGGAGGATGGAAAAATTGTGGGCAGCATCCTCTGCGGACACGACGGAAGGCGGGGCTGCCTTTATCATGTCTGCGTCCATCGGGATTACCGGATGCGGGGGATCGGAAAGGCCATGGTGGTCTACGCCATGAACGCCCTGAAGGCCGAGGAGATCAGCAAGGTTTCCCTGATTGCCTTTACGAAAAACGACATCGGGAACGCCTTCTGGAACCGCATCGGCTGGACCAGGAGGCTGGATCTGAATTACTATGACTTTACGCTGAATGAAGAAAATATCGTGAAATTTAACGAGTAAGGCCGCGCTTTCCAAAAGCGGCGCGCGGGACGGGAGGAAAAGAAGGCATGAGCGAAGCAGTTAGGATACAGACAATCGACGGCGGCGTGACGGCGGCGAAGGGTTTTGAGGCCGCGTCGGCGGCCGCCGGGATCAAATACCAGGGCCGGGACGATATGGCCCTGATTTACAGCGAGACGCCCTGCAGGGCGGCGGGAACCTTTACGACAAATGTGGTCAAGGCGGCCCCGGTCAAATGGGATCAGAAAATCGTGGCGGAATCGCCGTACGTGCAGGCGGTGGTCGTCAACTCTGGCATTGCCAACGCCTGCACCGGGGCGGAAGGCTACGGGTACTGTGAGGAGACTGCCGAAGAGGCGGCGAGGGTCCTCGGCGTACCGGAGAACGCGGTGCTTGTGGCGTCCACCGGGGTCATCGGCATGCAGCTTCCCATGGACCGGCTGAAAAAAGGCATCTCACTCTTAAGGGAAGCGAAGGGAGCGGGAGCGGAGAAGGGCACCGCCGCAGCGAAGGCCATTATGACCACGGACACGGTGCATAAGGAGATCGCCGTCCAGGTGGAGCTCGGAGGAAGGATCGTGACCATCGGGGGCATGTGCAAGGGCTCCGGCATGATCCATCCCAATATGTGCACCATGCTGGCCTTCGTGACCACCGATGCGGCCATATCCAGAGAATTGCTGCAGCGTGCAGTCAGCGCGGATGTGAAGGATACGTTCAATATGATTTCCGTGGACGGCGACACCTCTACCAACGACACCCTGCTGGTGCTGGCAAACGGCCTGGCGGGCAACCCGGAGATCACGGAGGAGGACGAGGACTACCGCGCCTTCGCAAAGGCCCTAAGCGAGGTGAACACCTGCCTGGCGAAGAAGATGGCGGGCGACGGCGAGGGAGCCACCGCCCTCTTCGAGGTGAAAATTATAGGGGCCAAGACCAAGGAGCAGGCCGTCACCTTAAGCAAATCCGTGGTGACCTCCAGCCTGGTGAAGGCGGCCATCTACGGCCATGACGCCAACTGGGGCCGGATCCTATGCGCCATGGGCTACTCGGGCGCGCAGTTCGATCCGGAGAAGGTGGATCTGTTCTTTGAGAGCGCGGCAGGCCGGATCCAGATCATTGAAAACGGCGTGGCGGTGGATTACAGCGAGGAGGAGGCCACCCGGATCCTTTCCGAGCCGGAGGTGACAGCCATCGCCGACGTAAAGCTGGGGACCGAGAGCGCCACAGCCTGGGGCTGCGACCTGACCTATGATTATGTGAAGATTAACGCGGATTACCGTTCTTAAAGTCCATGCGGAAAATGCTTTCTGCGGCAGGCAGAGGGAAGAAGCGGCGGCGGAGGTGGATATGAGAGAGAAGCTGAACGAATTTTTTGCCGTTCCTGCGAATATCCGTCAGGAATTCTGGCAGGATACGGTTCAGAAGAACAGGCTGTCCCTGATTGTGATCAGCATTATGATTTTTGGGATGGAGCTTTTTAACATGGCGAGGGTTCTGTTCCTGTCAAATGCGGGGCTTGGGACATGGAATAACAGAATCTATTTTTCCATGTACTGCATTCTGTTTTTGAGCGCGGCCGTGTACCTGCTCCTGCAGTATATGCTGCGAAATTCTGGGGAAAAGCTTCAATGGAGACTCCAGATCGCGGCAGTCGCTTTTTTCTTTCTGTGGCATATCGGTCTGAACGCTTATGATTTGGTTCGGGATCCGGAGGGAGAGACCTACATTTTTGTCACGGCGGTGGTGGGGCTGGCCATGTTTATCCAGATGCCGTGGCTCTGCAGTACGGTATACTTTGGAGCCGGGTATGGGCTGTTTATGCTTCTGAATGCTCCAGTGCTGGAGGAGGGAGTTATCATTAACCTGACGATCACTACGATCGTGGCTCTTGCAATCTCTTATACCAGGAGCCGCCATGCGGTGATCGAGCTTTCCCAGAGAAAGGAAATCCGCAGAATGAATACACGCCTGGAGCAGCTTCTCCAGAAGGATCCGCTCACAGGTATCCTGAATAAGCGCGCTTTTGAGAACTGCGCGGTCTGCGCTTTCCAGGAGGAAAGCGGGGAGAAACTGGCCTTGTTTATGCTGGATTTGGATGATTTCAAGACCGTGAATGACAGATACGGACACCCCTGCGGGGATTATGTCCTGAAAGAAACAGCGGAAAGGCTGGCGGGATTTTTTTCAGACGCAGTCTGCGTGGGCCGTGTCGGCGGGGATGAATTCGCGGCTCTGATACCGGGAAATGACAGCGCGGAGGAGCTTCAGGCAAGAGGAGAGAAATTTATCCGTCTGTTTTCGGAAGTGAACTGGCAGGGAGAAAGCATCCGTGTCAGCTGCAGCGCCGGGATGATCCTTGCCGGGGGAGGGACGCTTTCCTATGAGGAAATTTATAAAAAAGCAGACGAAGCGCTGTACGAGGCAAAGAGAAGCGGAAAAGGCTGCTGCTGCCTGAAGGAAGACTAAGTGCTGCCGGGAAAGGGCTGGCAGGACGACAGGAAAGATGAGGAGTATGGAAAAATGAGCAGAGAAGAAGAGATGAAGACGTATCTTGAGAAGGCGAAGGTGCTGGTGGAGGCCCTGCCCTATATCCAGCGGTTCAACCGGAAGATTATCGTGGTGAAATACGGCGGGAGCGCCATGGTGGACGAGGCCCTGAAGCGCAGCGTGATCCAGGACGTGACCCTTTTGAAGCTGGTAGGCTTCAAGCCGATTATCGTGCACGGCGGCGGAAAGGAGATCAGCCGCTGGGTAGGCAAGGTGGGCATGGAGCCCCATTTCGTGAACGGCCTTCGGGTGACGGACACGGAAACCATGGAGATCGCCGAGATGGTGCTGGGCAAGGTAGGAAAGAGCCTGGTGCAGCTGGTACAGCAGCTGGGCGTGAAGGCAGTCAGCATCAGCGGCAAGGACGGCGGCCTGCTCCAGGTGGAGAAGAAGTACGCAGGCGGAGAGGACATCGGCTTCGTGGGCGAGATCACCGAGGTACAGCCCAAAATTCTCTACGATCTGTTGGAGAAGGACTTCCTGCCGATTGTCTGCCCGGTGGGGCTGGATAAGGATTTTAACACCTACAATATCAACGCGGACGACGCGGCCTGCGCCATCGCCCGGGCGGTCCACGCGGAGAAGCTGGCCTTCCTGACGGACATCGAGGGCGTGCGCCGGGATCCGGAGGATCCTTCCACGCTGATTTCCGAGCTCCATGTGGCGGAGGCCCGGAAGCTTATCGAGGGCGGCAATATCGGCGGCGGTATGCTTCCGAAGCTGAACAACTGCATCGACGCCATTGAGAACGGCGTATCCAGGGTTCATATCCTGGACGGGCGGATCGCCCACTGCCTGCTTCTTGAGATCTTTACGAATAAGGGAATCGGAACGGCGATTCTTGGCGAAGGGGAGACGAATTACTATGATGGAGAATAAGGAGCAGATTATAAAGCTTGCGGAGGAAAATGTCCTCCACACCTACAACCGGTATCCGCTGGTGCTGGATCACGGGGAGGGCGTGTACCTCTATGATACGGAAGGAAAACAATACCTGGATTTCGCGGCAGGGATCGCGGTGCAGGCTCTGGGCTATCATTATCCGGGCTATGACGAGGCGCTGAAGGCCCAGATCGACAAGCTGATCCACACCTCCAACCTGTATTACAACGAGCCTGCCGCCGAGGCGGCAGAAAAGCTGGCGCATGTAAGCGGCATGAGCCGGGTCTTCTTTACCAACAGCGGGACGGAGGCCATCGAGGGAGCCCTGAAGGCTGCCCGGAAATACGCTTACGGAAAGGGACACAGGGATAAATATGAAATTATCGCCATGCACCAGTCCTTCCACGGGCGGAGCATGGGAGCCCTTTCCGTCACCGGAAACGATCACTATCAGGAGCCCTTCCGGCCGCTGATAGGGGGCGTCCGGTTCGCGGACTACAACGATCTGGAGAGCGTAAAGGCGCAGTTTAGCGAGCATACCTGCGCGGTGATTCTGGAGACCGTGCAGGGAGAGGGCGGCGTCTATCCGGCCACAGAAGGCTTCCTGAAGGGAGTGAAGGCTCTCTGCGAGGAGCACGACGCCCTGCTGATCCTGGACGAGATCCAGTGCGGCATGGGACGGACCGGCTATCCCTTCGCCTGGAAGGAATATGGGGTGGCGCCCAACATCATGACCTGCGCCAAGGCCCTGGGCTGCGGCGTGCCGGTGGGAGCCTTTGTCCTGGATGAGAAGACGGCCTTGGCCTCCCTGGCTCCGGGGGATCACGGGACCACCTACGGCGGCAACCCCTTCGTCTGCGCGGCGGTGTCGAAGGTGCTGGACATCTTTGAGCAGGACAAAATCGTGGAACACGCAAGGCAGGTGGGCGCTTATCTGGAGGAAAAGCTGGACGCCCTCGCGGAAAACTATGATTTTATCGCGGAGCGCCGGGGACGGGGACTGCTGCAGGGCCTGGAAATCCAGGGTAGACCGGCGAACGATCTTGTGTTAAAATCTCTGGAGGAGGGGCTGATCGTGATCACGGCGGGAGGCAATGTGCTTCGCCTGGTGCCGCCGCTTGTCATTACGGAGGCCCACGTAGATGAGATGACAGAAAAGCTGGAGCGGGCATTTTCCAGATAGACGTCCCAAAGGACGCCGCGAAGGGTCCCACAGCG
>CALWBB010000141.1 GCA_944375885.1 uncultured Merdimonas sp.
TTGTAAGGTTTCGCTTTTAAACAAAAGAAAAAAGTGATATACTATGTGGCAGATGCCACGGTTTTCCAAGGGCAGGACGTGTAAACGTAGCTGCCCTGGTTTTTTCCAAGGGCAAATCCAATCGAACAGGAGAGAATTATGAAGGTAGAAGAATTACAGGCTTATGAGCTTTTAGAGAAGCGCGGGATCGCGGAGCTTGCTTCCACGGGCTTTTACCTGAAGCATAAGAAGACGGGCGCGCGGGTCTGCCTGCTTTCCAATGAGGACAGCAACAAGGTATTTTACATCGGATTTCGGACGCCGGCGCCGGACGACACTGGCGTGCCGCATATCATGGAGCATTCGGTGCTCTGCGGCTCCAGGGAGTTCCCGGTGAAGGATCCCTTTGTGGAGCTGGCCAAGGGTTCTTTAAATACATTCCTGAACGCCATGACGTATCCGGATAAGACCGTGTATCCGGTGGCCAGCTGCAATGACAAGGATTTTCAGAACTTGATCCATGTCTATATGGACGCGGTGTTTTATCCGAATATTTATGAGAAAGAGGAGATCTTCCGCCAGGAGGGCTGGCATTACGAGATGGAGGCGGAGGACGGGGAGCTGACCCTGAACGGCGTGGTTTACAATGAGATGAAGGGCGCCTTTTCCTCGCCGGAGGGCGTGCTGGAGCGGGAGGTGCTGGCCTCCCTTTACCCGGATACCACCTACGCGAATGAGTCTGGCGGGGATCCGGAAAAGATCCCGGAGCTTTCCTGGAAGGCATTCCTGGATTTCCACAGGCGCTATTACCATCCGTCCAACAGCTACATTTTCCTCTATGGAGACTGCGATATGGCGGAGAAGCTGGCCTGGCTGGATGAAAATTATCTGTCCCATTTTGACAGGCTGGAGATCGACTCCGAGGTCCGCACGCAGGCGCCCTTTACGAAGATGAGGGAAATCGTGAAGGAGTATTCCGTCTCTGAGGAGGAGAGCGAGGAGGACAATACCTACCTTTCCTGGAATAAATCTGTGGGAGATACCCTGGATGAGAAGCTCTATCTGGGCATGCAGGTGCTGGAGTATGTGCTTCTGACCATGCCGGGGGCGCCGCTTAAGCAGGCCCTTCTGGACGCGGGAATCGGCCATGATATCATGAGCTCTTATGACAATGGCGTAAAGCAGCCCATCTTTTCCATCATCGCGAAGAATGCCAATGAGGCTCAGAAGGAAGCCTTCGTGCAGACCATTGAGACAGAGCTGGCCCGCCTGGTAAGCGAAGGCCTGGATGAGAAGGCTCTGCGGGCGGGCATCAATTACTTTGAGTTCCGCTACCGGGAGGCTGATTTCGGAAACTATCCGGCAGGGCTGATGTACGGCCTGCAGGCCTTCGACAGCTGGCTTTATCAGGACGATTCCGTATTTCTGCACCTGGAGGCCCTGGATACCTTCGCTTTCCTGAAGGAGCAGGCGGCAGAGGGATATTTTGAAGGGCTGATTACAAAATATCTGCTGGAGAATCCCCATGGCTCTCTGGTGATCATCCGTCCGAAGCGGGGGCTGACGGCAGAGCAGGACGAGGCGCTTAAGAAAAAGCTGGCGGCTTATAAGGAAAGCCTGACTGCGGAAGAACGAACAGGGATTGTGGAATTCACAAGACATCTGAAGGAGTACCAGAGCGAGCCCTCGCCTCAGGAGGAGCTGGAGAAAATCCCGCTTCTTGAGCGGGAGGACATCGGAAAGGAGGCCCTGCCCTTCCAGAACGAGGAGCTTACGGCGGGTGAGGCAAAGCTGGTGTACCACGATCTCTTTACAAACGGCATCGGCTATGTGAGCCTGATTTTCCGGGCGGGAGGAATCCCGGTGGAGCTGGTTCCCTATCTGGGGCTTTTGAAGGCAGTGCTCGGGAAGGTGGACACGGAGCATTATACCTACGGAGAGTTTGCCAAGGAGCTGAACCTGCACACCGGCGGCATCCACTGCAGCGTAGGAAGCTACGATGCCGTGGACGGGGAGGAGAGCTTCACCCCGGTCTTCGAGGTTCACAGCAAGGCGCTGTACGAGGAGCAGGAGACGGCGTTTGCCATGCTGCGGGAGATGCTGATGACTTCGAAGACGGACGATGCCAAACGGCTGCGGGAGATCATCGCGGAGACAAAATCGAGGCTGCAGATGGCCTTCCAGACGTCGGGCCATTCCATGGCGGCTCTGCGGGCCATGTCCTATTTCTCCGGAAGCGCGGAATTTTCCGACATGACGGGAGGCGTGGATTTCTACCGCTTCATCGAGGAGCTGGACGCCCAGTTTGAAAAGAAGCAGCCGGAGATTTCTGAAAAGCTTTCAGAGCTTATGGACTTCCTGTTCCGGCCGGAGAATCTGGTCGTAAGCTGTACGGCGGAGAGAAAGAGCCTGGAAGGGCTGACGGAGCAGGTGGAGAAGCTAAGCCTTACGCTTCACAGAGGCGGAAAGAAAGCTGTGGCCTGGAGCGTAAAGCCGGAGAAGAAAAACGAGGGCTTGAAGACCTCCGCCCAGATTCAGTACGTGTGCCGGGCAGGCAATTTCCGGGCCGCAGGGCTGCCCTACACGGGAGCGCTCAAGGTTCTGCGGACGATTATGAGCTACGACTATCTCTGGAACAATATCCGCGTCAAGGGCGGAGCCTACGGCTGTATGAACAACTACGCCCGCACCGGAAACGCCTATCTGGTGTCCTACCGGGATCCGAACCTGGAGAAGACGAATGAGATCTTTGAAAAGAGCGTGGATTACACCGAGAGCTTCGACGTGTCTGAGCGGGATATGACAAAATATATTATCGGAACCGTCAGCTCCATGGACACGCCGCTTACGCCAAGCGCAAAGGGCGCCCGCTCCATGAGCGCCTGGATGACGGGGCTTACGCCAGAAGACGTGCAGAAGGAGCGGGACGAGGTGCTTTCCTGCGGATGCGAAGAGATACGGGCGCTGGCGCCGTATCTGAAGGCGGTTCTTGAGCAGGACTGCATCTGCGTCATTGGAAACGAGAAGAAGCTGGAGGAGCAAAAGGAGCTGTTCGACAGGGTGGAGAGCCTGTTTCACTAAGAAAGGATAACCTATGGAACAAATGCAGAAATCCGGCTTTGCCACACTGATTGGCAGGCCGAATGTGGGAAAATCGACGCTGATGAACCAGCTTATCGGACAGAAAATCGCGATTACCTCCAATAAGCCCCAGACCACGCGGAACCGGATCCAGACAGTCTATACCTGTAAAGAGGGACAGATCGTATTTCTGGACACGCCCGGTATTCACAAGGCGAAAAATAAGCTGGGTGAATATATGGTGAACGTGGCGGAGCGGACGCTTCGAGAGGTGGACGTCATCCTCTGGCTGGTGGAGCCGACCACCTTTATCGGGGCCGGGGAGCGCCATATCGCGGAGCAGCTTCAGAAGGCGCACACGCCGGTGATTCTGGTCATCAACAAAATTGACACGGTAAAAAGGGAAGAGATCCTGCTGTTCATCGACACCTACCGGAAGCTGTATGATTTCGACGAGATTGTGCCGGTATCCGCGCTGAATGGGGACAACACGGACACGCTGATTGAGCAGATTTTCAAATACCTCCCTTACGGGCCGCGGTTTTATGACGAGGACACGGTGACAGATCAGCCCATGCGCCAGATTGTGGCCGAGCTTATCCGGGAGAAGGCCCTGCGCTGCCTAAGCGACGAGATTCCCCACGGAATCGCCGTCTCCATCGACCGGATGAAGGAGCGGGGAAATGGGAAGGTCTGCGACATCGAGGCGACGATTATCTGCGAGCGGGATTCCCACAAGGGTATTATCATCGGAAAGCAGGGAGCGATGCTCAAAAAAATCGGCAGCGCGGCCCGCTATGAGATTGAGCAGATGATGGAAGAGAAGGTGAACCTCCAGCTCTGGGTCAAGGTAAAGAAGGACTGGCGGGACAGCGATTTTCTCATCAAGAATTTTGGCTATGACAAAAAGGACTTTGACTCGTAACAACGTGACAGGTAAGAGCGCAGGAAGCGCCTGATCTTCCGGGGCGGAGCGGCTTTGGACGTTTTGTCAAGGCCCTGCCGCCTGGTAGTTTTTTCGCAGGATAAGAACCACCTTTCCGGGCATTCTAACAAAGAAGGGATCATGGAGAAGAGATCCAGATCAAAATCGGGAAGAGCAGGGGCGAAGAGACGGATGGCAGGAAAGGCATGGGAACGATTCGAGCTGACTGGCGCGGTGGAGGACTACCTGCGGTACAGAGGGCTCGACTGGAGAGAGGAAAAGGGACTTTGCGCGTCAGGCAGGGCTTCCGGAGAGGGAAGGGCTTTGGCGCGGGCAGACGGGGAAGAGCAGTTCCCGGAAGCAGGGACGCGGGCAGACGGGGAAGAACAGTTCCCGGAAGCAGGCGCGCGTACAGACCGGAGGATGACAGGGTATGGGACAGATGATCACGGTGACGGGTATGGTGCTGGCGGCCTATCCCTACGGTGATTATGACAAGAGAATTACGCTTCTGACAAAGGAAAGGGGAAAGATCACGGCCTTTGCCAGAGGGGCGAGAAAGCAGAACAGCCCTCTCCTGGCCATCTGCAATTCCTTTGTAACCGGGGACTTCACCGTCTACGAGGGACGCAGCTCCTATAATCTGATGCAGGCGAAGGCGCGGAACTATTTCCATGAGCTGAGCGCTGATTTCGCGGGGGCCTGCTACGGCTTTTATTTCTGTGAGCTGGCGGATTATTATACCAGAGAAGCCAGCGATGAGCTTCCCATGCTGAAGCTTCTCTACCAGACCTTACGGGCCCTTCTGCGGCCCAGTATCCCGGATGAGCTGATCCGCTACATATATGAACTGAAGGTGCTGGTGGTGAACGGGGAGTGTCCGGTGGATTTTGATGGGCTTGCCGTCTGCGAATCGACTCTGTACACGCTTCAGTACATCGCGGCCTCTCCGATCGAGAAGCTTTATACCTTTACCGTTTCAGAGCAGGTACTGGGAGAACTGAAAGGCGTGCTCCGCCGGTACCGGGATCTTTATATGGAGGGGCATTTCAAATCTCTGGAAATCCTGGAGGCCTGTGTGAAAAGCGGTTGAAAAATCCCGGGAAAGACGGTATACTATATGGGATCTTCGGGTTCCGGGAAAAAGTGGAAGCTGCTTTCCGGGCCGAAATGAGCGGGAGGAGAGGAGCATGAGAAAAGGAATCTGTTTTTGCCTCCTGATGTGCAGCGCTCTGCTGTTTGCGGGCTGCCTGGGAAAGATCCCGGAGGAGGATACGATTTCCGTGGATAAGAAGGGCCGGGTGACCAGTACCATCGTGGAGGATTTCGACAAGGAATTCTACGACGCGGAGGAGCTGGAGGGCGAGATTGACGCAGAGCTTGCGGAGTATAATCAGAACTTTGCTGCGGATCACATCAGGAAGGAAGCTTTTGAGGTCGAAGACGGCGTGGCGGCCCTGCAGCTGGTTTTTGACGAGAGTAAATATTATGCCGATTATACAGGACTTACGCTGTTCGCGGGGACGCTCGGCGAGGCGGAGGCAGAAGGGTATGATCTCTCCGGAGAGTATGTGGATCCGGAAGGGAACCCGGCCGATGTGGAGACTGTGTCTGCGGGAGGAGAGGCCCACGTGCTGATTCTGGAGGAAGCCGTACAGGTAAAGGTTCCTGGAAAGATTCTGGCGGTGAGCCCTTCGGAGCATGTGACGGTTACAGGCAGCAGGGAGGCGTCCGTCTCGGAGGCTGAACTGTCTTATATTATTTACAAATAAAAGCTACAAATAAAAGGAGAGTTTATAATGGAAAAGACAATGGACAAAATCGTGGCTCTGGCCAAGGCGAGAGGCTTTGTATATCCGGGTTCCGAGATTTACGGCGGCCTTGCGAATACCTGGGATTACGGCAATCTGGGCGTGGAGCTTAAGAACAATGTGAAGCGCGCCTGGTGGCAGAAATTTGTGCAGGAGAATCCCTACAATGTGGGCGTGGACTGTGCGATTCTGATGAATCCCCAGACATGGGTGGCTTCCGGACATCTGGGAAGCTTTTCAGATCCGCTTCTGGACTGCAAGAGCTGTAAGGAGCGTTTCCGCGCCGACAAGCTGATCGAGGATTACAACGAGGAGCACGGCATAGAGATCGAGGGTTCCGTAGACGCCTGGAGCCAGGAGGAGATGAAGGCCTACATCGACGAGCACAACATCCCCTGCCCCTCCTGCGGCAAGCATGATTTTACCGATATCCGTCAGTTCAACCTGATGTTCAAGACCTTCCAGGGCGTGACGGAGGACGCGAAGAATACTGTGTATCTCCGCCCGGAGACCGCCCAGGGTATCTTTGTAAACTTCAAGAACGTGCAGAGAACCTCCAGAAAGAAGGTTCCCTTCGGCATCGCTCAGATCGGAAAGTCCTTCCGCAACGAGATCACGCCGGGCAACTTCACCTTCCGTACCAGAGAGTT
>CALWBB010000142.1 GCA_944375885.1 uncultured Merdimonas sp.
CCCTGGGTGGTGACGGCCAGCGATACGCCAAAAGGCAAGCCCTACCCGGATCCGATGCTGGAGTATCTGCGCCGCACCGGGGCGGCTCCAGAGGAAGTGCTGTACTTTGGCGATACGGCCTATGATATGGACTGCGCCCGGTCTGCAGGGGTCGATCACGCCCTGGTGCTCTGGGGCTGCCTCTCGCCGGAGGGGATTGAGGCCACGTACCGGCTGGAAAAGGCGGAGGAGATCCTGGAGTTTGCTTTTTAAGAATTTCTTCACGATAAATCCACAATCCTGTGGTACACTGAGCGAAAGCGAGGTGTTTCAGGTGAAAAAATTATTGATTATAGAAGATGAACCGGACATTCAGGAGCTTTTAGAAGCCTACCTTCGCGATGCAGGCTATGAGACGGCTCTTGCGGGGGACGGGGCCCAGGCTTTGGAAAAGTTTCAAAAAGACAGCTTTGATCTGGTGCTTTTGGATATTATGCTGCCCAAAATGGACGGTTTTCGCGTATGTGAACTCATACGCCGGGAGTCGAAGGTACCGATTTTGATGCTTACGGCTCTGGACGGGGAAAAAGAACAGCTCCGGGGATTTCAGCTGGAGATTGACGACTATGTGACAAAGCCCTTCTCGATGCCTGTTTTGCTGCAGAAAATCCGGGCGGTCCTGCGTCGTACCGCAGGAGGAGCGGAGGAAAACCGCTGTATCCATTACCAGGAGCTGACCCTTAATCTGGACGGAATGGAGGCGGTCCTGGCAGGCCGGCCCCTGGATTTAACTGCAAAAGAATTTGAGCTGCTCCAGGCGCTGGTTTCCAGTCCTGGACGGGTGTTTACCCGTGAAGTCCTCTTGGCTAAATTGTGGGGGTATGATTTCTTTGGCGATGAGCGCGTGGTGGACAGCCACATAAAAAATCTGAGGCGCAAGCTGGGTGTTGATTACATCGAGACAGTGAGGGGGGCGGGGTATCGTGCTGCAAAAGAAAATCCGTAGAAGCCTGACTGTCCGCATTTTTTTGATCACGGCCCTTCTCCTTCTGGGAGCAGGCGCCATTACCTTTGGCTTGATTGCCTGGGCAGCTCCCAGCACCTATACTGCCGTGCTCAATGACGATCTCGCTGGGCAGGTAAACGCGCTGGCAAAAAAACTGGCGGATACCGCCATGGAGGACTGCGGCCCGGTCCTGGATGCTTTTCTCCGGGACTGTAGCGCTGACGTGATACTGGCTGGCCCGGACAGGGAGCTTATTAATACCAAACCGCAGTCTGCGGTTTGGTCCGCGTACGAGGAGTCGGTGACGGTCACGATGTCTGAACAAGCCACGATTACGACGGAGGTCGTCTTTTCTGACCAGCCAGACGTATACACACTCTATGTCACGCCGCGGCTGAAGGCAGAGAATCTGGCGGTACGGGCTATGATGCAGATGGCTCCGTGGCTGCTGCTGACTCTGCTTTTGTTCTCTTTGCTGGGCGCTTCCTTCTATTCCAGATATATTACCCGCCCCATTGTCCGTCTGAGCGCGATCGCGGGGAAGATGGCAGAGCTGGATTTTGGCTGGGCATGTGAGGAAAAACGCCAGGACGAGATTGGATATCTGGGAAAAAGCCTTAATCAGATGGCCGGGAAGCTTTCAAGTGCCTTACGTGAACTGAGAGCATCGAATGAGGCGCTCCGGGGAGAAATGGAACGGGAGCGGGAATGGGACCGTCAGAGGACGGCCTTTTTTTCTGCCGCGTCCCATGAACTGAAGACGCCTGTCACGATCCTGAAAGGACAGCTCTCCGGGATGCTGGATGGGATAGGCGTCTACCAGGACAAAGAGAAGTATCTCGCCCGTTCCCTTCAGGTAACTGGCCGCATGGAAAATCTGATTCAAGAGATCCTGACCGTCTCGCGGGCCGAGGCACAGGACAGAGCCCGCATCCAGGAGGAGGTGAATCTTTCCGAGGCCGTAAAGCGCCAGCTGGAATTAGACGCCGATCTGATTTTCCAAAGGAAGCTTAGCGTCACTGCCGATCTGAAGCCTGATCTGATCGTGCAGGGAACTTCTTCTATGCTGGAAAAGGCCATTGGAAACTTGCTTTCCAATGCGGCGCTTTATTCTCCGAAAGGAGAAGAAATCCGGATTTGGTCTGGTTTCCAAGAAGGCTGCCCCGCGTTTACAATAGAAAATACGGGCGTTCATATTGGGACAGAGGCCTTGCCGCATCTGTTTGAAGCTTTTTACCGGGAAGAACAGTCCCGCAGCCGCCGTACAGGTGGAAGCGGCCTGGGTCTCTATCTGGTGCGGGTGATTTTGGAACGGCAAGGAGCAAAATGCCGGATAGAAAATACTGCCGATGGCGTACGGGCCAGCGTCTGCTTTGAAAAAATCTCCATATAAAACACATATGGTCTTCAAGTTCTCTCCATATAGGCGGAGTATTCTAGGGTTGAAATCTAAAAGAAAGGATATCAACCTATGAAAATGGAACTTCAAGACCTGTGTATGACTTATCCTGGCGGGAAACAGGCCCTGCAGCATTTGAACCTCTCGCTTGAGTCCCCAAGCCTGATCGGCCTTTTAGGGCCCAACGGCGCAGGCAAGTCTACCTTGATGAAGCTGCTGACAGCCGCCCTCTTGCCTACGGGCGGTTCCATCCTGGCAGACGGCCAGCCTCTTATCAAGACAGAGCGTCAGCTGAAATCCAGGCTGGGTTATCTGCCTCAGGATTTCGGCTTGTTCGACGAGCTGACAGCAGCGCAGTTTTTGGATTACATGGCTGCCCTGAAGGGCTTACGCAGCCCGGGAAAGGCAGTTCGGGAAGTCTTAAAGGCTGTCAGCCTGGAGGAGAAAGCAAAGTCGAAAATCCGCACGCTCTCCGGCGGCCAGCGTCAGCGGGTGGGAATCGCCCAGGCGCTTTTGGGAGAGCCTTCCTTCCTGGTTTTTGACGAGCCTACGGTGGGGCTTGATCCGGAGGAGCGCATCCATTTCCGAAGCCTGTTCTCCCGCATGGCCCAGGATCGGCTGGTGCTGCTCTCCACGCATATCATCGAAGACGTTCAGGCAGTATGCGGCCGGCTCATAGTACTGAATCAGGGCAGAGTGTTGTTTAGCGGCACGCCGGAAGAACTGATTCAGGCTGCGGCAGGGCATGTGGGCGCCTTTTGGGAAAAAGATGCCGCTTGGGAGCAGGGGCTGCATATCACGGCGCGGGTCAATACGAGCCATGGCGTCCGGTGCCGCGCAGTGGCGGACAGGCTCCCTGCGTATGCAAGAGAAGAGGAGCCGTCCCTGGAGGATGCCTATCTTTATCTGATTTCCAGGGGGGCTGCGCTATGAAAACGATCCGACTGTTTCGATTGGAGCTTCGAAGGCTTTTGCAAAGCCGTCTTACTTGGCTGGCAGCGGGATTGACGGCGCTTTCCCCTGCGCTTGGGCTAAGCCTCTATAAAACGGCTGACGCCAGCACAATGCTTTCTATGTATCTTGCCAATCCGGCCATCGCCGGAGGCGCGGCAGGCGGCATCCTGTTCGGGCTGCTGACTATCTTTGAATTAGACAGGGCTTCCCGCAGCCGCGTGGATGTGCTTTTGGACGCGGCGGTTTCCCCGCTTTGCATGGCGCTCCAGCGCCTGATGGCTTTGTTTGCCGGGGCTTTTTTTACCCTGGGACTTACGATGCTGCTCTGGCTGCCTGTCAGCTGGCGGCTGATAGGCGCGGTATTTGGCGCGGCAGACTATCTGCTGGCGTACCTGCTCCTGATGGGACTTGCCCTGCCGCTTGGGATCCTTTCTTCCGCCGCCGCGTATCAGTTTACCCGCCGGGCGGATTTGTCCCTGATTCTTTTTGCCGCTTTTGCCGCCCTAAGCCTTACCGTGTGGGCGGATAACTGGCAGCTTTGCTGGCTCAATCCCTGTGTATGGGCGCTGTCTGATGATTTTTCCAATTTCCGCATTTTCCGCTCTGTGGCGTATATGCGCCTGACATGGCTGGCGGCGCTTTTTGGAATCTGGATCCTTTCCTGGCTCTGTATCCGGCAGTATGGGAAAGGAATCCTGGGTTCTCTGCGCCGGAGCGCCCGCCGGGCCTGCCGCCCGGCCGCCGCTTTGCTCCTTCTGGCCGTATCGGGGACTGCTTACGCCGCCCAGCCCTTTGTCGATCGCAGCAATCTGGACGAGACGGCGATGTCGTTTTACGAAATGCCTTATGCAGAGGGGATCGTCTGCACTGGGCGCAGCGCCTGGGTATTCCCGGATGTTAAAGCCGGCTCCCTGTCCGGCCGGGCTGCCTATGAGTTTCAGAATACATCCGGCCAGGACTGGGAGGCGGCCTTTGGCGTTACGCCGGGCTATGCGATCACAAAGGTTCAGGTAAACGGAGAGAAGGTACCTTTTTCCGTGAGCGATTACCAGGAATATAACGAAGCCATGCTGCGGGTGTCCATCCCTGCCGGGGAGCAGGTGGAATTGACGATGGAATACGCGGGATTTCCCAAGGAAAACCGTATGATGTCCACCATGCAGGGCAGAGCCGAGATCAGCGGAGCATATCTGTGCCTGGAAAACGCGGCCCTCTCTCCGCGCCTTTTGAATGTCCTGCCAGACGAAAACGGGTATCCGGCTGCTGTGGAGATCACCTTGCCGGCTTCCATGCTGGTGATTCCTTTTGGGAGCAGCGACGCCCGGGTCACTGTGGAACATGAGGACGGAACCAGGACATGGCGTTACGAGGAAAACGGCACCGGCGGCATCCTCTATGCAGGCGATTATGTGCGGGAGGAGATTGAGGCGGATGGGTTTACCATAGAATTCTACTATGGCCGCAGGCATCAGGCTGTGATGGAGGCTGCCGGAGCGGCGGACGCCGTCAAGGCTGTGGTGGAATACTGCACAGAACATTATGGCCGCCTGTCCTTTGGCTCTGGCGGCAAGCTCAAGCTCATTCAGAGCCGGGTATCTGGCGGCGGCTATGCCACAGACGGGGCAAGCCTGCTGGATGAGGCGGACTTTACCGCAGCGAATCTTTCCAATACGGACAAGGGCGCGGGAGCCGGGGAGGTCATGATCCACGAGCTGGTCCACCAGTGGTGGGGCCTTGGCAATATGTTTGATGTGCCTGAGCCGGACAGCCCCTGGTCTGCCGAGGGCCTCACGGTTTATACGACTTACCGTATCGCCAAAGAGCTTTACGGAGAAGCGTACGCCCAGGAACATTATGTCGATCAGTGGCAGCAGGCGGTAGATGATTACTATCTGAATTTTTATGTGCGAAACCCGGAGTATCTGGAGATGCTGCCAGAAGAGAAGCAGCTGGAGATTACAGGAAGCCTGACGTATGTGCGGCAGTATTGTGAAATGCCTCTGAAGATCCTAAAGGCGGAGGCCCTGGCAGGCGGCGAGGAAGCGATGGATCAGATTTTAAAGGGACTGTTCAACCGGGAGATAGACCCCATGAATCCCTATCTGACCTATCAGGATTTTCTGGATGCCTGTGGATTGACAAAGGAGGATCTAAGCCTTGCGTAAAATATTCGGATATGAGTGTAAACGGCTGCTTTGCAACAGATTTTTTGCCGGCCTTTTGCTGGCGCTCTTATTCTACGGCTGGCAGGTGCTGAACCGCGTGACGATTCTGGGAGTATCCCACACTGCGCCATTTTCTTCCTGGAGCTTTTGTGACTACTTAAGGCGGATGCTTCCTCTTTTGTGGATAGGAGCCCTGTTTTTCCTGACATTTTTTACTTCCAGGGCGGAGCGGAGAAGGGCGGTTCTGACTTCCGCTGCGCCTGTGAATCCTTTCGTCTATGGGCTGGTGCGGTGCTGCGCTGCCCTGGCTGGGACTGTGCTCCTTACACTGGCTGTCCTCCTTTTGGCGGCGGTGTTTTACGGCCGGATGTTTCATTGGTACGGCTGGGACACGCTGCTTATACCGGCGTTTCTTACCTTGGGCCCGCCTTTGGTTTTCGCCCTGGGCAGCGGCTGGCTGCTGGGGCGTCTGCGGCCTTGGCTGCTTTATCTGTGGATGCTCCTGCCGTTCCTGCTTATGGCGCTGCCTCTGCCGGGATGGCTTGAGCTGTAGGGGCAGCCGATATCCTATAGGGGACAGCGGATCTTAGGGAATCACGATGGGCGAGCGGGTGTACTCATGGATCGGCGCCCCGCCCCGGCGGTTCTCTTTTACGGCCTCATACACATGGGCTGCGAATACGTCCTGCTCAAAAAGGGCGAGCTGTTCCGGGGAAAGGATCGAAGAAGCGTCTGCCGCTTTCACAAGAAGCGGACAGGCGCTTCTTTTTTTGATTTCCGCAAGGAGCGGACGGGCGCTTTCCCGAAAGCCCAGGGCCCTTAGGTATACGGGCCAGCCGGCGGCCTTTCGCGCGTCCAGCTCTGCCTGAGTAAGGCCAAGGAGGATATGGCAGAGGGCGCGGGTGATCCGGGTATGGGTCAGCTGGCGGGTCTTTA
>CALWBB010000143.1 GCA_944375885.1 uncultured Merdimonas sp.
CTGCCGCACCTGCCGCGCCTTCTCTTCTCCTTCCTTCGTCAGGCAGATCAGGAAGGAGCGCCTGGACTCAGGATTATTCTCCCGGGTCAAAAGGCCCGCCCTCTCAAGCTTATCCAGATTCCGGGACACGGTAGCCGTGTCCCGCATGCAGAGATCTGCCAGCTCCTTCTGGGTCATAGGCCCTTCCTTCAGGAGGCAGAGCAGAGTCCGCCCCTGCCCTTCCCCCACAGTCAGGCCCAGCTCATGAAGCCTGGGCCCCAATATTTTCTTCCGCTCCAGATCCAGCCTGTGCAGGATCTCCCGGATCGCTTCCTTTCGCATACCTTTCCCGCCTTTCCGTATTGTGCGCCTACTCCAGCTCGAACTGCCCTGTGTACAGCTGGTAATAGCGTCCTTTCTGCTCCAGCAGGCTCTCGTGGTCGCCGCGCTCGATGATCTCGCCGTGCTCCAGCACCATGATCGCCTTGGAATTGCGGACCGTGGACAGCCGGTGGGCGATCACGAAGACCGTCCGGCCTTCCATGACCGCGTCCATTCCCTTCTCGATCAGCCGCTCAGTCCGGGTGTCGATGGAGCTGGTGGCCTCGTCGAGAATCAGGACCGGCGGCCGCGCCACGGCCGCCCGGGCGATGGCCAGCAGCTGGCGCTGCCCCTGGGACAGGTTGCTGCCGTCGCTGTAGAGCATGGTGTCATAACCGTCCGGAAGCCTGCGGATAAAGGAATCCGCGTTGGCGATCCGGGCCGCCTCCCGCACCTCCTCGTCGGTGGCGTCCAGCTTTCCGTAACGGATATTGTCCGCGATGGTTCCGGTGAAGAGATGCGTCTCCTGAATCACCATGGCAAGGGAATGGCGCAGATCGTCTTTTCGGATCCGCCGGATATCGATGCCATCGTAGGTGATCGTGCCGGACTGTATCTCGTAGAACCGGTTGATCAGGTTGATAATCGTGGTCTTCCCGGCTCCGGTGGAGCCCACGAAGGCAATCTTCTGTCCCGGTTTCGCGTAGAGTGAGATGCCATTTAACACCTGCTTCTCCGGCACATAGCCGAAGACCACCTGGTCAAAGCGCACGTCGCCTTTCAGCGGAACCAACCGCGTCCCGGAACCGGCGGCCGCAGGCGTCCCGAGCATCTCCGCCACTTCCGGCGTTCCTGGCGCTTCCGGCACTTCCGGCGTTCCTGGCGCTTCCGGCACTTCCGGCGTTCCTGGCGCTTCCGGCACTCTCCAGGCAAAATGGCCGGTGCGCTCCGCCGTCTCCACCAGTTTTCCATCTTCCTCCTTTACATGGCAGAGGGTCACGTCTCCCTCGTCCACCTCCGGCTCCGCCTCCATCAAGTCGAAAATCCGCTCCGCGCCCGCAAGGGCAGTCATCAGAAGGTTTACCTGCTGGGTGAACTGATTCAGGGGCATGGCGCTCTGACGCACATAGACCAGGTAGGAGGCCAGGCCTCCCAGATCCATCAGGCCCGACAAGGCGAAAAGTCCGCCTGCGCAGGCCGAAACCGCGTAGTTAAAGTAGGAAAGGCTGACCACTGTGGGCACCTGCATTCCTGTATAAGCCAGGGCGCTTGTGGATTCCCGGCGCAGGTTTTCATTCAGCACGCAGAAATTCTCGAAGTCCTTTTTTTCATGGTTGAAGACCTTTTCCACCTTCTGGCCCGCCATCATCTCCTCCACAAAGCCGTTGATCCGGCCCAGCTGGGCCTGCTGCCTCTGGAAATATTTCCGGCTCCGGCTGCCGTTGAAACGGATAAAAGCAAACATCAGCGCCAGGAAGACGACCACGATCATGGACAGGCGCAGGCTTAAGACCATCATCATGATCACGGTTCCCGTCAAAGTCAGAAAGGTCTGAATGATCATGGCAAAGCTGTTGTTCATGGCCTCCTGCACCGTGTCCACATCATTGGTGAAACGGCTCATCAGCTCTCCATGGGTATGGGCGTCAAAATAGCGCAGCGGCAGCCTTTGCACATGAACGAACAGATCCCGGCGGATTTCCTGTATCACGGTCTGGGCCGACTTGATCATCAGCTGGCTGTAAGCCAGAGAGGCCAAAGCCCCGCACAGATACATGATTCCCATACCCGCCACCGCAGCCAGAAGGCCTTTTAGATCCCCTGGCAGGATAAAGCGGTTGATCACAGGTTTTAAAAGATAGGTTCCCAGAAGATTCGCCCCTGTGCTGACGCAGACCAGCAGGCCCACCAGCAGGAACAGCCATTTGTGGTGTCCCAGGTAACGCAGGAGGTGCAGCAGCGTTTTTTTCGTATTCTTTGGCCTTTTGCTGCCATGATACTGATACTGTGCCATTTAAAGCTCCACTCCTTCCTTCTGAGATTCGTAAATCTGCCGATAAATTTCGCTCCGCCCAAGGAGCTCCTCATGGGTTCCCACGTCGCTGATTTTCCCATCGTCCAGTATCACGATCTGATCGGCGCTCCGCACCGAGGAGATCCGCTGGGCGATGATGATTTTTGTCATGAAAGGCAGATACTCCTCCATCCGCTCCCGGATCTTCCGTTCTGTGGCGGTATCCACCGCGCTGGTGGAATCATCCAGGATCAGAACCTTCGGCTTCTTTAAGATGGCCCTGGCGATACAGATTCGCTGCTTCTGGCCTCCAGAGACATTGACACCGCCCTGGCCCATCTCTGTGTCATACCCCTCCGGCAGACGCTCCAGAAACTCGTCCACACAGGCAATCCGGCAGGCCGTTTCCACCTCCTCCAGCGAAGCGTCCTCCCGCCCCCATTTCAGATTGGAGAGCAGGCTGCCCGAAAAGAGGGTATTCTTCTGAAGCACCATGGCGACAGCGTCCCGCAGGCGCTCCATCGGGTACTCCTGCACCGGAATGCCATCCACCTTCACGATGCCCTGCCCGGCCTCGTAGAGCCGGGGAATCAGCTGCACCAGCGTAGACTTGGCCGCGCCAGTCTGGCCGATAATCCCTACTGTCTGTCCTGCCTCAATCCGCAGGCTGATATCCGAAAGCACATATTCCTTCGCTTCTTTCTTATATTTAAACCAGACATGCTCAAAGGAAATCTCTCCCCGCTCCACCTCAATATCTCTGGCCTTCTCATCCGTGATATCGATCTTTTCATCGATGACCTCCATAATCCGCGCGCCGGAGGCCACGGATCTGGTCATCAGGAGAAAGACGTTGGAAATCATCATCAGGGAATTCAGGATCTGGAGCACGTAGCTTAAGAAGCCTGTCAGATCCCCCACCTGCATATTTCCCACCTGCATCAGCTTTCCGCCGTAAAACAGAATTCCTAAGATTGTGCCATACATGACGAACTGCATGGCCGGCATGTTAAGGGCCGCCAGACGGAAGGCCGTCTCCGACTGGCATCGGAGGTTTCGGTTGCCCTCCTCAAATTTCGCGATTTCATAATCACCCCGGACGCAGGCCTTCACCACCCGGATGGCCGTCAGGTTCTCCTGGATGATGCGGTTCACCGTATCGACGGCTCCCTGCATCTTCGAATACAGGGGCCGCACCTTCATGGTGATGACACACAGCGCCGCTCCCAGCACTGGAAGCGCGATGAAAAAGACCACCGCCAGGGTATGGTTGATGGAGTACGCGATTCCCGTCGCCGCCACCAGCATCACCGGCCCGCGGCAAAAAGGACGCATCCCCATGGAGACCGCGTTCTGGATATTCGTGACATCGCTGGTCAGCCGCGTCACCAGAGAAGATGTCCGAAAATGATCGATATTGGAAAAGGAATAATGCTGAAGCTTCTCATACTCCGCCCGCCGAAGCTCCGCGCCCAGGCCCTGCCCCGCCAGGGCCGCGAACCTGGCGCTTCCGATTCCCAGTCCCAGGGCGATCACCGCGCAGGCCGCCATCTGCACTCCCTTTGTATATATGTAGGCCGTGTCTCCATTCGCCACGCCCACATCCACCAGATCCGCCATGATCAGCGGAACCAGAAGCTCCAGGATTCCCTCCACTGTAATGCAGAGCATGGCAAGCGCCGCGTATTTCTTATATTTTCCCATATAGGAAAACAGACGTATCAGCATAGCTGCACCTCCAACTGTTGTGTATACAACTATTGTATCTTCAAGAATCCCGCCTGTCAATCCCAAATCCCAAATCCCAGGCTTAGATTCCAGGAAAAAGGATTGACACGCTTTCCACCTGTGCTATAATAGTTCCGAAAGAAATTGTTTTAATAAGAACTTTTAAACAGAGACGCAAATGACGGCGCCGCAGAAGGAAAGCCTCCTGCCGTATTGGCGCTGCCAGAAAGGAATGAAAAGCAAATGCCGCAGATCACCAGTCTTCTCCTGCTCAACCGTGGAATGGAAAAGCTCTATGGACGGCATATGGACGATATCCGCCGGAATTATTCCCTTTCACGCATCGAAATCACTATTATCAGTTTCCTGCACAACAATCCCGGCCTGGATACGGCCGCCGATATCGCGGAACTGCGGATGCTCTCCAAAGGGAATGTCTCCCAGGGCGTGGAATCTCTGATTCAGAAAGGGTATCTGGAACGTTTTCCGGATCAGCTCGACCGGAGACGCATACACCTGTCCCTGACTGGGAAAAGCAGCGGCATCATCCTCTGCATCGACGGGGCAAAAGACCGTTTCCGCAGACAGCTGGCAAAGGGCCTGACCCCCCAGGAGCTTGACCAGTATGAGGCACTCACTGAAAAAATCTTGAAAAATGTCCGAGACGGACTGGAAAGCAGGTATACTGATGAACAATGACAGAGAATTTCTTGGAACCGAACCCGTAGGAAAGCTTCTTGCACGTCTGGCACTTCCCACCGTAACTGCGCAGCTTATCAATATGCTCTATAACATTGTGGACCGCATTTACATCGGCCACATCAAGGACGTGGGCGCCACGGCCCTGACCGGCGTGGGCGTCTGCATGCCCCTGATCCTGATCGTCTCGGCCTTCGCCGCCCTGATCAGCAACGGCGGCGCGCCCAGGGCCTCCATTTCTATGGGAAAGAAAGATTATGAATCCGCAGAGGCTACTCTGGGCAACTGCTTTGTGGCCCAGGTCGTCATCTCCATTTTCCTGACCACCATTCTTCTGATCTGGAACCGTGATTTTCTGATGGCCTTCGGCGCCAGCGAAAATACGATTCAGTATGCGGTAGATTATATGAATATCTATGCGGTGGGAACCATTTTTGTCCAGCTGACACTTGGTATGAACGCCTTCATCACAGCCCAGGGCTTCGCCAAAACCGGCATGCTCTCCGTACTCATCGGCGCCGTCACCAGCATCGTCCTGGATCCCATCCTGATCTTTGGCTTTAATATGGGGGTAGAGGGCGCCGCCTTGGCGACTATCATCTCCCAGGCCCTGTCCTGTGCCTGGGTGCTGCTGTTCCTGACCGGAAAAAAGACCAGCCTGCGCCTTAAGGCCCGGTACTTCCGGATCCGTCCGCAGCTTCTGTTTCCCAGCCTGGCTCTTGGAGTCTCCACCTTTATCATGCAGGCCAGTGAAAGCGTAGTCAATATCTGCTTCAATTCCTCCCTCCAGGCCTACGGGGGAGATATGGCTGTGGGCGCCATGACCATTCTTTCCAGCGTCATGCAGTTCGCCATGCTGCCTCTGCAGGGCTTAGGCCAGGGCTCCCAGCCCATTATCAGCTACAACTATGGCGCCCGCAACACAGGCCGCGTCAAGCAGGCGTTCTGGCTGCTTCTTAGAGCAGACTGTCTTTATTCCACTCTGCTGTGGGCTCTTGTCATGCTGTTCCCGCATCTGTTCGCGTCACTCTTTACCAACGACGCAGCCCTTATCGGCTTCACCGCCCCGGCTTTGCGCATTTACCTGGCTACCCTTCTCCTGTTTGGAATCCAGATGGCCTGCCAGATGACCTTCGTCTCCATAGGAAACGCGCTTATGTCCGCTATCGCGGCGATTGTCCGCAAATTCGTCCTGCTGCTGCCGCTGATCTACCTGATGCCTGTGCTCTTCCCAGACAATAAGACCTTCGCGGTCTACCTGGCAGAGCCTGTCACCGACACTCTGGCCGTGACCTTCACCGCTGCCGCCTTCTACTTCACCTTCCGGAAAGCGCTGGCAAGGCTGGAGCGGCCTGTGGAATAGGACAATTTTGAAGCTCATCTTAAGCAAGAAAGCAGGAATACTTTAATTCCCACATTGATTCTCGTTGTTTTTTTCGTCCGT
>CALWBB010000144.1 GCA_944375885.1 uncultured Merdimonas sp.
TTGAAATCACTGAAAAGATAGGGCACGCCATATTCCTCCGCCAGGCGGGCGCCGATCTCGTTTAGCTTCTGCGCGTTCTTTAAGGGGCTGATGGAAAGGGTCGTGGTGAAATAATCGAAGCCTCCGGCCCGGGCCATCTGGGCCGTCTCCAGAAGCCGCAGGCGGTAGCAGCGAAAGCACCTCTCGCCGCCCTCCGGGATCTGTTCCAGTCCCTTCGCCATCTCGTAAAAGCGCTCCGGCTCATAGGGGCCTTCCAGGAAGGATACCGGATGCTTCGCCGGCAGCTCCCGGATCAGACGTTCCTGCTCCTCCACCCGTTTTCCGAACTCCTCCGGCGGATAGATGTTCGGATTATAGTAAAAAACTGTGATCGAAAAATATTCCGACAGGTACTCCAGCACATAGCTGCTGCAAGGCGCGCAGCAGCTATGCAGCAGAAGACGCGGCGTCCGGCCTTCCTCTGTAAGCTTCTGTATCACCTTGTCCAGTTCCTTCTGGTAATTGACTTGATTCATAACCCAAATACTCCTCCAGGCAGATTTCCTGCCTCGTAATCTCCTCCGCGGCCTCCCGACCCACATAACGGTAATGCCAGGGCTCGTAGATGATGCCTGTCTCCTCCGTCTTATCCGTGGGATAGCGCAGGATAAAGCCATATCTCCAGCAGTTTTTCATCAGCCATTGCTGCTCAGCCGTCTCCTCCTGCCGCTCATCCAGCAGCTGGTAGTCCCGGGCCACGATGTCTACCGCCAGCCCCAGGTTATGCTCGCTGGTTCCCGGATAGGCCACCACTGCCGCTGCCCCGGAAAGGGCTTCCTGGCGGCTCATTCCCTCCGCCTCCAGGCGGCGCACCTTGTCCTCGTAGAGCTCCGTCTGCTTCTCTATGGTACGATAAGCCGAACATACCCAAAAGTCAAGCCCTTCTTTGCGCCCGTCCGCCAGCATCTCCTGCAGGGCTCCCACTGCCCGCGCGTCGAAGTAATAGTTGTTTTCGATTTCCGCAAGCTCCGGCACATAGCCGTCCTCCAGGGGATGGGAAGCGTTCACCAGCGTAAGCCTCCAGTCCGCTTTGTCCGCCTGTCCGGAAGAAAGAGCGCCGCCAGCCGTCCCGGGGGCCCCGCCAGCCATGGCTCCCGCGTCTTCCTCTCCTCCCGTCTCCTCCTGCCCGGAAACCGTTTTTTCTTTCGCGAATGCGAGCCTTCCACACAATACCCCCAGCAGAAACGCGAGCAGGCAGAGGGCGAACATCGTTCTGCAAAGCCGTTTCTGCTGTTTCCTTCGTTCCTGCCGTCTCCGTCTCCCGACTTCCCGTTCTCTTGTCATGTCCTCACCTCGGAAGACATTCTAAGCCTAAGCTGCATCAAAATTGTATCGTCTCTGTCTGCATTCCGGTTTCCGCATTTTCCCCGTGCGATTCCCATGGTCCAAGGAACAGGACTTCTTCCTCCCTGGAGACATAAAACCGGTACTGCATCTCAAGCCCGCTCTCGTCCCCATAGCTTATAGCGGCAGAGACGCCCGTATAGCCCAGCCCCGCCAGATCTGTCATATCGGTCATCGCTACATGGCAGTCCAGATAATCCGCAAAGTCATAGATAAGGCTTTCCGCTTTCTTTACGTCCTCCACGCTCTCCGCTGTAAGCCCCTCCAGTCCATAGCAGGAAAGGCTTAAGATTTTTCCCGTCTCGTCGTCCAGGTACAGCTCCGCCAGCGATCCTGCTGCTCTTTCCTTCTGGTAGAGCTGGGCATTCCAGATGATGCACGAGTGCTCTCCCTCCACATCCATCACAAAAAACACCTCCGCGAAAGCCACGTCCAGTTCTCCGGCGGGGAGCCCCTCGATCCCTATTGCCGCCAGAGCATCCAGCTCTTCCATCATCTTTTCCTCAACCGTATCCCTTCGGTAATTTTTCCCCTGCTGGAGAGGCATGGAATTCGAGGAATCCCTCTGGAGCAGCCGCACCTTTTCCACAATCGTAAGCTCCGGCTGCTCAGAAATCACCAGACGGGGCGCCTCCTCCTGCTCCACCCGGCCCAGCTGCTGCTCATCCCAGGCTGCAAGCAAAAGCCCGGGAAGGCCAAACCCCGCAA
Organism: uncultured Merdimonas sp.; assembly: GCA_944375885.1. Lineage (GTDB taxonomy): Bacteria > Bacillota > Clostridia > Lachnospirales > Lachnospiraceae > Laedolimicola. The sequence continues at coordinate 2,092 of CALWBB010000144.1, forward strand.
GCGCCGCAAGGCTTAAGCCAAGCGCTGCGGCAAGATAAGCCCGGACTCGTCTTCCCATGCTCACACCTCCCCGTCTTTTTCTTTGCCGCGCCGCGTCCCATGCTCCGGGCCGCCCGGGCAGCTCTTTTCCTCTTCCGCCGGCAGCCAGACCCGGGCGAGGGTCCCTCTGCCTTCCACGCTCTGAAAGCTTAGGCGTCCCCTGTGCCGTTTTACAATTTCCGCGCAGAGGGCAAGGCCCAGACCCGCGCCGCCCTGCCGCCTGGCTCTGGATTTGTCCACCATATAGAAAGCCTCTGTAATGCGGGAAAGCTCTTCCTTTGGCATTCCCTTTCCTGTGTCCTTCACATAAAAGGCGAAGCCCTCCCGGCCTTTCTCCTGCTCAAAGCGTCCCAGAAGCTGCAGCGTGCCGCCGCCCTCCATGGCTTTCCGTCCATTGTCCAGGAGATTCAGAAGGACGGTCTTTATCAGGTCCGGCTCCATGGGGATCTGCCCCTCCTCCACAAGGGCCTGAAACCTAATGGCTGTCCCCTGCAGCACAGGCTCCAGCACCCCGCCCAGCTCCTGGGCCAGCCACCGGACGTCAGCCGGCCGTTTTGTAAGCTCTCCGTGGCGGATGACCAGCAGATCCAGAAGCTTAAAGGAGAGGGCTTCCAGCCGCTTTCCTTCCTTAAAGATATAATTGGCCGCCTCGAACCGCTCCTCCTGGCCCATTTCCCGGCTCCGCAGCATGTCGGCGTAGCCGATCATGGAGGTCAGCGGGGTTTTCAGCTCATGGGCAAAGCTCCCGATGAAATCCTCCTGCCTGCGGGCCGCGTCCTCCAGCTTCCGGAACTGCTTTTCCAGATTATCTGCCATATGGTTAAAATCCGCCGCCAGCTGTCCAATCTCGTCTCCCGTCTCCACCCGGGCCCTGCCCTTCAGGTTCCCGCCCGCGATGCGCTGCGCCGCCCGGGAAAGGCGCCCCAGGGGCCGAAGAAGCCAGGCCGCCAGCAGATAGCTGCCCAGGCCCTGCAAAAGCACAAGGCCCGCCATCCACCAGCGGTAAATGCCGTACTGTTCCCGCCGCTCCGTAAAGAGCGCCGTCACATCCCGGTCCGTCTCCAGATACACCAAAGTTCCATCCTCCAGAAGGAGCGTACTCACCGTAGCCAGGCCATAGCCGTCTTCCGTCTCCACCAGCATCCGGGACCGTGTCTCCTCCGACGCGGCCAGGAAAAGCTGTTCCCTCTGGCCCTGTCCCAGAAGCTCTGCCGCCCCGCTGTCATAAAGCTCCTTTCCCTCCCGGTTATAGAGCTGAAAGCAAAGCTCTGTCCCTGCCATCCCCTCCTGCATGGCCTGGGCGGTCCGCCGCACATCCGTCTCCGGAAAGCCGGAGCTTCCCTCCCGCAGGGCTGTGCTCCAGTAGGCCGCAAAGGAATACTGCAGCATCCTGTTTTCCTCCGCCGCGCCTTTAATCTCCCGCCGGTACGCGGACTGGAACAGGGCCGACAACAGGGCGTAGCCCCCGATCCCCGTGACAGCCATGGAAAGCGCCAGCACGGACACGCATAATTTCCAGGAAAATTTCACTCTTCTATCCCTCCAGACGGTAGCCCACCTTGTAGACCGTCACGATTTTGTCCTCCCAGCCTACCTTCCTGCGCATCCGCTGCACATGGAGATCCACGGTACGGCTGTCTCCCGTATATTCTCCGCCCCAGATCCGTTCGTAAATCGTCTCCCGGTACAGGGCGATATTTTTATTCCGCACGAACAAAAGCAGAAGCTCATATTCTTTGTTGGTCAGGTTTACCGCCATCCCGTTCTTTTTCACAGTCCGGGAGGCCGTATCGATCACCAGATCCCCCTCGGTCAGGAACTGCTCCGTCTTGTGGCAGCGGCGCAGCACCGTCTCTACCCGGGCCAAAAGCTCGATGATCTCAAAGGGCTTCGTCAGATAATCATCTGCCCCCAGCCGCAGCCCCTTTACCCGATCTGCCACAGAAGCCTTCGCCGTCAGAAAGATGACTGGAATCCCCAGCGGCGCGATATAGCCCATCAGCTCATAACCGTCCACCTCCGGCAGCATCACGTCCAGAAGCACCAGGTCGTAGGCCCCCTCCTCCAGAGCGTCCGCCGCAGACATACCGTCATAGACGCAGTCGCAGGCATAGCCCGTCCTTCTCAAATTTACCGCGATTAGATTGGAAATCGCCTGCTCATCCTCCACCACCAGAATGCGTACCATCTTCTGCCTCCCCCTTGCCAATCCTGGAAAATCTCTTCCGCTTCCTCCCTTATTCTGCATCAGAATTGTATCATATTTGCATCACTCACAAAAGGGGAAGGGCTTCATAAAATATACCATAGCTAATAAGGAGGCATTCCCATGAACCCACTGCTGAAGCTTTCCCATGTAAGCTTCTCCTACCATGAGGCAGACGGGGAAACCCAGGCTCTGTCCGACATCACCTTTTCCCTGGACGCGGGAAAATTTCTCGCCATCGTGGGGCCCAGCGGCTGCGGCAAATCCACGCTGCTCTCCCTCATCTGCGGCCTTCTCGCGCCGGAAGAGGGGACGATCTCTCTGTATGGCCTCCCATTTCAGGAAGCGAAGGCCAATATCGGCTACATGCTGCAAAGGGACCATCTCTTTGAATGGCGCACCGTCTACAGCAATGTCACCCTGGGCCTGGAAATACAGAAAAAAATGACGCCGGATCGCCTGCAAAAGGTCGATTCCATGCTGGAGACCTACGGCCTTTCCGAATTCCGCTCTGCCAGGCCCTCCCAGCTGTCCGGCGGCATGCGCCAGCGGGCGGCCCTCATACGTACCCTGGCCCTGGAGCCGGATCTCCTGCTGCTGGATGAGCCCTTCTCCGCCCTGGATTACCAGACGCGTCTTTCCGTCTGCAACGACATTTATGAAATCATCAAACGGGAGGAAAAGACCGCCATCCTGGTCACCCACGATCTCTCAGAGGCCATCAGCGCCGCCGACGAGATTCTGGTGCTCACCAGCCGGCCCGGGCGGATCCGCAAAAAGGTTCCCATCCACTTTGACATGGAGGAGCGTACCCCCATGGGCGCCCGAAGCGCCCCGGAATTCCAAAGCTATTTTAATCTTATCTGGAAGGAGCTGAACTCCCATGCCTGAACCCTCAGCCGCCCAGCGGCGTTTCCTGAAAAAACGGCAGCAAAAACTGCGGACCGTCACCCTGGTCCGCATTCTGATTTTTCTGGCCTTCCTTGTGCTCTGGGAGGCCGCCGCCCGCCTGGGGCTCATCGACGCCTTCATTTTCAGCAGCCCCTCCCGGGTGGCAGAGACTTTCCTCTCCATGGCGTCGGACGGTTCCATGTTCCGGCACATCGGCATCACCCTGCTGGAGACGCTGATCAGCTTCTTTCTCGTCTTTGCCGTCAGCGTCCTGGCCGCAGTGCTGCTGTGGCTGAGCCGTTCCCTCTCCCGGATCCTGGAGCCCTACCTGGTGGTTCTAAACAGCCTGCCCAAATCCGCCCTGGCCCCCCTCCTCATCGTGTGGCTGGGCGCCAATATGCGGACGATCATCGTGGCCGGCATGTCCGTGGCCCTCTTCGGAAGCATCCTGACAGTCTACACCGGATTTCTGGAGGTGGATCCGGAAAAAGCGAAGCTCATCTATACTCTGGGCGGACATAAAAAGGATGTGCTCTCCAAGGTCATCCTTCCCGGCTCCGTCCCTATCTTCCTGAACACCATGAAGGTCAACATCGGCCTCTGCCTCGTGGGCGTCATCATCGGCGAATTCATCGGAAGCCGGGAGGGCCTGGGCTACCTCATCATCTACGGAAGCCAGGTCTTCCAGCTGGATCTGGTGCTGACCTCCATCGTGATCCTCTGCGTCCTGGCCATGCTTCTGTACCAGTGCCTGAGCGCGGCGCAGAAGCTGTACCTCCGAAAGCTCTGAAAACCCCCGCCAAAACGGCGGCAGGAGATGCCAAGGCACCTCCTGCGTTACATAAGC
>CALWBB010000145.1 GCA_944375885.1 uncultured Merdimonas sp.
TCTGACAGCAGATAACGGGAATCGAACCCGCCTCTCCAGCTTGGGAAGCTGGCGTTCTACCGATGAACTATATCTGCATATTCCTTTCTGCTACAGAAGATTTCCAATGAAATTATTATAGCATACCCCGCAGAAAAATCAAGAGAAAAGTTCCGGCTGTATGCAGACAGGGGAGGATATACAGGTAAAAGAGCGCTAAGAGAGAATTGCCCAGAGAAAAACCGTCCGGTTTCCCGGACGGTTTTCCTTTTCTTATGAGGGGGGAGATAGTGATGTCTTATCAACTATCTGTGCTTTATTATAATGCCCAAATGTGTTCAAAGTATGTCCAGTTTCTAAATTAACCATAAAAAAATAGCGTAAAACTTAAAAAAGGCTTAAGAGAATCGAAAATCCTCCGTTAGCATTGGAAAATAAGGGTGGACATGGTATAATGCCGATAGGCACTGCGGGCTAACGGTATGGAAAGTATATCCACGCCGCCCGGAGAGCGGCAGAAGGAGGAAGAGGTATGGCACAGATGCGGGTGTTAGAAAATGAGAAGCTGAAAATTCAGGTAAGCGACGACGGAGCGGAGCTCTGCAGCGTCTATGACAAGGTGAGAGGCCGAGAGGCTCTGTGGACGGCGGATCCGAAATACTGGGCGCGGCACGCGCCGGTGCTGTTTCCCTTTGTGGGCAAGGTGAACGGAGGGCACTATACTTATGAAGGAAAGCAGTATCCCATGGGGCAGCACGGTTTTGCCAGAGAACGGAGGTTTGCGTGTGTGGAGACCGGGGAGGCTCATGTGACCCACAGGCTGAAATCGGACGAGGAGAGCAAAAAGGTCTATCCCTTTGACTTTGTGCTGGAGGTTACGCATAGAATAGAAGGAAACCGTGTAACAGTAGAATGGAAGGTGGAGAATCCCGGGGATAAGCGGATGTATTTTTCCATCGGAGGCCATCCGGGCTTCTGCGTGACGAAGCAGGAGGGCTGTACTCTGATTTTCGACGGGCAGGAGAGCCTGGAGCGTGTATCTATCAACCTGGAGGCGGCCGCAGTGGACGCGGAGCATCCGGAGACTCTGAAGCTTACGGACGGGACGTACCCGGTGGACGCCCATACCTTTGACAAGGACGCCCTGATTTTCGACCATGGACAGGTGAAAAAGGTAGGCCTTGTGGACGCGGACGGCGCGAAGCTGGTGACGATGCTTTGCCCGGACGCTTTGAGCGTGGGAATCTGGGCGCCGGCAGGCGGCGAAGCGCCCTTTATCTGCCTGGAACCCTGGATTGGCCGGTGCGACAATATGGGCTTTGCGGGCGAGCTGAAGGATAAGTTTGACGAGCAGAGCCTGGAGCCGGGGGCGGGCTTCCGGACGGCATACGATATTTTGATTGGAGAATAAGAAGGATGAGAGCAGCGAGGGAACTGCTGAAGGACCTGGAGTATGAGGTCGTAAGCGGCAGTGTGGACGTAAATGTAAACGAACTGATTTATAATACGAAGATGGTCTCGAAGGAGTGCATGTTTGTCTGCATCCGGGGCGCTGTCTTCGACAGCCATGACGCGGCGGCGGAAGCCGCCGCGGGCGGGGCGGTAGTCATCGTGGCGGAGCGGCCGGTGGAGGTGCCGGAGGGCATCTGCGTGGTGCGGGTGAAGGATACCCGTTACGCCCTGGCCCTGATTTCGGCGGCCTATTTCGGCTATCCGGCCAGAAAGCTTAAGACCATCGGAATCACCGGCACCAAGGGGAAGACGACGACGACCTTTCTGATCCGCTCGATTCTGGAGCATGCAGGGATCCGCACGGGCCTTATCGGAACCATCGAGACGCTCATCGGCGACCGGCACATCCCGGCCAGCAATACGACGCCCGAATCCTACACGATCCAGCAGTACTTCGCGGCGATGGTGGAGGCAGGCTGCCAGGTGGCGGTCATGGAGGTGTCCTCCCAGGGCCTGAAGCTCCACCGGACGGCGGGGATCCAGTTTGATATCGGGATCTTTACCAATCTGGCGCCGGATCATATCGGGCCCAACGAGCATGAGAGCTTTGAGGAGTATCTGGAGTGCAAGAGCCGCCTGTTCCGCCAGTGCCGGGTGGGAATCGTGAATATCGACGACGCGCACTGCCCGCAGATTCTGGAGGGCCATACCTGCCAGGTGGAGACCTACGGATTTTCGGAAAAGGCGGATCTGCGGGCCTCTGACGTGAAGCTGGTGAACCGCCCCGGCTTCCTGGGCGTGGCTTACCGGGTGTCGGGCCTTACGGACATGGATGTGGAGATTGACATGCCCGGCCGGTTCAGCGTGTACAATTCCCTGGTGGCCATCGCGGTCTGCCGCCATTTCACTATCCGGAAGGAGGATGTGCTGGCGGCCCTGGAGGCGGCCCAGACCAAGGGACGCATCGAGAAGGTGAAGGTATCGGATGATTTTACCCTGCTGATCGACTACGCCCACAACGCCATGAGCCTGGAAAGCCTTCTGACGACCCTGAAGGAATATCATCCGAAACGGCTGGTGTGCCTCTTTGGCTGCGGCGGCAACCGCTCGAGGCTGCGCCGGTTCGAGATGGGCGAGGTGTCGGGCCGCCTGGCGGATCTGACGGTGATCACCTCAGACAACCCGCGCTTCGAGGAGCCCCAGGCGATCATCGACGATATCCGGACCGGAATCGAGAAGACGGACGGAAAATACGTGGAAATCATCGACCGCAAGGAGGCGATCCGCTACGTGATTGCGCATGGACAGCCCGGCGACGTGATTGTACTGGCGGGCAAGGGCCATGAGGATTACCAGGAAATCAAGGGGGTCAAATATCCGATGGATGAGCGGGTGCTGATTCAGGAGGTCCTGGAGGAGCTTGGAAAGAAGTGAAATACGCCAATGTGATCGTAGACATTTCGCTGGAGAAGCTGGACCGGACCTTTCAGTACCGGGTGCCTGAGGCGCTGGAGGCCTCCCTGGAGGCCGGGATGCAGGTGCGGGTGCCCTTTGGAAACGGCGGGCGCGTGCTGACCGCTTACGTGGTGGAGCTGACGGACGAGTGCGAATGGGATCCGGCCCGGATGAAGGAGCTTCTGGGGATTGTGGAAAAAGGAATCGCGCTGGAGGGCCAGCTGATTGCCCTGGCCTCCTGGATGAAGCGCATGTACGGCTCTACCATGAACCAGGCCCTGAAAACGGTGCTTCCGGTGCGGCGCGCCGTGCAGGAGAAGGTGCGCCGCAGGATCGTGCTGGCGGTTTCCAAAGAGGAGGCGGAAAGCTGCCGGGCTGTGCTTTCGCGGAAGCATCAGACGGCCAGGCTCCGGCTTTTGGACGCCCTGCTGGAGACAGATAAGGAAGACGGGCAGGAGACGGACGGGCAGGAAGCGGACGGACAGGAAGCCCAGGAGCAGACGGCGGGGCGCGTGGGCGGCTGGCTGGATTACAGCACAGCTTTAAAGGAGCTTGGAATCACGGCCCAGACCGTGAAGGCTCTGTCGGAAGCAGGAATCCTGCGGGTGGAGACGGACACGATGCTGCGCAATCCGGTGAAGCCCTCAGACGTAAAGGCGCATCCGGTCACTCTGTATCCGGCCCAGCAGGCGGCGGTGGACGGGATTCTTTCCCGGGCAAGGCAGGGGGACAGAAGGCCCTCCCTGATCCACGGCGTCACAGGCAGCGGCAAGACAGAGATTTACATGGAGCTGATCGCGGCGGTGCTGGAGGAGGGACGGCAGGCCATCGTCCTGATTCCGGAGATAGCCCTGACCTTCCAGACGGTGCTGCGGTTCTACCGGCGGTTCGGCGATCAGGTCTCTATCCTGCACTCCCGGCTTTCCGCCGGGGAGCGCTACGACCAGCTGGAGCGGGCTAGAAAAGGGGAGGTCCGGGTGATGATCGGCCCCCGGTCGGCTCTCTTTACCCCCTTTGACCGGCTGGGGATTATCGTGATCGACGAGGAGCATGAGGGGAGCTACAAAAGCGAGACGGCGCCCCGCTACCACGCCCGGGAGACGGCCATCGAGCGGGCCCGCATGAGCGGAGCCTTCGTGGTGCTGGGCTCGGCCACGCCCTCGGTGGATTCCTATGAGAAGGCCAGGACAGGAGCGTATCAGCTGTATGAGCTTCCCATGCGGGCACCTGGGCGGGAGCTGCCGGAGACGGAGATCATCGATCTGCGGGAGGAGCTGCGGCTGGGCAACCGCTCCATCTTCAGCGCCAGGCTCCGGGAGCTAATGGAGGATCGGCTGAGGAAGGGCCAGCAGGTGATGCTCTTTCTGAACCGGCGGGGCTACGCGGGCTTTGTTTCTTGCAGAGCCTGCGGACATGTGATAAAATGTCCACATTGCGACGTGGCTTTGTCCCTCCACGGGGGAGGCCGCATGGTCTGCCACTACTGCGGATATCAGCAGGCTGCCGTAAAGAGCTGCCCTTCCTGCGGCTCCTCCTATATCGGGGCGTTCCGGGCGGGAACCCAGCAGGTGGCGGAGCTGGCCGGGAAGGAATTTCCGGGGGCGCGGGTGCTCCGCATGGATTTCGACACTACGAAGCAAAAGGGCGGCCACGAGAAGATTCTGGAGGCCTTTGCCCGCCATGAGGCCGACATTCTGGTGGGCACCCAGATGATTGTGAAGGGCCATGATTTTCCGGGAGTGACTCTGGTGGGAATTCTGGCGGCGGATCTGTCCCTCTACGCGGGAGATTACCGGGCTTCGGAGCGGACCTTCCAGCTTCTGACCCAGGCGGCCGGAAGGGCAGGCCGGGGAAGCGAGAGAGGGACGGCTGTGATACAGACCTACAGCCCGGAGCATTACAGCGTGCAGACGGCGGCGGCCCAGGATTATCAGGGCTTCTTTGAACAGGAGATGGCGTACCGGAGCCTGATGCAGTACCCGCCGGCGGCCCATCTGATGGCCCTCTACCTGATGTCGGAAAAGGAAGAGGAGCTGGAGGCCGGGGCGAAGCTGGTAAGGGCGCTGGCCCAGGAAGCGGCGGGAAAGACGGCGGGCGGCGGAAGGCTTCAGTTCATCGGCCCGGCGGACGCCGGCCTTGCCAGGCTCAAAGACGTGTACCGCAAGATCCTGTACCTGAAATCCGCTGATTTATCCGCGCTGCTGTCGGTAAAAGAGAAACTGGAGCCAGAGCTTGTCCGGGAGGAGAGGCTCCGGGCTTTGAATATACAATTTGACATGGATCCTGTAAATCCATTCTGACATGGGAGGAAGAAAATGGCTATCAGAAATATCAGAGAACTGGGAGACGACATTCTCCGCAAGAAGTGCCGGGAGGTAAAGGAGGTGACGCCCCGCATCCGGGAGCTCATCCAGGACATGTACGACACTATGTATGAGGCGCAGGGCGTGGGCCTGGCGGGCCCCCAGGTGGGAGTCCTCAAGCGCGTCGTGGTGATCGACGTGGACGGCACGCCTTATACCATGATCAATCCGCGTATCCTGGAGGCGGACGGGGAGCAGACCGGAAGCGAGGGCTGCTTAAGCGTACCGGGAAAGGCGGGCGCCGTGACCCGGCCGAATCATGTGAGGGCGGAGGCCTGGAATGAGGAGATGGAGCGCTATGAGGTGGAGGGAGAAGGGCTTCTGGCCCGGGCCATCTGCCATGAGCTCGATCACCTGGACGGTATCATGTATGTAGACAAGGTAGAAGGCGATCTCTACGAAGTGGGGAACGCGGAGGACGAAGACGAGGAGTGAGAGCATGAAGCTGATTTTTATGGGAACGCCGGATTTTTCCGTGGGGACGCTGGAGGCGCTGATCGCGGCCGGCCACGAGATTACCCTGGTGGTCTCCCAGCCGGATAAGCCAAAGGGCCGGGGCCATGAACTGGCTCCCACGCCTGTGAAGGAGACGGCTCTGAAGCATAGCCTGAAAGTATTCCAGCCAAAACGGCTGAAGGATCCGGAGACGGTAAAGACGCTGGAGGAGACGCCTGCGGATGCCATCGTGGTGATCGCGTTCGGGCAGATCGTGCCGGCCTCCATCCTTCATA
>CALWBB010000146.1 GCA_944375885.1 uncultured Merdimonas sp.
TCCAGCTCCCCAAGCACCACATCGATCTTCTCCCCGTCCAGAAACCAGTTATCCCGGCTGATGCCCCGGGTCACCGTCGGACAGACAAAAAATTCCGTCTCCGGATAAAGAATTTTGTAATAAAGGAGGGCCCTCCTGGCGTGGCAGGCCTGGGGGCAGAGAATCGCCCGCCTGATCGCAAGCCCCGCAGCGTCCGTCACCCGGCGGGAATAGATCGCATTCTCATAGGTATAGGTCGCCTGCTTTTCCTCCAGGATCTTTTCCGCAGGAACCCCTTCTCTTACAAGAATATCCCGCAGGAACTCCCATTCCGTCTCATAGCCCGGAATCAGGCAGCGCCCCACGGGCTTACTGTACCTGCCCGACGGAAGGACCAGGGGCGCATAGCCCTCCCGAAAAAGGCCCGCCGCCGTCACCGCCAGCTCTCCTCTGTCGCCGCCCGGTATGAAGATCATATCTGCCTTCTGCGGCGTATCCTCCATGAAGATAAACTCCGTCATATCCTGCACGAAATCCATTACTTTCTCTCCTGGCTTCCCTGTCCGAGTATTCCACTCTCCCGGATCCGTTCCACCGCTTCCTCAATCACCGGCACCGGAAGCACCAGCGCCATGCGCACATAGCCCTCGCCCAGATCGCCGAAGGCGCTGCCCGGCGTCACGATCATGCCCGTCTTCTCCATGAGCTCCAGCGTAAACGCCGCGCTGTCTCGGTACCCTTCCGGCAGAGGCGCCCACACGAACATGGTTCCCTGGCTGTCCGGCACGTTCCAGCCGATGGAGCGCAGTCCCCCGCAGAGGGCCTGGTTCCGCCTCTCGTACTCCCGGCACTGCTCCCGCACCGCCTCCTGGGGACCGGTCAGGGCCGCCACAGCCGCCTTCTGCACCAGAAGACAGGTCCCGTAGTCGATCTGGGAGCGGACCTTCTGGAACTCCCGGATGATCGCGCGGTTGCCCAGGGCAAAGGATATCCGAAGCCCCGTCATATTATAGCTTTTGGACAGGGAGTAAAACTCAATACCCACATCCTTCGCGCCCGGATAGGAAAGGAAGGATTTTCCCTCCCGTCCTCCATAGAGAATATCCGAATAGGCATTGTCATGGAGCACGATAATCTGGTATTTTTTCGCGAACGCAATCAGCCTTTCATAAAAAGCGTCGTCCGCCACAGAGCACACCGGGTTCGCCGGATAGGACACGATCATGAACCGGGCCTTCCTCGCTGTCTCCTCTGGGATATCTGCGAAATCCGGCAGGAAATTGTTCTCCGCGTACAGGGGATACGTCTGGATCTCGGCTCCTGTCAGCTCCGGTCCCAGAGAAAATACCGGGTAGCCCGGATTGGGAACCAGAACCACGTCTCCCGGATCACAGAGGGCGATGGCGATATGGGCCATTCCCTCCTGGGAGCCGTAAAGCGACATCATCTCATCCTTCTCAAGCTCCACCCCAAACCGGCTCCGGTAAAAGGCCTGCATGGCCGACAGCAGCTCCTCCCGGTCTGTCAGGGCGTATTTATAATTCTCCGGATCCATGGCCGCCTCCGCCACCGCCTTCATAATATGGGGCTGCGGGCTGAAATCCGGCGTTCCTACGGAAAAATTGTACACCTTCCGGCCAGCCGCCAGAAGCTCTGTCTTTTTATGGTCAAGAACCGAGAAGATTCCCTCCTGGATCCTCTGGGCCCTCCTTGAAAACTGAAACTCCATTTTTCATCCTCCTCGCAAAACATCCGCACGCTTCCGTACCCGGCAATTATAGCACGATTTTCAGAAAGGGTCTACCCATTCTTCTTCCGAAAGGCTTGCTTTTCCCCGCCGTTTCTGATAGAGTAAAGATACCCTCCATAGACAAGGGTGCCCGGACTATTTTTATTCAGAAGAAAAAGGAGAACAGTATGGCAGACAATAAATGCGACAACCTGACTTTTACACTTTTACCATTATAAATACCTGTTTCCCATGCTTAAAATCCCGGAAAGTCAATACTTCCGGGGTTTTTTGTTACAAAAACATTGATGTTATGCTCTTGTTAGGCTATAATGTATTATATTATATATTCCATGATCTTATGGAGGACGGACGCTATGATCAGAAAAGATAAGAAAACTTTTAAAGATGGTACTGTCAAAACCCAGATCCGCGTTACGGAAGGCTACCGCCCCTATCCAAACTCTTCCCCGAAACAGCGGACAGTCAAAAGCTTCGGCTACCTGGAAGACCAAACGGATCTGGAGGCTTTTTGGAACGAGGTCAATGCGTGCAATAACAGCCTGAAGAAAAAAGAGGTCCCTCAAAGCAGGACTCCGGTTTCGAAAATGATGTATTCCGATCACAACCGTCTCCTGAATTACGGGTATAAATTCCCGGAATCCGTATACCGCCTTTTGGAAATTGATTCCTTCATGAATGATTACCAGAAACATTCCGGATTCCGTGGGAAATATTCCCTGAACGAGGTGTTCCGCTATCTTATCATGGACAGGATCCTCTACCCTTCCTCCAAACGGGAGGCGGCCGCCAGGCTTCTGAATTATTATGGTTTGAGAAGCGAGTTCGAACTTCCGGACATCTACCGCGCACTGGACCATTTTGACCGCCTTTTCTACGACCTCCAGCAGTATCTGAACAGGAAGGTGACAGAACTGACCGGCCGCAGTCTGGAATACTCTTTTTATGATGTGACAAACTACTATACGGAAAAGGACTTCGCAGACCCGGATGAGGTTTATACAGACCGTCGGGGACGGCAGACGGAAGGGCCCGCCCTGGCCCAGAAAGGGGTCTCAAAAGAGCACCAGCTGACACCGATCATCCAGATGGGGCTCTTCCTGGATGGGAACGGGATCCCTGTCTGCATGGATGTCTTCCGCGGGAACATGAGCGATTCTGATACGTTGAAGGAGAATCTGGACGGATTCAAAAAAGAGTATGGCATCAGACGTACTGTAGTGGTCGCGGATAAGGGGATGAACTGCTCCCATAACATCGACCTCCTGTGCAGCCAGGGGGACGGCTACGTGTTTTCCCAGGTCCTGAAGGGAACAAAAGGGAAGCGTTACCGGGAGAATCTTTTTGACCCGGAAGGCTGGCATGTTTCAGAAAGCGGGGATTACCGCTGGAAGCTGATCACGGAAGAGTACACCGGGCACGAAATCCAGTTCGAGGAACAGGATGGGGAGCGCGTGGAAAGGAAGAAAGCAGTCAGGCGGATGAGGAAGGTGCTACTTTACTGGTCAAAGGCGGATGCGCAGATGGCAGCGAAGAAGCGGGAAGAGAAACTGAAAAGGGCAGAGAGGAGCACCAAAAATAATGCATATGGCATCGTACACGGGAAAGACCGTTATCTGAAAGAGGAAACAGTTCTGAAGGAAACGGGGGAGATCCTGGACCAGGGGCAGGTTGCGAAGGTATCTGTGGTGGATCAGGAGAAAGCGGAAAAAGACGCGCTGTATGATGGATATTTTGCGATCATAACCAGTGAAATGGGCTACGATGCAGAAAAGATACGGAGCGTGTACCATGGGTTGTGGAGGATCGAGGAATCCTTCCGGATCATGAAGAGCGACCTGGATGCCCGTCCGATCTATGTAAACACCCGGGAACATATCCGGGCGCATTTCCTGATCTGTTTCACAGCACTGGTGATTGTCCGGATGATTCAGCATTCCATGGGGGAAAAGAGGCTCTCGGCCGAACGGATTGCAGACTGTTTAAGGTCGGCAAACTGCCTGATCGAACAGGGAGGGTACGTAAGGCTGCTGGATGTAGGTGGAAGGATCGGATACCAGGAGATACCGGATAAAAAAACAGGGAAACTGGTGCCGAGTCTGAAATTCAGTCCAGAAGACCAGGTAGCGGCAGATTACAGGAAGATACAGGAAACGTTCGGGACTGATTTTTATTATGCATATGTAAAGCAGGAAATTTTTAAACGTTTCTTTTCAGAAATGGGATTAAGGAGATAGAGCATAACAGAAGAAAAGCCCTGCAGATCCCTTTATTATGGGAAATGCAGAGCTTTTTATCTCTGAAAGTGTAAAAGTCAGGTTATAGCACGATTTTCAGAAAGGGTCTACCCATTCTTCTTCCGAAAGGCTTGCTTTTCCCCGCCGTTTCTGATAGAGTAAAGATACCCTCCATAGACAAGGGTGCCCGGACTATTTTTATTCAGAAGAAAAAGGAGAACAGTATGGCAGACAATAAATGCGACAACACTTCCTGCGGCGGCAACTGCGACGCCTGCGACGGCAACATCACCGTCACCCTGACCCTCGACAACGACGAGACGGTAGAGTGCGCGATCCTCACGATTTTCCCGGTGAACGGCCGCGACTATATCGCCCTTCTCCCTCTGGACGAGAACGGCGAGAACGAGGACGGCGAGGTCTACCTTTACCGCTATGACACCAGCACCGGTTCCCCGGTTCTGGACAATATCGAGGACGACGACGAGTACGAGGCGGTGGCCGACATGTTCGACCAGATGCTGGACGCGGCGGAGTATGACGAGATGGTAGCCGCAGAGGACGTGGATATCGAAGAAGAGGTATAAGCTGCAGTTTGGGAGAGGCTGCGGAACCGGGCAGAAGCCTTCTGCCTGGTTCCGGCCTCTCTTTTTCTTTTCTGGATTTTAAAGAACAGGAGGGAAGCCTTCTATGCTTGATTTTTCAAGGCTGGAGCAATACAGGGAAAATAACCGGATTGAGGCGAAAAAGGCCCTGGGCGGCCTGCCAAAAAGCATCTGGGAGACCTACTCCGCCTTTGCCAACACGCTGGGCGGCATTATCCTGCTGGGCGTCGTGGAGGAGACGGACAAATCCCTGCGCCCGATCAGCCTTCCGGATCCCGGGCGTCTGATCGAGGAATTTCTGGAACTTCTGAACCGCCCGGAAAAGGCCAGCGTGAACATTCTCTCCGATCAGGACATCTCCGTGGAGACGGTAGAGGGCTGCCAGATTGTCGCCATCACGGTTCCCCGGGCAGAACGCCAGGACCGCCCGGTCTATATCGATGGAAATCCCTTCACCGGCACCTACCAGCGAAACGGCGAAGGGGACTACCGCTGTTCCAAAGAAGAGGTGGAAGCCATATTCCGGGACGCCTCCCGGAAATCCCCAGATATGCGGCCCCTCTTCCAACTTGGCCTTCATGTCCTCGACCCTGACGCCATCCGCCGCTACCGCTCCCGCATGATTCTGAGACATCCCGAGCATATCTGGCAGGATCTTGATACCCCGGAATTTCTCTACAAGCTGGGCGCTGCGGCAAAAGCGCCTGACGGCAGCCTCTGTCCGACTGCCGCCGGACTTCTCATGTTCGGATACGAATATGAAATCATCCGGGAATTTTCCGGCTATTTCCTGGACTACCAGGATCTGACGGTTTCGGAACAGGACGCCCGAAAATTCAACCGGGCAAGACGCATTGTCTCCTCCTCCGGCGACTGGAGCGGCAGCCTGTACGATTTTTATTTCCGCGTCAGCCGCGCTCTTGCCTCTCCTGCCGAACCGGCCCCGGTCCAGGACGCCCTGCGGGAAGCCCTGACCAACTGCCTTATCAACGCTGACTACAGTAGCTCCATCGGCGTTTCCATCCGAAAGACCAGGGAAGAAATCCGTTTTTCCAATCCGGGATCCTTTCGCATCGCCATTGAGAACGCCAGCGGCGGCGGAATCTCCGATCCCCGGAACGCCGCCCTCTGCCGCATGTTCAACCTCATCGACGTGGGAGAGCGCACCGGAAGCGGCCTGCCGAATATTTTCCGTGTGTGGAAGGAACAGGGGCTGCCTGTCCCTTCCATCACCCAGGAATTCTCTCCGGAACGGACTATCCTGGCTCTGGCGCTCCAGCCGGCCGGGCAGACGAAGAAAGCCTCTTCTGGAACAGCAAAGGCTTCTAAAGCAGCCCCCGCCATCCGGAAAGCCCTCATTATCGACTATCTGACAGAGCACGCCTCCGCCGGGGCC
>CALWBB010000147.1 GCA_944375885.1 uncultured Merdimonas sp.
TCATATCATCTTTCTTATCATACATGATTTAGGTATACATGGCATCTTTACTTTGTACTATTTTTATACTATCACTAAGGTTCAGGGAAAACCTACACACTGGAGCAGAACTATGAGGGTAATCCCAAGCAGATCAAAATCACCCTGAACGATTTCTATACTTCCTACAAGGATCAGGTAGGCGCTGAGATTTCCGTCACCTACACCGCTACCCTGAATAAGAGTGCGGTAATCGGCGTAGGAACCGATACCAATAAAAACTCCGCGAAGGTAGAGTTCAGCAACGATCCGTCGAATAATAGTAGTACTGGCACTGGCGGCTCTACAGACGATTCCAAGGAGGACATAGTCGAGCTTCGTATCTTTGAGATTGACATCAAAAAGATAAACCAGGCTCAGGAAGGGTTAAGCGGCGCGACATTCCAACTGTATCCGGATGAGAATGGCAACGCAGGCGACGCTGAGATTAGTCTGATCGCTAAGGAAAACGACACCTATCTTTTCCCAGGTGATACTACAGCTCCGGGTACTGCGACTAAAAACACCTTCACCACACCTGAGAATGGCATTATCAAAATCCAGGGCCTGGAAGCCGGAACCTACTGGTTAAAGGAGACGGAAGCCCCGAGCGGATATAATAAGCTGGATGCTGATGTAAAGATAACGCTCACCCCGAAGTTTGATGATACTACAGGAGTTCTTGAGAGCTGCACGGTAGAGTATAAATGTGATGGCAAACCCGGCAGTGACACAGTCCAGGCGGGTAGCGGAAATTCTCCTACCGTCACCATTATGAATAAATACACGTCTTCTTTTCCGAATACCGGCGGAATCGGAACCGTGATTTTCACTGTGGCGGGCCTGGGCCTTCTGGCGGCAGTGACGGTAAGCTTCATGCACAGCAGAAAGCGTGAGGACGAGGCGTAAGGGGCGAAGGCTCCAGGCGCTGAGAGCGGCTGATGCATAGAAGACAGCAGTTAAGAGATACCTGAACGGGCATCGGGAGGAAACCCTCCCGGGACGCGCGGAAACCTTCTGGTTTTCCGCGCGTCCCGGGGAGGGCGGATTCCGGAGCAGCGTCAGGGAGAGAGCAGTAAAAGGCAAAAGGACGCAGAAGCGGGCTGTCCGCGCGGCGTTTGCTGCCCTCTCCGTGCCGCTGCGGCTGTAAGCTTTCTGTACAGCAGAAGACGTGGGGAAGAAGCGTAAGAGGCATGAAGAAAAAGAAGAAATTTTATAAGGCGGATTTGCTCCGGCTGCTTGTGGCCCTTATCGCTCTGTGCGTGCTGCTGTACCCGGTGGTCAGCAATTATCTGTATGAGCTGAACAGCACGACCATAGTGGACAACTATGACCAGAGCGCTTTGCAGGAGGAACCCGAGGAGCTGGAAAATATGTGGGAGGCGGCGGAGGCCTACAACGAGACGCTTCTTGGCGTCGGCACGGGGAGCTTCGCGGATGTCTTCCGCCAGACGGTGACGGATGAGGAGAAGAACGCAGAGTATGAGAGTCTCCTGAACCTGCGGGGAGACGGGATGATGGGCTACATCTCCATCCCGAAGATCGATGTGCGCCTGCCCATCTACCATTCCACGGAGGAAGCCGTCCTGCAGGTGGGAATCGGGCATTTCCCATCGTCCTCCCTGCCGGTGGGCGGGGAATCCACCCACACGGTGCTGACAGGGCACAGGGGGCTGCCTTCCAAGAAGCTGTTCACAGACCTTGACCAGCTCGGGGAAGGGGATATTTTTTACCTGAAGATCCTGAACCATACGCTGGCCTACGAGGTAGACCAGATCCTGACGGTGCGGCCGGAGCAGACAGAAGCCCTGGCTATCGAGGAGGGAAAGGATTACGCCACCCTGGTCACCTGCACGCCCTACGCCATCAATACGCACAGGCTTCTGATCCGGGGACACCGGATCCCCTATGACGAGGCGCGGGAAGCGCAGGAGAGGCTTACCGGCCTGCGGATCCCCTTCTGGATCCAGGTACTGCTGATTGTGGTCTGCCTGCTTCCTTTGGTTCCGCTTCTGGAGCTTATGACGTGGAGAACCAGGAACAGGCTGAAGAAGATAAAGAGGAGAGGGAGAAAATGAGAATTTTAAGAAAACACTGCAAATCCATCCGGACGCTTCTGCTTGCGTTTGCCCTTCTGCTTGCGCTGCCGCTTACAGCGCAGGCCACAGAGGTGATCGAGGGTAAAATAACGATAGAGTACCATGGAGTGACGGAAAAGGAGGAGAAGATCGACCTGGCTGGGGCGGAATTCGTCCTGTACCAGGTGGGAAGCACCCAGGGAGGCTGGCTTTTGAATGAAGACTTCGCGGCCTCGGGCATTACCTTGGGGGACGCTACCGCTTCAGGCCGGGGAAAGAGTGCGGCGCAGCTGTACGCTTATGCCCTGGAGAAGGGCTTTTCGGGGAGCCTTAAGTCCACGGATGCCCAGGGCCAGCTGGTGTTTGAGGGGCTTTCGGACGGCCTCTATCTGATCGCCCAGGTAAAAGACCTGGATTGTGACGACGGTGTGTTCCGTTCCGATCCTTTCCTGATCGGGCTTCCCTCTGAGAGCGGAACTACTCCTTATGAAGTCCTGGCGGAGCCAAAGAGCGAATGGGTGCCGGATGAGAAGCCGAATCAGGGCGGCGATGTCCAGGAGCCGGACAAAGACCCGGACAAGGATAAGGACGAAGACAAGGATAAAGACAAAGATAAAGACAAAGATAAAGACAAGGATAAAGATAAAGACAAGGATAAGGGCAAAAAGCCTCCCGCCAAGAAGCCGGGGTCTGTCCAGACAGGCGACGCGGCTCCCGTGGAGCTTCTGATCGCGGCTGCGCTGGTCTGCATCTTCGTGATTGCTTTCCTGGTATCCAGAATGCGCAGGAGAGAAGAGGAGGATTAGGAAGAATGAGGGATTTCTGCCTTTTAGATTACCTGTCCTGGAAGCTGGGGCTTCCCTATCTGTCGGAGATCCGCAGCCTGTCTGCGGCCGGCAGATGGAGACTTGGGTATATCCTGGAGGCAAAGACACACCTTGCGGATTTCCCGGAGGCGGAGTAGCTGGACGCCTGCGAGTACATCACTGGCAGGCGGGAGGAAAGCGCCGCCAGGGCGCGTCTCTGTCTCCTGGAGTGCTGCGCCGCCGGGAGCCGGGAACAGGAAGAAAGCATGGCATAACAGAAAAGGAAATGGACAAAAAGATGTTATTGAAAATCGGGAAAAAGCTAAGGCAGGGCCTGCTTCTGGTATCCTGCCTGTTTCTTATGCCGGTCAGCGCGTCCTCGGCCCTGGCGGGGCCGGGGGACGCCGGGATGGGAGAGGGCGCCAAGATTGAGATTACGGATATCACGGCGCCGGACAAGGTAGATGAGGGAAAGGACGGATACAGCCTGGGCTTTTCATTTGAGATAAGTATCGCCCAGACTGGACAAGGGTTCCAGGCAGGGCAGGAGGTAAGCGTTTCCTCAAATATCGGAAAGCTTTTTTCGGCGGACTGGGAAGGGGAGGAGCTTTCCCATATTCCATTTGAGGCGGAAGGGGAAGTGATGGCTTATGTGAGCGTAGGGGAGGATCAGATCACCTTTACCTTCGCAGAGGCCGCAGAGGATACTGTGTGGAAGCTTAATGGAACAGTCTCTCTCCCTTCCATATTCACAGCGAAGGATGTGGGCGCGGCCGAGGGAAATCCGGTGGAAAAAAAGCTTCAGATCGGAACAGAAACAAAACCGATTTCGTTCCAGCAGCCCCTTCCGCCAAGTTCCGGGAATAACATGGACCTGGTCGATGTGGATTCCTTCTGGAAGAATGGCTGGCCGATCGCTCAGTCCACAGGCGCGGTCATCATGATGGAGGTGAACCCCATCGGCTCCCTGAATCTGTATGGATCCACCACCTACTCGGACACCGTTTCAGGGGAAAAGCGTGCCCCGGAGGTTCACAGGAACCTGCTTGTGAGGGACGCGATCCCGGAGAAGGGCTTTATCGATCTGGAGAGCATAGAGATTTATGCCGCTGTCCCGACCCTGGCTCGGAGTGAAGAAGATTATTATGACGAATGGCATAAATATAGTATCCCGGCGGGCACTTATTACGCGAAGCGCAGCGGGACCATGCGATATGATATCAAAGAAGAAATGACGGAGCTGACCCAGGAAGAGGACGAGACCGAGGAAGCGTTTACGAAGAGAATCAAGGCGCGGCCTTTGAGCTGGGGAATCTACCGCACGGGGCAGAAGGATGAGATCTTCCTGTGC
The DNA here is from genome assembly GCA_944375885.1 of uncultured Merdimonas sp. Classification (GTDB taxonomy): domain Bacteria; phylum Bacillota; class Clostridia; order Lachnospirales; family Lachnospiraceae; genus Laedolimicola. The sequence continues at coordinate 4,254 of CALWBB010000147.1, forward strand.
AATTTCGGAACCGTCGGGGATCCAGACGATAATAACGGGATCCTGTACAAAGGTCTCGAGGGGCGCGGGGCGGAGTATGCAGAAGATTACCCGCAGATCTTCGGAGATGATGGCGTCACAGGCGGAAATGTTGTCAGTTATTATATCGAATTTGACACCTATTATCCCGATATCGTCGGCTCGAAGAAGGCGTCGAATTACGCTTCCTGGAGCGCGGATAGAGAAAAGGGTTGGGGCAACCCTGCTGAATATGTCATCAATAACGGCGGCGGCACGGGTGTGGCGCGCAGGAATGAGCTGATCCTTCGGCTGGTGGATGAGGACGATCCCACTCTGCCCATCGCTGGAGCGGATTTTAAGGTGCAGATAAAGGGTGAAAATGGAACTTGGAAAGATACGCTTCTTTCGGGCCAGACGGATGAGAATGGCGTATAAGCTTCAGTCCGTTTACTGAGGGAAGCTACCGCCTGGTCCAGACCTCCTCGGCGGAGGGATATATTTACAACAACAAGACCTACGGGGACGGCGAGAATGACAAGGTGAACAAAGTGACCCCCATAGGAGAGTTTGAAATAACGGGCGGCGAATATGTGGGCTTTGGCACAGTCGTCACCAACTGGCGCGAGTACCGGGCCGTCTATGAGTTTGTAAGCGGAACCGCCGGGGCATAGCTTCCGGCGTCTGTAAAGGAGCTTCTCCCGCAGGATCCGAATGCCTACCGCATGGGAGGCAGCGTGCCGCTGTCCATGCCGGGGAAGGAAAGCGTCAGCGGCCCTAAGAGCCCGTCGGATCCCACCCCGGGAATCTGGAGCTTCCAGGGCTATCAGGGCTATCAGGGCTGGGGCGAAGGCCCTGTCATAGTCTCAAAAGATACGCTCACCGAACGGGAGGGAGAGCGGGTGGTTCTCTTCACGGGCGTCTGGACCTGGACGGCGGATCCGGCGGGTACATCTGGCGGGGGCGCAGGCGGATCCGGATCCGGCGGGAATTCCGGTGCGTCCGGCTCCGGCGGGAATTCCGGCGGGGGCGGCCAGGCCCCTGGCGCAGGAGGGGAGAAAGATTCCGTCCAGTCCCAGGCTGTGCGCCTGTCTTCCGCGAAGACCGCCGACCAGGCGGAGCCGGGCCTTTGGGCAGGGGTATCGGCGGCGGCCGGGGCAGGAATCATAGCCCTCCTTCTCCTTCCCGCCAGACGCGCAAGGAAAGAGCGGAGAACGGAAAGCACGGGAAGATAGAAATTGTTCCTGGGCATAAAGTGTTCCCGGATAAAAGATGTTCCCGGGCATCGTCGTATATGGCGGCCAGCCGACGCCGTATATGCTGCCCGGCGCAGGGATCCGTTTTTTCAAAGCGGATCCCTGATTTTTTTAGGCAGGGATTTTCAGCCATATTTGCTTATAGAAAAGGTTTTCGGCGGTATTTGCGTATAGAAAAGATTTTCGGCCGTATTTGCGCTTGACATTTCTTTCCAGCTCTGCTATTCTAAAAAAGTCTAAAATCAAGTGATTCAGGGAGAATTTCTCTCCAGATTTCCAGACAACCATGTTTAATGTTCCCGCAAGGAGCGATGCCAAAGATAATTTTCCGAAGCCGGAAAGGTTGCAGACAGCAAGGATTCCATGTACAATGAAGGAGGAACATGATTTGGGAAAAAAGGAAAATCCGCTTCTCAGCTACTACAGCCAGG
>CALWBB010000148.1 GCA_944375885.1 uncultured Merdimonas sp.
GTGATTTCCAAGATGAACGGCAAGAAGGTCATCATCCGTACGCTGGACATCGGAGCCGACAAGCAGGCGGATTATTTCAATATTCCCCACGAGGAGAACCCGGCTATGGGCTACCGTGCGATCCGCATCTGCCTGGACCGCGTGGACGTATTCAAGACGCAGCTGCGCGCCATTTACCGGGCAAGCGCTTACGGCACAGCCTCCATCATGTTCCCGATGATCATCTCCGTGGCTGAGGTGAAGAGAATCAAGGAGATCGTGGAGGAGGTCAAGGAGGAGCTGAGACAGGCGGACATCCCGTTCGGCGACGTGGAGCTGGGAATCATGGTTGAGACACCGGCGGCTGTCATGATTGCCGATATGCTGGCGGCTGAGGTGGACTTCTTCAGCATCGGAACGAACGACCTGACCCAGTACACACTGGCCATCGACCGTCAGAACCAGTCCCTGGACAATATTTACGACCCGCATCACGAGGCGGTGCTCCGCATGATCCAGAGAACTATCGAATGCGCCCACGATCACGGCGCATGGTGCGGCATCTGCGGCGAGCTGGGAGCTGATATGGAGCTGACACGCCGATTCATCCAGATGGGCATCGACGAGCTGTCTGTATCTCCGGTATTTACCCTGGAGCTGCGCAAGAAGATCCGCGAGGCGGAGTAAGGCGCTTTCCGAAAGAGGCAGGGACAGACGGTTTGGTTTCCAGGATAGTTTCGCCGGATTCTTCCGGCTTATGGCTATAAATATTATGAAAAAGGTTAAAGGAGACAAGTATCATGAAAGAGTTTAAGTATGTAGTGCAGGATGAGCTGGGACTTCACGCAAGACCGGCAGGACTTCTGGTAAAGGAGGCTGCAAAATATAAGAGCGCCGTTACTCTGGACAGCGGCGTAAAGAAGGCTGACGCCAAGAGAATCATGGCAGTGATGTCCATGGGCGTAAAGAAAGGCGTGGAAGTGACCGTCACCATCGAGGGCGAGGATGAGGACGTGGCATTCGAGGCTATCCAGAAGTTCTTCCAGGAGAACCTGTAAGACGGGCAGCGCGGTTTATATCCGGTTTGGGATTGTGATCCGGGTTTGTGAATCGCGGCGGATTGTTTCCGCACAGATATGACAGGAGAAAAGGGGCGCCGGGGATCGCGAGGGAGCGATTCCAGGGCGCTCTTTTTGTTTACTATAATGTGTAGGATTGACCGCTTCAAAAGTTAAATGATAAAATTTTAACAACTGCAGGGGACAGCTGCTGCAGACAGGAAGAGAGGAGGAAATCATGAGCAGACTCAGTATTATTACAGAAAACAAAGCTCAGACGACAGTGGAAGAACTGTATAAGGATCTGGAACGAAGAATCAGCGCGAGCCCGCCGGGACTCTGTCCTGTGGATCTGGCGTCTTCTTTTTTGAAGATGTGCCACGCCCAGTCCTGTGGAAAGTGCGTGCCCTGCCGCGTGGGCTTAGGCCAGCTGGAAAAACTGATGGAGGACGTTCTGGACGGAAATGGAACGCTTGAGACGATTGATCTGATAGAGAGCACGGCTTCCAGCATTTTTTATTCGGCGGACTGTGCCATAGGCTATGAGGCGGCCCTGATGGTCCTGAAGGGAATCAAGGGCTTTCGGAACGATTTTGAGGAGCATGTGCTGCGGGGACGCTGCATCTGTGAGCTCAACCAGCCGGTGCCCTGCGTCTCCCAGTGTCCTGCGGGCGTGGATATTCCCGGCTACGTGGCCCTGGTGGCGGAGGGCAATTACGCGGACGCGGTGCGCCTGATCCGCAAGGACAATCCCCTGCCCAGCGTGTGCGGCCTGATCTGCGAGCATCCCTGCGAGGTGCGCTGCCGCCGCACGCTGATGGACGATCCCATCAATATCCGCGGCCTCAAGCGGTTCGCGGTGGAGCATGCGGGAGAGGTGCCGGTTCCGGAGCCGGCGGAGGCCACCGGAAAGAAGGTGGCGGTGATCGGCGGCGGCCCGGGCGGAATCAGCGCGGCCTACTACCTGCGGCTGATGGGCCATGACGTGACGATCTATGAGCAGAGAAAGCAGCTGGGCGGCATGCTCCGCTATGGAATCCCCAGCTACCGTCTGCCCAGAGAGACGCTGGATCAGGAAATCGAGCAGCTGCTTAGCACCGGGATTCATGTGAAAACCGGCGTGACGGTGGGCGAAAGCCCGAATATCCTGGAGCTTCGCAGTCAGTACGACGCGGTCTATATCGCCATTGGAGCCCATACGGATCGGAAGATCGGCATCGAAGGGGAGGACGCGGAGGGCGTCATCTCTGCGGTGGAGCTGCTGCGCGGGATCGGAGACAGCCAGCTTCCGGATTTCACGGGAAAAGACATCATCGTCATCGGCGGCGGCAACGTGGCCATGGACGTGGCCCGCTCGGCCATCCGGCTGGGAGCGAAGCGTCTGCGCATCGCCTACCGCCGGCGGCGCGAGGATATGACTGCCATGCCGGAGGAGGTGGAGGGCGCCATCGCCGAGGGCTGCGAGCTGGTGGAGCTTCACGCGCCTCTGCGCATCGAGGAGGACGCGGAAGGAAAGGTGGCGGCCCTCTGGGTGAAGCCGCAGATCATAGGGCCTGTGGTGAACGGAAGGCCCAAGCCTATGGATTCCGGGCAGCCGGAGGTGCGCCTGGCCTGCGATATGGTGCTGGTGGCTATCGGACAGGGCATCGAGTCCAAGAATTTTGAAAAGTACGGAATTCCTGTAAAACGGGGCGTCATTGACGCGCTGAACTGGAGCGGCGTAAAGGATATTTCAGGCGTCTTCGCAGGAGGCGACTGCGTGACAGGGCCCGCGACCGTGATCCGCGCTATCGCGGCAGGCAAGGTGGCGGCGGCGAACATCGACGAATTCCTGGGTTACCACCATGTGATTTCCACAGACGTGCAGATCCCGAAGGTGCGCATGGACACCAGGAAGAGCTGCGCCCGGGTCAATATGAAGGAGCGCAGCGTCTGCGAGCGCGTGAAGGATTTCCAGCTGATAGAATGCGGCATGACAGAGGAAGAGGCCATGCAGGAATCCCGCCGCTGCCTGCGCTGCGACCGCTTCGGCTTCGGATCATTTAAAGGAGGGAGAGTGGAGCAATGGTAAAGCTTACGATAGACGGAATGGAACTTCAGGTAAAAGACGGAACGACGATCCTGGACGCGGCTTTACAGGCAGGTATCCACATTCCGACCCTCTGTTATCTGAAAAACCTGAATAAGATCGGCGCCTGCCGTGTCTGTATGGTCGAGGTGGAGGGCAATTCCAAGCTGGTCACCGCCTGCAATACCCGGGCGGTGGAGGGCATGGTGGTCCATACGAACAGCCCCAAGGTCCGCAAAACCCGGAAAATCAACGTGGAGCTGATTCTGTCCCAGCACGACACGAACTGCGCCATCTGCGCAAGAAGCGGCAACTGCAGCCTCCAGAAGCTCGCCAATGATCTGGACATTCTGGAAATGCCCTTTGAGAAGCAGCTGCCAAAGACCAGATGGAACCCGGATTATCCGCTGATCCGCGATTATAAAAAATGTATCAAATGTATGCGCTGCGTGCAGGTCTGCGATAAGATCCAGACCTTACATATCTGGGATGTGGCGGGCACCGGCTCCCGCACGACGGTGGATGTGTCCCGCAACCGGAGGATCGAAGAGGCGGACTGCGCCCTCTGCGGCCAGTGTGTGACCCACTGCCCGGTGGGAGCGCTCCGGGAACGGGATGATGTGGATAAGGTGCTGGACGCCTTGGCGGATCCGGAGAAGATTACGGTGGTGCAGATGGCGCCCTCGGTGCGGGCGGCCTGGGGCGAAGAGTTCGGCCTCAGCCGGGAGTTCGCCACAGCGGAGCGGCTGGTGGCGGCGCTTCGGCGGATCGGCTTTTCCTATATCTTTGACACAGACTTCAGCGCGGATCTCACCATTATGGAGGAGGGAAGCGAGTTCCTGGAGAAGCTGAAAAACAAGGATAAGGAAACCTTCCCCATGTTTACCTCCTGCTGTCCTGGCTGGGTGCGCTTCCTGAAATCCCAGTATCCGGACATGATTGGACAGCTTTCCACAGCGAAGTCCCCGCAGCAGATGTTTGGAGCGGTGGCCAAGAGCTATTACGCCTCCCTTCTGAACGTGGATCCGAACCGGATTTTCTGCGTCTCCCTGATGCCCTGCATCGCCAAAAAGCATGAATGCGCGCTCCCGGTCATGAGCGACGCCCATGCCGGACAGGACGTAGATGTGGTTCTGACGACCCGCGAGGTAGATCGGCTGCTTCGGGCAGAGCACATCGTTCCCGCGGAACTTCCGGAAGAACCCTTTGACATGCCTCTGGGCGTCGGCACAGGCGCTGGCGTCATCTTCGGGGCCACGGGCGGCGTCATGGAGGCGGCCCTTCGGAGCGCTTATTATCTGGTGACCGGGTCCAATCCCGATCCGGACGCCTTCCGCGCGGTCCGCGGTATGGACGGCTGGAAGGAATCTGAGTTCATGCTGGGAGAGACGAAGCTTAAGGTGGCCGTGGCCCATGGCCTGGGCAACGCCAGAAAGCTCATCGAAGCCCTCAGAAGGGGTGAGGTCTCCTATGATTTTGTGGAGGTCATGGCCTGTCCCGGCGGCTGCGCCGGAGGCGGCGGACAGCCCATCCACGACGGCGAGGAGCTGGGCGAGATACGCGGAAAGCGCCTGTACGCGCTGGACGGCGCGAACGCTTTGCGCTTCTCCCATGAGAATCCATCCGTGCAGAAATGCTATGAGGATTACCTGGGCTCGCCCCTTTCCCACAGGGCCCACGAGCTGCTGCACACAGATCATCATGCCTGGAAGATGCCGGCGGAGCAAAAGGAGCAGTAGCGTCGGTGTGCCAAGGCGTATTGCCCCTTGTACACCGACGCTAAGGCTGGAAAAATACCCTCGGGAGAACTGTCAGCCGGCATGAAAGCAATAGTCATGCTTCATTGTTTTTGCCTGGCTGCCTTGCTATAATAAAAGCAAAGACGGAGTCTGCTTTTCGTATTTCCGGGAAAAAGGAGGAAAGGCTATGGAAAGCAGACAAGGGATTACAAAAGAGAATGCGGTAAACAATACAAGGGTGCGTGACAATGGCGCAAAGCTTATTTTCAGAGATACGATTTTGTCAAACGGGTGCGGCTGAAGGGCTGCGATTTATTCCTGATTGCTATTGTGGAGCATCAGTCAGAGGTATGCTACGATATGGCGTTTCGGCTGCTGCGGTACATTGTCATGGTGCTGACGGATTACGAAAGTGAGCAGGAGAAAAGGAGTCCGGGAATTACACGGACGAAGGAGTTCCGTTATCCGCCGATCCTTCCGATTGTATATTATGAGGGGACGGGGCGCTGGACAGCGGCACAGAATTTCCGGGACAGGGTGTATCTGAATGATATCCTGGGTCAGTACATTCCTGATTTTCAATATATCGTGGTTCCGGTGGCGTCCTATACGAATGAAGAGCTGATAGAAAAGAAAGACGAGCTTTCCCTGATTATGCTGATAAATAAATTGAGAAATTCTGCGGATTTTAAACGGCTTAAGGAGATTCCGGAAGAATATTTTGAAGAACTGTCAGAAAAAACGCCGCAGTATCTCCTCGAATTGATCGGGAAAATTATAGCCGTCTTTTTGTACCGCCTGAACGTGCCGCGCCCGGAGGTGGAACGGTTCACAGATCAGATCAAAGGAGGCGACTTTCAGATGCTCTGGATTTTCTAAAGGAATTGGGAGCTGTGTCAGATGACTTGCAAAACAGAATTATGGCGGAACAAGATACGGAGCTTTTGAAATTGTGGGCAAAGACAGCCGCCAAAGCCGGCAGTATCGAAGAATTCCGCGCGAAAACGGGCTTGTAAGGTTTCGCTTTTAAACAAAAGAAAAAAGTGATATACTATGTGGCAGATGCCACGGTTTTCCAAGGGCAGGA
>CALWBB010000149.1 GCA_944375885.1 uncultured Merdimonas sp.
TCAATTTTCTTTTCTTGTATACTCTTTATAACAGAATTCGATAATATCCTTCCTTGTCACGATTCCGATAAAAATCCGGTTGTCGTCAATCACTGGCACGAAATTCTGATTCATGGCCTTTGTCACCAGATCCTCCATATCTGAATTGATGGATATGGGTTCAAAGCGCATCCGTCTGCGGACAGACTGGATAGGCACATCCTCAGCCATTTTCAGATCCAGGGAAAACTTATTCTTTAAAGACCACAGAAAATCTCCCTCTGTGATCGTTCCTATGTAACGCCCCTCCCGGTCTATCATGGGAATGGCGGTAAAGCCGCTGCGCTCCAGCTTTTCAAGTCCCTGGCGCAGGGAGCAGTCATCGTAGATATAGGCCAGCTCTCCCTTTGGCTTCAAAAAAAAAAGTATGTTCATCTAAATGCTTTCCTCCATAATATACATGTGATATAGTTTTCGTCTCCGTTCCCCTACAGAAGCGGAGAAAGCACCCGCAGGACGGCGCTCAGAAGTCCGCCCAGGAACCCCTGGCGCGTGTCTTTGAGCGTAATCTCCCGGCTCTTTTCCATGGTATTTAAGCTGTCCCTCTTCACATCCGCCACGATGGGATTCCGGTAGAAGTACGTGCCGCACTCGAAATGCAGGTACAGGCTCCGGTAATCCATATTGATGGTTCCCACCACCGCGATCTCATCGTCGCAGACGTAGGACTTGGCGTGCAGGAAGCCCGGCGTATACTCGTAGATCCGCACCCCTGCATTCAGAAGCACCGGGTAATAGGAGCGGGTCAGCTGGAACACCATCTTCTTGTCCGGAATGCCCGGGGTCACGATCCGCACATCCACGCCCCGTTTTGCCGCCAGGCACAAAGCGGACTGCATCTCATGATCCACGATCAGGTAAGGCGTAAAGATATAGACATAATCCCGCGCCTGGTTCAGGATATCCAGGTAGACATTTTCCGCCACGATCTCGTCGTCCAGAGGGGAATCCCCGTAGGGCTGCACGTAGCCCTCGCCCTGAAACGCCTCCGGATGCCAGACCTGCGGACGGTAGGGATCATAGGATCTGTCCGTGGGGCGCTGGGAGTTCCACATCCGCAGGAACATCACCGTATAATTCCAGACGGCCTCGCCTTTTAGCATAAAGCCCGTGTCCTTCCAGTGGCCGAAGCGGACCTTTTCATTAATATATTCGTCTGCCAGATTGACGCCGCCGCTGAAGGCCGTGTGTCCGTCGATGACCGTGATTTTCCGGTGATCCCGGTTATTCATGACCAGGGACCAGAAGGGAACGAAGCGGTTAAAGGCGATGCACTTGACCCCCGCCTCCTCAAGCTTGCGGTCATAATCTGCCGGGAGCAGGGAGACGCTTCCCAGATCATCGTAGATAAAACGTACATCCAGGCCAGCCTTCGCCTTTTCTATGAGGATTTCACGGATGCTGCCCCACATCTTTCCATCCCCAACGATGAAAAATTCCATGAAAATGTAATGCTCCGCTTTCTTAAGTTCCTCCAGGAGATCCCGGTACAGCTCTTCTCCGATCTGATAATACCGGGCCGAGGTGTTCCGGTACACCGGATATCCTCCAGTCACAGAGGTATAGCGCACCTGTCCCTCAATTCTCCGGTCACAGGCCCGGATCTCCTCCATCACCTCCGGATCCTGCAAAAGCTCGTCCTCCGTGCGGATCCGCTCTGCCTCCATCTTGCGGCGCATATTCCTGGAAGGTCTTTTATGGCCCACCGCCAGATAAAACAGGCCGCCCAGGATCGGGATTGCCATAATCAAAATGATCCAGGCTACCTTATAGGCCGGATTGTCATCCCGGTTGATAATCCAGAGTACAGCCATCAGGCTAATCACAGTAAAAACAGCAGAAATCACTGCGGAATAACTGGCCAGCTGGGTCACAAAGATAACAAGCCAGACCAGCTCCACCGCCAGAATCAAGCCAAACGCCACCAGGCGGTTCTGCAATACTTTTTTCAATAATTTCTTCATATGCACTCCTTCTTTTCACCTCGTATATCCTATCACATTTTTATGTTATTTCCAAGAGACCCTGTTCCATTTCACGAAAAATTAAGAAATCCGGCTGGAACATTTTTCTGTTTCGTGATAAACTAAAAAATAGCAGATTTCAGGAAATTTTTCTCCTGATACTGCTGGTTTTACAACATTTTGGACATGGAGGAAATATCTGTATGGAACCTTCGAAAGTATATTTCGCCAGCCTGCGCGTACACGACGGCGATAATCTCCAGAAAAAGCTGGAGCGCCTGATCCGCAGGGCCGGCATCGAAACCATCGACTTTGACGGGAAATTCACCGCCATCAAAATTCACTTCGGCGAGCCGGGAAATCTGGCATACCTGCGCCCCAATTACGCGAAGACCGTAGCTGACGTGGTGAAAAGCCTTGGCGGGAAGCCCTTCCTGACAGACTGCAACACACTGTACGTAGGTGGAAGAAAGAACGCCCTTGACCACATAGAATCCGCATACCTGAACGGCTTCTCTCCTTTTTCCACTGGCTGCCACATTTTGATTGGCGATGGCTTAAAAGGTACCGACGATATCGCTGTTCCGGTAGAGGGCGGCGAGTATGTCAAGGAGGCAAAGATTGGCCGCGCCATCATGGACGCGGACATCGTCATCTCGCTTACCCATTTCAAGGGCCATGAAATGGCTGGTTTTGGCGGAGCGCTGAAAAACCTCGGCATGGGCTGTGGTTCCCGGGCTGGGAAGATGGAGATGCACAGCGCCGGGAAGCCCTATGTGAATACAGAAAACTGCATCGGATGCGGAGCCTGCGCGCGTATCTGCGCCCATGACGCTCCCCATATCCAGGATCACAAGGCTTCCATCGATCAGAATAAATGCGTAGGCTGCGGCCGCTGCATCGGCGTCTGTCCCAAGGACGCGGTAAAGCCCGCCCATGACGAAGCCTGCGATATCATGAATCGGAAGATTGCCGAGTATGCCAAAGCCGTGGTAGACGGCCGTCCGGCCTTCCACATCAGCCTGGTCGTGGATGTATCTCCCTTCTGCGACTGCCATGCGGAAAACGACGCCGCTATCGTCCCCGACGTAGGCATGTTCGCTTCCTTCGATCCGGTCGCCCTGGACACAGCCTGCGCTGACGCGGTAAACCGCCAGCCTGCCATCCAGAACAGCCTTTTGGGCGAATCTCATCATCACGATCGGGATCATTTCGGCGCCGTCTCCCCGGATACCGACTGGAAAACAGCCATCGAACACGCCAAAAAAATCGGGCTGGGAAATGACGCGTACGAGCTGATTGAGGTAAAATAAAGCAGACTCTTCCGCGTGGAAAAGTTCCGCGCCATGAAAAAGCCCCCTTCCGTATGGATTGGGCTGCTCTATACCGCAGCCCGTTCCATACGGAAGGGGGCTTTCTTTGTTTCTTATTCATACAAATTCTCTTCTGTATCTTCCTTCAGATAACCCTCCTGCCTCTCCAGGGACGGCGTCTGGACGGCCGTCTTTTTTTGCCTCTCCTGTTCTTCCAGCGCGGCCAGGCCTTCCGACACGGGCTTCGCCCCTACATATTCCTCCAGGGTGATTCCGGCTTCCGTGATTTCCTTCGCGGCCTCCAGGCCCACATAGCGGAAATGCCAGGGTTCATAGATGATGCCTGTGATCTCTGTCTCCCCGTTGGGATAACGCAGGATGAAGCCATATTCCCAGGAGTGTTCGCTCAGCCATTGAAAGCCTTTTGTCTCCTCCTGCTTCTCATCCAGCTTCCGGTATTCCGATGAGACGATATCCAATGCCAGACCCAGATGATGCTCACTGGTGCCCGGCACCGCCACCACCTGTCCCGCCTGCCTCTTGGCGCTTTCATAGGAATATCCCTGCATCACATAGGACTCTACTTTTTTATTATATAGATCCGTCTGCTTGTCCAGATCCCGGTAGGAGGATGTCACATAAATATAGACCCCTTCCCTCTTCGCCGCCTGGATCATGGCTCTGAAATCGTCATAGGCTCTCGCGTCAATCTGATGTCCGCTTCCGATATTTTTAAGCTCCACCTGATAATCCTCAGGGATCGGATGCGTCCTGTTTACCAGAATCAGGTTCCAATCCTCCGGCAGGTGTTCTTCCTCCTGTGTATCATCCGACAGCTTCTCTTCTGTGTCCTCTAAGGTCTCCTCTTCCAGTACATCCGGCAGCACAGAACTCTGTACAGCCGCTTCCTCCTGCTGTTCCTGCTCCATGGTCTGGGCATAGGCCGTACCAAGGGCCATACCTGCGCAGATCACCATGGCCAGGCTGCCTGTCAGCGCCAGCAGCCTTTTCTTCTGCCGTCCGGTCATTCCTTTTTCTTCCTCTCCTCTTGTTCCTATCCTAAAGCCGCCTTAGCATCGGCGTGCCAGGACACAATTTTCCCCAGACACCGACGCTATTCAGTATAAAGGAAAAGCAGACAAGATACCAGACTCTTTTGTGAACATTTTCTTAATTTTTTCTGAAGAGTTACGAATACCAGCTACCATTCCTTCCGCTTCACGATCCGCAGCGAGACACGGTAGGAGAGAAAAAAGCACGCCGCAGTCAGCAAAACTCCTGCCACGATGGCCCCGATCACCATCCCCTCTGTAATTTCGATCTCCAGGCTGCGCGCCAGCAGCACTCCGACCCAGATCAGACCGAACATCGCCACGAAGATCAGAGACAGGAAAAGGCGCGCTTTCTCCATTCCCAGACGGAAAATCACAGGGATCAGCACCAGGAAGCCCAAAAGATAGAAGACAGCCACTGTGAACAGGGACGCCGTCTGCTCCAGAAGGGTCAGCTCCCCCGCTCCCCGGAGCAGGAAAAAGATCACCTCGCCCAGAAGTCCTACCAGCATCCCAGCTCCAAAGAGCAGCACAAGCAGGACATATTTCGTCCTGACCAAATCCGCCCGGGTCACCGGGAGCGTCAGGGCGTATTTATCAAAATTCGCCATCTCGTCATAGCTCATGGCCGTGAACATCAGCATCATGCTGTAGAGCGCCATCATCATGGAAAAAATCTGCGCGTTATTCAGGAACGCGCACCACGCCGCCATCACTGCCAGGACGAGCAGCGTCTGCCTGCCTACCTGTTTCAGATTGCAGAGATCCTTGATCAAGAGTCCTTTCATCTCTGTCCCGCCTCCTCTTCCAGTCCGTTCTTCACCGTAAATAAGAGAATATCCTCCAGGGACGCCCGGTCCACCACCAGATCCGGCTGTTCCTTTAACGCCTTTCTGTTCCGTACCAGGACTTCCGTCTCGAACTGGCTCCTGCGCACGCCCACAACCAAGGCTTTATCCAGGTTCTGCGCCTGCTCCCAGCTGCAGCGCACCACGCCGTACTCATAGAGCAGCGTATCCTTGTCTTCAAACAGAAGAATCCGCCCTTTGTGGATCAAAAGGATGTAATCCGCGATCCGCTCGATATCGCTGGTGATATGGGAGGAAAGAAAAACCGTGTGATCCTCTTCCTGGACAAATTCCTGGAACAGATCGAGAATTTCGTTTCTCACCACCGGGTCAAGCCCGCTGGTCGCTTCGTCCATGATCAGAAGCTTCGTCTGGTGGGAAAGGGCCGCCGCAATCGAAAGTTTCATCTTCATGCCTCTGGAAAAGGTCTTCACGATCTTCTTTTCCGGCAGCCCGAACCGCCGGCAGTAATCCAGGAATTTCCCGCTTTCCCAGCTTCGGAAAATGCTGCGCATAATCCGGTCCACATCCCTGATTTTCAGATTGTCCGGAAAATAACTCTCGTCAAACACGACTCCAATCTGTTCCTTGATCTCGGGATACTCCGCTCCGTCTTCCTTTCCCAGCAGGCGGACGCTCCCCTCATCCCTTCGGATCAGATTAAGCACCGCCTTCATGGTCGTACTCTTCCCGGC
>CALWBB010000150.1 GCA_944375885.1 uncultured Merdimonas sp.
ATGAGAATTATGACGTATCCTTTATGGAAAAACTTGCTGCAGAATAATGAATGAACTGTGCTGATACCGTCTTTTATCAGTACAGGAAAACCGTGCCGGCTTTCGTGAAATACAGACAGACTTTCATAAAGCAGGCACGGTTTTTGTTTTCAGCAGTCTGGAAGAAGGAATGGAAGGTATTTTATGGGAGAGTTAGAAAAGAATCAAAAATATGTGGAAAAACTGCGTCTGGAACGAAGACGGGACAGAAGGAAGGCCTTTCTTCTTGGAGTAATCAGTATTTTTCTGTTCCTTGTGGTGTGGCAGCTTCTGTGTACCTTTCACGTCGTGAAAGAGAACGCTCTGGTTTCCCCTCTGGAAGTAATCCGCTCAATTTTTATCAAGATCGGGGATACCAGGCCAGATGGGAACACTTTGCTGGAAAATATCTGGAGCAGCTTTAAGCTGGCTATGATTGGTTTTTGCCTGGCGCTGGTCATTGGGCTGCCGCTGGGGCTTTTGATGGGATGGTACCGGCCGCTGGATCGTTTTGTAAGGCCGATTTTTGAAATCATCCGGCCGCTTCCCCCGATCGCATGGATTCCCATTGTCATCGTGCTCCTCGGAATCGGCATAGTCGCGAAATCATTTATCATCTTTTTTACAACTTTTGTACCCATCGTCATCAACTCCTATACCGGGATACGTGAGACAAATCCGGTATATATCAATTTTGCGAAAACCTACGGTTACTCAAACTGGCGGATCTTCCTGACAGTCGGCATCCCGTCCGCCATGCCCCTTGCCTTTGCGGGCATGATCATTTCTCTGGGGAATGGCTGGGGTACACTGGTGGCCGCCGAGATGCTGGCTTCCAGCAGCGGCCTCGGATACATGATCTCTATGGGAAGAAGCTACGGGCGCATTGATATTATCATCGCAGGTATGCTGGTGATCGGCCTGATTGGCCTGGCGCTTACGACAGCACTGGAAGCTATGGAAGACTATGTATTGAAATGGAGGCGGAAAGGTAAATGAAAAAGATCAGGAATATTACGCGGAGGGATGTGTTTCTGGCTGTCCTTCCGGTACTCTCCATCCTTATGGCCATTGGCCTGTGGCTTCTGGTCTCCTCCGGGGAAGACCACATCATACCGACTCCCGGCGAGGTGTATGAAAGGGCAGTCCGGCTGTTTGAAAAACCGATTAACCACGTCTCCTTATGGGGACATATCTGGGCCAGTGTAAAGAGGGTGCTGATAGGCTTATTCTTTGCCTGTGTTACCGGGATCCCATTCGGCCTTCTCATAGGCTGGAACAAGACATGCCGCTCGGTCTTAAAACCGCTGTTTGACCTAATCCGGCCCATCCCGGCCCTTGCCTGGATCCCTTTGATGACCCTCTGGTTCGGAATCGGGGAGACTTCAAAAATAGCGCTGATTTATATGGGAACCTTAAGGCCTGTGCTGGTAAATACCTACGCGGGGGTAAGCATGACGCCGCAGATCAATATCGACGTCGCCCGGGTGTTTGGCGCGTCGCAGTTCCAGGTGGTAAAAGATATCGTCATGCCCTCCACACTCAGCGCGATCCTGGCCGGAATCAAGACAGCCCTCGGGACAGGATGGATCGTCGTCCTGGCGGCAGAAATGATTTCAGCAAATACGGGTCTTGGCTTTATGATTATCCGAGGCTCCAACGTCGCCGACCTGGCCCTTGTGATCTTCGCCATGCTTATCATCGGCATTGTAGGCGCGCTGCTGTCTGCGGTTCTTACTTTTTTGGAAAGGAAGCTGTGTCCATGGAAAACAGTAATAAATTAGAAATACGGGAGGTATCCAAGCTGTTCCTGACCCAGGATTCTTATAAAGAGGCCATAGAAAACGTAAGCCTGGATGTGAAGGAAAACGAATTTCTGGTACTCTTAGGCCCCGGGGAATGCGGGAAAACGGTGCTTCTGAACATTATCGCGGGCCTTATGGAGGCTGATTCCGGTGAAATCTACATAGATGGCAGGAAGACCGGGGGGATCAACCCGCAGATCGGGATGATCTTCCAGGAGCTGGGGATCCTGCCCTGGCTGACTGTCCGGGACAACGTCTCCATGCCCGCCAAATTTAAAGGGCAGCCCAAAAAGGAGCGCTATGAGCACGGACAGAAGTATATCGACCTGGTAGGCCTGCACGGATTTGAAAAGTATTATCCCAACCAGCTGTCCGGCGGGATGAAGCAGCGCGTGGGAATCGCCCGGGCTTACGCCAGCGGCTGCGATATTCTGCTCATGGACGAACCCTTTGGCAAGCTGGACGCCCAGACCCGCTATTCCATGCAGGAGGAAATCTTAAAAATCTGGGAGCAGAACAAAAAAACGGTGATCTTTGTCACCAACAATATTGAAGAAGCCGTGTATCTGGGCGACCGGATCGTCCTCTTTACGGCCAGCCCCATGTCTGTGCGCCATGTATACGACCTTACGGATCTGCCCAGGCCGCGCAATTATACGGATGAGAAATTCCTCCAGATCCGAAGCGAGATCAACCAGCACATGGATCTGGTAGTCAAGTAGGAGGGGTGAGAGATGGAAAGAAAAATCAAAGTAAAAGTGGAAGATCTCTGCAAGAGCTTTGGCGATCTGAAGGTGCTGGAGGACTGCAATTTCCATATCTACGACGGAGAGTTCGTCTGCGTGGTGGGGCCTACTGGCTGCGGGAAGACGACGTTTTTGAACATGCTCTCCAACCTTCTGGAGCCCACCAGCGGCCGCGTCCTGATTGACGGCGAGAAGGCCAGCCCCCAAAAGCACAACCTGTCCTTCATCTTCCAGGAGCCATCGGCCTTTCCCTGGCTTACGGTGGAAAAGAATATTGCCTATGGGCTGCGGGCAAAGAACAAAGACGAAGGCTATATCAAAGAGCAGACAGACCGCATCATAGATTTGATGGGGCTGGAAAAATACCGTAAAGCATATCCCGGGGAGCTTTCCACAAGCGCGGAGCAGAAAATCGTCATCGGGCGGGCCTTTGCCATGGATCCCGACTTGCTGCTCATGGATGAGCCCTACGGGCAGATGGATGTAAAAACACGTTTTTATCTGCAGGACGAGGTGATCCGCATCTGGAAGGAGTACCAAAAAACGGTCGTGTTTATCACGCACAATATTGAGGAAGCCGTATACCTGGCAGAGCGCGTGCTGATCCTGACAAACAAGCCTGCCCGGGTAAAAGAGGACGTGCCTATCCACCTTCCCCACCCACGGGATATCAACGATCCGGAGTTTGTAAGGATCCGGAATTACATTACGGAACAGATCAAATGGTGGTAAAGGAAAGGGGAGCATATGAAAAAACCCAATTTATTATATATCATGGTCGATCACCAGATTTACTACCGCCATGGCTGGGACTTGGGGCCGCGGATTATCCGGAACCATTTCAGCGGGTTTGCCAGGCGGGGCGTGGAGTTTTCCCGGGCTTATTCCTCCAACCCCCTGTGCGGCCCCACCCGGAGAAGCATCCTGACGGGCCTCTACTCCCATCATCACGGCGAAATCTTAAACGACGTAAACGTGCCCATGACAGAGCGCTCTTATCTCCAGATCCTAAGCGACAACGGCTACCGGAATTACTATTTCGGGAAATGGCACGCGGGGATGGGGACGGCCCACGATCACGGATGCGAGGGCTACTGTTACCCCTCCTACGGGAATCCTTACCTTACGCCAGAATATAAGGCCTACCTGAAAGAAAAGAACCTGCCGGAGCCGAAAATCCGGATTGAGTGTACGATGGATCCCTGGCGGCTGGATCTGGTGCCTGGAACTACCTACGTCCAGGATAAGGAGTGGTCCAACGAACAGGCCTCCGGCATCCTGCTGACGCCCAAGGAGACTCATGAGGCGTTCTTCCTGGCAGACATGGCCTGCCGGCAGCTGGAGGAGATCAAGGCTTCCGGCTCGGAGCAGCCCTTCTCCCTGCGGCTGGATTTCTGGGGACCGCACGATCCCTATTTTGTGACCCAGGAGTATGCGGATCTGTATGAGCCTTCGGAGATTCCCAAGTATCCTACCTTCGATTCGCCGGAACTGGACAAGCCCTCCTGCTACCGCAAAGAGCATAATCTTGGCATTTCCGACAAAGACGGCAACCTGATCTTTCCCAATCCCGTTCCCTGGGAGACCTGGCAGCTTCTGCTGTCGCGCTGCTACGCCCACTCTACGATGGTAGACGACGCTGCAGGCTTGGTGCTGGATAAGCTTTATGAGCTCGGCCTGGACGAAAACACTCTGATTATCTGGACGGCCGATCACGGAGACGCCATCGCCTGCCAGGGCGGGAAATTTGACAAGGCAAGCTACATGTGCGAGGAAGTCATGCGGGTGCCGATGGCCATGTGCTACAAAGGCGTTATAAAGCCCGGCCAGGTCACAGACGCCCTAGTGAGCAACCTGGACGCCCCAGTTACCCTGCTGGCCGCCGCCGGCCTGGAATTTGACTATAAGCCCGACGGCCTCAACCTTCTGGAACAGGAGAAAACTGGTTTCCGAAGCCGCAGGGAATTTTTCGTCAGCGAAACCTACGGGCACCTGCACCGGAACGTGGCGAAGTCCCTCGTGACCCAGCGGTACAAATATACGGTCAACAAAGAGGATCTGGCCGAGCTTTACGACCTGGCCCTGGATCCTTACGAGACACGGAACCTCATCTTTTCCGAAAAACATATGCCTATTGTAAAAGAGCTGGATCAAAAGCTTCACGGGTGGGTCAAGGAAGAGGGCGATATCTTCTACGACGGCGACAGTGAATACATTTTGCAGAAGCATTTTGCGCGCGGCACCAGCAAACCGCGGGATTACTAAAAAGCATTCCTTCGATCTGATAAAAAATACGAGTTTCATTGATAAAGAAAAAGGCAGAGGATGTTTCTTCTGTCTTTCTTTCTGTTCTTCTTCCTGTCATTTTACTGGAAAGTATCTGTTTGTGACAGTCTGCTTAAGCTGACAGGGCAGCGTCGGTGTACAAGGGGCGTATTGTCCCTTGTACACCGACGCTAAGGGAAGGAGAGAGTTTTTCCTGAAGAAAATCGAGAAATATATTTTCTAATGTAATAGAATATGATAAAATAACATTATGCAATATGGATGTATATATTATATAATTGTTTTGAAAAAGAAAAATATTGGAGGTGCAATTTTATGACATTACTCAATCATATTGGTTATTTAGACGATCTGGATGGAATGAAAAAACTGTCTGCCCGGGAACTGGAGTTTATGCAGTATATCTGGAACTTCCCTGATGGAGCGAATACCATGGACATATACGACCGTTTTGATATGGCAAAAGGAACGATGACTACAATCATCCATAACATTGTGAATAAAGGGTATTTAAAAAAATTAAAGCAGGATGGGCTTCATTATATCTATGTTTATACCGTATCCCGGGTGGAATATGAGAGGGCTGTAATACGTCAGCAGCTCAAAGAAATGCAAAGGGAACCTTCGCTGTTTCGGGTTGTTGCAGCGTTTTGCGGAAAAGAAAATTTGTCAGAACAGCAAAAAGAGAAAATTCAGGAGCTTTTAGATGACATAAAGGAAGAATCTGAAAAGCAGGAGAAATAAGAAATTCAAAAGCTGATAGATATAGAATCTTTATTGAAAATCTGGGAGACAGCGATATTCATGTTTCTGGGAGCATCGCAGTATTGTGATTTCGTTTTCATCACTGAAAGAGGTTATGTCTTTATATCAGCTATAGAAAGGAGCCGGTTTTAAGCCAGATACAGAATGAAACGATCTACCTTGCAATACAGGAAACACATGACGAAACCGGCTGTTCTATT
>CALWBB010000151.1 GCA_944375885.1 uncultured Merdimonas sp.
TGTAAGATTTTATTTAGTGGCATAAATAAATTTTACACCAAGAGCCAGGCCTTGCACAGACCTGGCTCTTATTTTATGCAAAAAGTGCTGCCGCACTAATAACTATTTAGTGCGACAGCCCCTTTATTTACTTTTGAACGAGGGCTTAACGACAGAATCGGGGAGCCTTCCAATGGAAGGCGGCATCTGCGGCGGAGCCGCAGATGGATTCTGGAGTATACAGCAGGAAACCAAGCGCCGCCTTTAGGCGGCAGGGTCTGCCCCAGCGAAGCGAGGGCATAGTGATTCTTTTTGTATATATGCAATTTTTTTCTGCCCTGACCGCCTAAAATAGGCATTGCCGCCCTCCTTTTTGAGCCAAATGACATCTGAATTGTATATATAGAAATTTTTGGGTCTGTCATGTCCAAAATTTTGTGGATTATTGTATATACGAGGCAGTTTTTTCTGCATATAGAAAATCGACAGGTTATGCAAATTATATCGCGGGAAAATAGCGCGGATCTGTACGAAAATTGTCTAGAGAAGTAAGATTTTTTTGTATATGTCTAAATTTCACCTGTACCTCCAGAATTTTACCTCTGCACGTGCAGAAATGCCTCTCTTAATCGGGAATGGAAACGGAAGCGGGAAAAATAGAAATCCGCTTTGCAGTAAAGGTCATGAGAAAATCTTGCATCTGTCTCTTTCAGGTGCTATAATATCTCTTGAATTGCACAGTGGGACGGGGAGCTGGCGGAAAGCCGGCTGAGATTTGGGATAGATCTTCCCATGACCCAAGGAACCTGATGCGGATAATGCCGCCGTAGGAAATCAAAAGCTAATTTTGAGGAGACGCCTTACGGCGTCTCCTTTTATGGTTCATGCCCCATGGTTCATGATCCATGCTCCATGGCCTATGGCATAATTTGGCCGTACAGGAGCTGTGTCAGGCTGTGCAGCCAGCTTTTTTGGAAAGGAGGAGAAAACGTCGTTTCCGCAGCGAAATTGCGGCGGGCAGAGGGGGAGCGCCCTGTGTCCTGTATGACAGCGATGGGAAGCCGTGTTCCGGCGTGAGAGGAGGCCAGTAAGCCTCGACCGCTTTCTTTTTTGGTTTCAAGAAAAAGGGAGGCGCCGCTGTCAAGACGTTTCCCAAAATTTCAAAGGAGTGGATGATATGCAGGTAAATGGAAGAATTGCGACTAAGAAGATGGTGCTGACGGCTCTTTTCGCCTGTCTGGCCTATGTATTGAATACGTTTGTTTATTTTCCGGCTATGGCGCCCTTCCAGCATTTTGTGGATGTGCTGGCGGCTGTTTTTGTGGGGCCCTGGTATGGTTTTCTGGCGGCCCTCATTTGCGGATGTATGCGTATGATGTCCGGCCGTACGATTCAGGCCGTGGCGGGAGCTGTGTTCGGGCCGATTCTGGGAGGCCTGATTTACCGAAAGACGAAAAATATATACCTGGTTTTTGTAGGGGAAGTTATCGGGACAGGATTTTTTGGCGCAATGGCGTCTTATCCGCTGATGCGCCTCTTTTATGGACTGGACGCACAGTCTCCCTTCTATTATATTCCTTTTTACACGCCGGCGGCGGCGGTGGGCGGCGCGATGGGCGTAGCCGTGCTTTTGGTCCTGAAGAGGACAAAGGTATTTGCCCGGATGCAGGAAGAGCTGAATTGAGGAGATGCACATGCGGGAATTCACAGAAATACTGCGCCAGACGAAGGAGAAAGCGCCTCTGGTGCAGTGCATTACAAATTTTGTCACAGTTAACGACTGTGCGAATATCATTCTGGCGGCGGGCGGTTCCCCTGCCATGACCCAGGATCCGCGCGAGGTGGAGGAAGGAATCGAAAATGCCTGTGCCCTGGTCTGCAATATGGGCGCTATCGGGTATGCCGGCAGCATGGTTCTGGCCGGGAAGCGGGCCAACCGGCTTGGAAAGCCAGCGGTGTTCGACCCGGTGGGAGTCGGCGGGACAACGCTTCGGAGAGATACTGGAGCACGGCTCCTTGAAGAAGTACATTTTTCAGTCATTCGTGGCAACGCTTCCGAGATCCGCTGGCTGGCAGGAGAGGGAACCAGGGGGAGCGGCGTGGATGTAAGCCTTGCGGACGCTGTTACGGAAGAAAACCTGCCTCAGGCGGCGCAGATGGTGCGCAGGCTGGCACAGAAGACAGGAAGCGTGGTGGCTGTTTCCGGGGAAATCGACCTGGTTACAGATGGAAACCGGACGGCGGCTTTTCGGAATGGCTGTCCGACCATGGCGCGGATTACCGGGAGCGGCTGTATGCTGACAGCCCTGACAGGAGCTTTCTGCGGGGCGGCGCCGGACGACTGCTTCGCGGCGGCCTGTACGGCCGCCGCGGCCATGGGAGTCTGCGGGGAGCTGGCGGAAAAGCGCAGGCTGGAGACAAAGGCCGGAAACGCAAGCTTTCGGATTTATCTGATCGATGCGGTATTTAATCTGACGGAAGAACAGTTTCAGGAGGCGGTTCGATATGAAATACTCTGAGGAACAAATCAGAAAAGCCATGCTTCTCTATGCGGTGACGGATCGGGCATGGCTGAAAGAAGGGGAAAGCCTGGCTAAGGTGTGCCGGGATGTCCTGGAACATGGGGCGACCTTTCTGCAGATCCGGGAGAAGGATCTGGATGGGGAAAGCTTTGAGCGGGAGGCCAAGGAGCTGAAAAGCCTCTGCGCGTCCCTGAAAGTCCCCTTTGTGGTAAATGACAGCGTGGAGATCGCTTTGGACATTGACGCGGACGGCGTCCATGTAGGCCAGTCGGATATCCGGGGACGCGACATCCGGGCGCTTATCGGGCCGGATAAAATTCTTGGCATATCTGCAGGGACGGTGGAAGAAGCCAGGGCTGCCGAAGCGGCGGGGGCAGATTACATCGGCGTGGGTGCCGTCTTTGGAACCAGCACCAAAAAGAACGCGAGAAACCTGTCCGTGGAGAAGCTGCGGGAAATCTGTGGCTCTGTGAAGATTCCCGTGGTGGCCATCGGCGGAATCGGGAAAGAAAATATCCGCCAGCTGGCTGGCAGCGGCATAGACGGAGTGGCTGTGGTCTCAGCTATTTTCAAGGCGGAGAATCCGGGAAAGGCGGCAGAAGAGCTTTTGGCCCTGTCCCGGGAAGTGGTGAGCCATGGATAAGGCTTTCGCGATTTTTGATATGGACGGCACCCTGGTGGATTCCATGCGTTTCTGGAAGGTGCTGGGAGAAGAATACCTGAAAAGCCGGGGAGTGGGACAGATTCCGGGAAATCTTTCGGAGCGGATCAAGGCGATGACCATGACTGAGTCGGCGGCTCTTTTTGTCAAAGAGTTTGCCCTGACCGGTACGCCAGAGGAAGCGGCGGCTCAGATGAATGCCATGATGGAGCGTCATTACCGGGAGGATATTCCTGAAAAAGCTGGAACCAGGGAATACCTTGAAATGCTGAAAAGCCGGGGCGTGCGTATGTGCGTGGCCTCTTCTACAGCGGGGGAACTGCAGGAAGCCTGTCTGAAGCGCGTAGGGCTGTACGGTTATTTTGATTTTCTTATTTCCTGCGAGGAAGTGGGAACTGGAAAGGACAGGCCTGACGTATATCTGGCCGCAGCCAGAAGGCTGGGAGCCGCGCCGGCGGATACGGCTGTCTATGAGGATGCTTTTTATGCCCTCCAGACTGCGAAAGCGGCGGGTTTTTACGCAGTGGGCGTCTATGACGAAAGCGCGGGGAAATACTGGGAATCAATAAAGGAAACTGCAGACGAGGCGCTTATGGACTGGGTGCCCGTGAAAATAAAGATTTGATTACAGGAGGAAAAAGGATTATGAGCGCAGGAATTGCAATTCAGATTCTGCCGCAGGCAGATACAGATGAAGAAATCTGCCGCATTGTGGATGAAGTGATTGCTTATATCGCATCTACCGGGCTTCGCTATGAGGTGGGCCCCTTTGAGACATCCATCGAGGGCGGAAGCTTAGACGAGCTGATGGAGGTGGCAAAGGAATGCCATCATGTGGCGGCCAGGGCTGGCGCCAGAAAGGTATCTTCCTATATAAAAACTGTGTACAGGCAGGAAGGGCAGGTTCTGACCATCGATCAGAAAATCGGAAAGTACAGATAGACAGGGGCGGCGCGGGCCTTTGGTACAGGAACAATACTTTCAGGCAAAAGGAGAGAAGAGCTATGAGAACAGCATTATCAATCGCGGGAAGCGATTCCAGCGGGGGAGCCGGTATCCAGGCGGATCTGAAGACAATGACTATGAATGGCGTATTTGCCATGAGCGCCGTAACGGCGCTGACAGCGCAGAATACGACGGGCGTTGCGGGAATTTTTGAGGTGACACCTGAGTTTCTGGGACAGCAGATTGATGCGGTATTTACGGATATCCGTCCCGACGCGGTTAAGATAGGAATGGTCTCTTCCAGCCTTCTGATCGAGAAGATTGCGGAACGCCTGAAATTTTACCAGGCGGAACATGTCGTCCTTGATCCGGTGATGGTGGCGACCAGCGGCTCCAGGCTGATTGCGGAAGAAGCGGTGGAGACGCTCAAAAGAGAGCTGATTCCGCTGGCATCCCTTGTCACCCCGAACATTCCGGAGGCGGAAATCCTGGCGGAGATGAAAATCACAGGGAAGGCCGATATGGAAGCCGCCGCCAGGAAGATAGGGGCTGCGTACCATTGTGCTGTCCTGGTGAAGGGCGGCCATGATATCCAGGACGCGGACGATCTTTTGTACCAGGATGGGAGAATGCGCTGGTTTCATGGAAGACGCATCGCGAATCCCAATACGCATGGGACGGGCTGCACGCTCTCAAGTGCCATCGCCGCAAATCTGGCCAAAGGATTCTCCATGGAAGAGTCTGTGGAGAGGGCCAAAGCCTATATTTCCGGAGCGCTGTCTGCCATGCTGGATCTGGGGAAGGGGCGCGGCCCCATGAACCATGCCTTTGATCTGCGGGGGGAATACGCAAAGGAAGCAGGTAAAGAACGCGCTTAAAAGACAGGTGTGCGCGGTAAAAATACACAGAAAAAAAGCGGCGGAAAAGCCGCTTTTTTTGAAAGAAAATCGGAGGGAAGCGTATTGACAAGAGGAAGGCTTTTCGCTAAGATAGGGTATTAATAACAGGATGATTTTGTATTTGACGAGAGAGGAGAGAATGAAATGGGAAAGATTATTGGCGAAAGCATCACATTTGACGACGTTCTTCTGGTACCGGCCTACTCTGAGGTGACGCCGAACCAGGTGGATCTGTCCACGATGCTGACGAAGACCATCCGGCTGAACATTCCGATGATGAGCGCCAGCATGGATACCGTGACAGAGCACCGCATGGCGATTGCGATGGCGAGACAGGGAGGCATCGGAATCATTCACAAAAATATGTCCATCGAAGCGCAGGCAGACGAGGTGGACAAGGTAAAGCGTTCAGAGAACGGAGTCATCACAGACCCGTTTTATTTGTCTCCGGAGCATACACTGGCGGATGCCAACGAGCTCATGGCGAAGTTCCGCATTTCCGGCGTGCCGATCACGGAAGGCAGGAAGCTGGTGGGCATCATCACGAACCGCGACCTGAAATTTGAGACAGACTTCTCCAAGAAGATCAAGGAGTCCATGACCTCCGAGGGCCTGATTACGGCGAAGGAGGGAATCACCCTGGAGGAGGCCAAGCAGATTCTGGCGAAGGCGAGAAAGGAAAAGCTGCCCATCGTCGATGACGATTTCAATCTGAAGGGCCTGATTACCATTAAGGATATCGAGAAGCAGATTAAGTACCCGAATTCCGCCAAGGACGCCAA
>CALWBB010000152.1 GCA_944375885.1 uncultured Merdimonas sp.
AAGGACGCGGCCCTGGAGCGGCGTTTCCAGCCCGTGATGGTGGATGAGCCCACGGTGGAGGATACCATTTCCATCCTCCGCGGCTTAAAGGAGCGCTACGAGGTGTTCCACGGCGTGAAGATCACAGACGCGGCGCTGGTGGCTGCGGCTACCCTCTCCCACCGCTACATTTCCGACCGGTTCCTGCCAGACAAGGCCATCGACCTGGTGGACGAGGCCTGCGCGCTGATTAAGACGGAGCTGGATTCCATGCCCACCGAGCTGGACGAGCTGCGGCGCAAAATCATGCAGCTGGAAATTGAGGAGGCTGCCCTGAAAAAGGAGACAGACCACTTAAGCCAGGAGCGCCTGGAGCATCTGCACCGGGAGCTGGCGGAGCTGCGGGACGATTTCAACGCGAAGAAGGCCCAGTGGGACAATGAGAAGACCTCCGTAGAGCGTCTGCAGAAGCTCCGCGAGGAGATCGAGGACATCAATAAGCAGATCCAGACGGCTCAGCAGAATTACGACCTGAACAAGGCCGCCGAGCTGCAGTACGGCCGCCTGCCCCAGCTGCAAAAGGAGCTGGCACAGGAGGAGGAAGCCATCAGCAGGGAAGACCTTTCCCTGGTTCACGAGGCTGTGACCGAGGACGAGATCGCCCGGATCGTCTCCCGCTGGACCGGCATCCCGGTAGCCAAGCTGACCGAAAGCGAGCGGAACAAGACCCTGCACCTGGACGACGAGCTGCACAAACGGGTCATCGGACAGGACGAGGCTGTGACGCTGGTTTCCGAGGCAATCATCCGTTCCAAGGCCGGCATCAAGGACCCGACGAAGCCCATCGGCTCCTTCCTGTTCCTGGGACCCACCGGCGTGGGCAAGACGGAGCTTGCCAAGGCTCTGGCCGCCAGCCTGTTCGACGACGAGCAAAACATGGTGCGTATCGATATGAGCGAGTACATGGAGAAATACTCCGTATCAAGGCTCATCGGAGCGCCGCCCGGATATGTGGGCTACGAGGAAGGCGGCCAGCTGACGGAAGCCGTCCGCAGAAAGCCCTACTCGGTCGTGCTGTTTGACGAGATCGAGAAAGCGCACCCGGATGTGTTCAACGTCCTTCTGCAGGTGCTGGACGACGGGCGGATCACCGATTCCCAGGGGCGGACCGTGGACTTCAAGAACACGATCCTGATCATGACCTCCAACATCGGTTCCTCCTATCTGCTGGATGGCATCGACGCGGACGGCAATATCACCCAGGAGGCCCAGCAGCTGGTTATGAACGACCTACGGAACCACTTCCGTCCGGAGTTCCTGAACCGGCTGGATGAGACGATCCTCTTCAAACCGCTGACGAAGAGCAACATCACCTCCATCATCGACCTGTTGCTGAAAGAGCTGAACGGACGCCTTTCTGAGCGTGAGCTGCAGATCGAGCTTACGCCGGAGGCCAAAGCCTTCATCGCCGACCACGGCTTCGACCCGGTCTATGGCGCGCGGCCGCTGAAGCGGTACATGCAGAAATACGTGGAGACCCTGGCCGCAAAGCTGATTCTGGGCGGAGATATCTCCACCGGACAGACCATCGTCATCGACGTGGCAGACGGACAGCTGGAGGCAAGGGTGAAATAAAAGCGCTCCGGAAGGCCGTTTAGATCCCGGATATACAAAAAACTTATTTAACTGCCGCTGCAGGCCCCGCTTTCTTTCCGCGGAGCCTGCAGCGGCAGTTTTTGCTCAAGCTGTCTTTAGACATATACATTATTTTTCTATTCTGATGTCCAAAAACACGCGTTGGCAGGCCCAGAATCTCTCTTTTTCGAGGAAATAATGTCCAAATTGTATATATGGAAACTTTTTAGCCTGCCATGTCCAAAATTTCACCGATCTTTGAATATACGCAGCAACTTTTTCTGTATATGGAAACTATAAGAATTTATTGAACCTTTTTAGGCCGAAACACCCGCTTTTTACACAGGAATTGTATAATGCGAAAGAATTTTTTTCTATATGTCCAAACACTATATCCCTCAGTCCTCTTCGCATTTTTTTAATTCCTCCAGCCTTCTCTGGAACATCTCAGCTTCTGCACGGAGTTCGCCAAACTTTTCCAGATTCATATCTCTCTTCTGCCTTAACCCAATGTGCTTTACTGCTTCAATCGCTGCTTCTCTCTGGGTCATTTTTTCAGGCAGCACCGTCTGGCAGTTTGCGCCCTCCAGATTATCATAGGCCAGAAAGCTCTGGTTAAAATCCATCAGTGGATACAGCGAGACACAGTGGTTTGTCCGATTATCCACTAGAAATCCCCAGTTTTCCGGATGGCGATCCGTGTTTCCTATCAGATAGTCCAGAATGTTCATTCCATAATAGGTGATGGGATCTATTTTTTTACAGAATTCCAGCGTATCCATATCATGATTGCAGGCATAGATATCAAAGGCCATCTTCGATACCATAGAATAGTCCTTGGAGGTTACAATCGTGCTTTCCGTCACCATCTGCCCTTCAAAATCGCGGGCGCGGTATTCTACCTGGGGGATGTCAAAGCACTGGCTAATCTGGCTGGCCAGCAGCTCTTTTTGGACCGTGTCCTCTCCGCCATCCTTCAAAAGCCGAAAGCCGCCGCTTTCATCCCGTATCCAAGCCTTCGGAAAACAGCCCTTTGTGGACAGATCCGGAGCCAGCTCCTGATTACTCACCGTCATCTGCCGCCCCTTAAGGGACAGCTCTACAATGGCTTCATTTAAGGGGTTGTCGTACAAATTCAGCTGGCCAAACGAGGCCTCTTCTCCCTGCTTTCTCACCCAATACACATCGGTCAGGGAGACACAGTGATAGGACAGCGAGATTTTTGCCCGGTCTTTGTCCGTCACAGCCTGGGAAACCCCGATGCTGTTCAGGATCTCTTTCGCATATTTTCTGTCCAGCGGCAACACTCTCGAAGCGCACCAGTGATAAAAGTTTACCAGGTTATTGATTCTGGTATCGATATCCGCTTCTCCCTCTGCGCTCTCCAAGTACAGATCATATGGCATGAACTGCTCATTCAGAATCTCCGCATCGCCGCTGGAAGAAAGCACTGCGACGGTTTTCTCCATGTGCATAATTTCATAATTACCTAAGCGAAGAGAGTTCCCGCCCATATTCACCAATCACCTTTCCATAAGCAATCTCTGAAACCAGATTTATCGTAGCATGAAGCACTTTGATTTTCAAGCCCTGTAAGGTTCACTTGATTTCTTCTCAGATCTCCGTAAATGTATATCTCTGCAGAAGCCCGGACGTATTCACATGGTAAACCACCGTGCCGTCCGCCAGGTCCTCCCTCTCATAGGAGAAGTCCCTCTCGCCCTGGTGGCGGCTCACCACATAGGCCTCCAGATCTTCGATAGAGACCTCCTCGATAAAGACGTCCCGCATCTGGTTGTTGGAGCACTGGTTAAAAATCTCGTGAACTACTTCGTATTCTTTCATCACATTTTCCTCCTGAAAGCTTTGATATGGCCGCCGCGCCGAAGCAGGCAGCTCCGGCGCGCTGACCCTGGATATGCTGTTGTATTTTTAGTAGGGCGGCTGGATATTCGGCACGCAGTACAGGCCGAAGGAATACAGGGACAGAAGCGCCGCCGCGCAGATAAATACCTGGAACCATTTCTGGCGTGTAAACTCCGGTTTTAGCGCCGCAGCATGCGCGATAAAAATCAGGACTGGCAGCATGTAGCGCCCCTGGGCCTGAAAATCGATAAACCAGGCGTTGTAGACCACCAGCGCATAGGAGACAAAACCGCAGAAAAACAAAAGCCCCAGCTTCACCTTCCGCTCCCGGTGTCCTTTTTCCCGCAGCACCTGCCAGCAGACGGCCAGCAGAAGCGCCAGGTAAAGGATTCCCATCATGCTGCAGTACCAGTCTGGACTCGGGAACTGCAGGCTCCCGTAAGTTCCCACAAAGGACCGGAATAAGGTTTTATGAAAGCCCTTGTGGAACAAAAGCTCTGACAGCGTAATCCCTTTTCCGTAAAGATTGAAGGCTGAACTCTGTACCTCCGGCGGGGAAGCCGGATTCAGCTTCGGGATCGCGAGCGCCTCCTGCATCCCCACCAGCACCGCTTGACGGTGGATTCCGTAATGCAGAAGCTCCGGAATATAACGGATTCCGAGAAACAGAAGCGCCGCTCCCGCAAGCTGCAGATACACGGTGAACTGCCGCTTTCTTTCTTCCTTTGGAGCCGCCATCAGATCCGCCAGCAGCATACATACCGCGTAGATCGCAAACACATAATAATTTTGCTTGGACATAAAAATATTGGAAAACAAAAAGCCCAGCAGGAGAAGCTTCCAGATGCTGCGTCTGTAAACGCCCTTCTGGATAAGGCCGCGCAGCATGCTGTCCGGATTTGCGATCTGGTAAAGAACCAGCACTCCCACCGCAAAGTCCATGGCGTCCGAAGTGCAGTAGGTATACAGATACCAAAGCTGCGGCGTCAGGAACAAGGCGCAGAGCAGGAACCGATTCTTCTTCAGGTTCCAGAACAGGAAATACATCAGTCCCGCGAACATCAGAACGCTGAAAAACCGCGCGGCGTGCTCAAAGGTAAAAAAGCGCGCGATCTGGGCGGCAAAAATATAAAACAGATTCAGTTCTGTAAGGCGGGCTGTGCCAAAATTGGAATATGCGTCCAGTTCCAGCTCCCGCGCGTCCGGCGGCATCAGATGGGTAAAGTAATACTGCACCGAATAGATACTTTCCGTCTCGTCTGGATTGATCTCCGAAGAGCCCGTCATAGCTCCAATCAGCACCAGGACGATGGCGGCCACGCCGATCAGATATAAAAGGCTGTCCACCGCCAGAAAAAAGCGGCCCTCCCTTTTCTGCCAGATTCTGCGCCGATAAAACTCAAGCACAAACGCGATGGCGGCCAGCGCCGGAATCAGGTAAAAGATTCCCGTCCTGGCGTACTGGCCTGCAATCCCGCTGTAGAATTTCTGGAAACTTTCCGTGGGAATCAGCTGGGAATCCTCTCCTTTTATCAGAAGTCCCAAGGAACCTGTATCCGTCACATAAGCCTCAAGCTGATCATTGGGCGAAAAAGCCTGTAAAAGTTCTTCTCCCTCCAGCTTTCCGGCGTAAAAGCCGTTGATATAGAAAGCCATGTCCTTCACACGGATCTCGTTTTCCGAATTATAATCGATGGGATCCATCCGTTTCAGCGTGCGTCCGTCCCGGTACTTGACGTCCCAGAAAAAGATTCTCGCCTCGCCAGGCTTTTCATAGGTATCCTTCACACTGTTAAGCCCCGCGTGATCCGAAAAGGAAGCCATCGCCTTCCAGTGATTTCCCGCCGCGTAATCTTCGGCCTCAAAATCCACCCGGATTTCGGCAAGCACCACCGGAGGGTATAAGAAAAACAAGGCAAGAATTAGCAAAAACACCGCCGGCCTCCACCATTTTTTCATCCATTTCTTCATCTTTTATCTCCTGAGGCCGCTTTTTTGCAAAACAGCCAGTGTTCTTATCTTCCGTTACGGCGTATCCGCAAGCTGACGCCGCAGATAAAGGCCGACAATACTGGAAAAATTCATAATATTGCGGATGTAGGCGAAATCCCGGCCGAAAATCCGCCGCTCCGCCATCAGATCCTGCTCCTCTCCGGCGAAGACGCCCAGCACCGAGATGCCCTCGGCCCGTACTTTACGGACCTCTGTCGCCGTATCCCGGACTGCGTAATCTCCCGAGTAAGGCGCCGGGTTCCGGCTGTTCGGACGGTTCAC
>CALWBB010000153.1 GCA_944375885.1 uncultured Merdimonas sp.
TTAAGTGAGGAGAGAAACAGGCAGAAGCTGCTGGACACGCTGGAGGCCCTGGAGCTGACGGAGAGGAACCGGAAGCTGGCGGAGGAGTATTTCGCGGCGGGGACGGAGGAGCAGCCCGAGCTTCTGAAGAAGGCAGAGCTCCAGGATTTTTACACGCTTTCTCAGGAAAAGAGGGAAAAGAGCAGCGATTATGCGGAGCATCTGGCAAGGCGGAAGAGGACGGAGGAGCTGGCCCGCTACGTCCGTTTCGCGGCAGCGGTGGGCGGCGCTACCGCCTGCTATCTTTTCAGCTGGTATGGGGAGGATATCCGAAGCTGCCTTCTGCCGGAGCAGAACGCGGCGATCCGCGCGGAAGGGATCGCATGGAACGAGTATGCGCTCACCTGGCGGAACGTGGATTCCGTCTGGACTGAGGCCAGGAAGGACCTTCGGACGCTGCGCCGGGCCATGGAGCTGTGCAGCAACCATTATGACAATGCGAAGACCTTCCTGGCGGCGGTCTATCTGAATAAAAAGCCGCAGCTGGCAGAGAAAAAGAAGCTCCTTCCGAGCTTTTTCGGGAAAAATTTTTATGATGATTTTTATGCTGGGACTGACAGCCTGGAGGACAAAAAAGTGACGGAGTATCTGGAGGAAAGCCTGGCAGACAGTCTTCAGGCAGTCTTCCAGACGTCCGGACTTACGGAGAAAGAGACTGGAAAGCTTCAAGATTATATCCGGCGCGGGGATCCCTGTGGCGGTTTTCCAGCGGAGCTTTCAGCGCTTCTTAGAGGAAAGCAGGCGGGCCAGTACCTGCTGACCCTGCTTTCTGGCTGCGCTTTTCTTTCCCAGAAGCATTCCCGGCGTTTCCTGGCTTTTCTGCAGGTGATGGCGGCGGCAAACGCAGGCTGGACCCTGGACGCCTGCAAAAAGCTGGCAGGCGATGAGTGGTTTGCGGATCACGCCGCGGTTCTGGAAAGGGTTCTGCCTCTGAAGCCGGATGTGTTTGTCAGCTGGTACCTGAAAAACAGGGTGGCCCGGGGGCTTCGGCGCATGGCGAAGGAGCATCCGGAGTGCGTCCGCACAGCGGCGGAGCAGGCGTCGGCGGAGGAGTATGAATACCTGATGGAGCAGGTGCGCGCTGGAAATGAGAAGCTGTACCGGGAACTGGGCGCTTCCTTTGACAGCGAGCTTCAGGTGAAACTGGCGCAGGAACTGACGGCGGGACTGAGCAATGGCCGGGATCAGGCAAGGCAGTATCTTTTAGGAGAGGCTCCCCTGGAGGAGCTGTACCCCTATGTGAATTCCTGGCGGGGAGATTCTTCCTATTATTTTTATGGAACGTGGAACCGCTATGAGGACTTGATGAAAAAAGGGGGGCCTCTGTGCCAGCGGGTGATGGTCCTGAAGGCGCTGCAGATGAGCGGAAGCTTTTTTACAAATTTCTTTCTGTTGCGTGCCAGAGGAAACCAGGCGATAGATATGGGAGCATTTTACGAAGAGAAAGTCGGGGAGCTTGTCCGGGTTTTTGAAAAGGAAGGCCTTCCCATCCAGTACCAGGCGGACGCCATGGATGGAATCTGCAGCAGTTTTTATTCGGAAGCGGAGAAGACGCTTTTCGTGGACGCGGCGGTGCGTGCGCTGGCCCGCAGGCTTCCGGAGCGGCGGGAGGAATTCCGCCAGGCCGCGAAGGACTGCACAGCGATAGGGCGCGACATCTGTCTGCGGGTGCTGGATGAGGACTGGCAGCAGGAAAAGGAGGCGATTTTGTCCAGCGCCCTGGACAGCTCCAAGCAGGTACAGGGAACGCTTGCGCTGATCTGCGCGGGGCACCGGGAATGGGAGCCGCAGATGAAGGCGTTCCTGGCTTCCCGGAAGGCGCAGGAACGGGAGCTGGCCATCCGGGTTTTGCGCGCCTGGGGCGCGGATCAGTACCAGGAGGAGCTTCAGAAGGCGCTTGAGACAGAAAAGAGCAAGAAGCTAAAGGAGCTTCTGCGGGACAGCCTGGGCGCGGAAGCGGCAGAGGCGGACGGAAGAGGCGGAACGGGCCAGCTCACAAGCGTCCGGGAGCTGGCGGCGGAAATCTTAAAGGGAGGAAAGAAGCGGAAAGCCGCATGGGCTTATGAGACACCCTTTAGCGAGGTACATAAGAAGGATGGAAGCCTGGCGGAGGAGGAATATCTGCAGGCCATTCTCGTGTCCTACGCGGATATGTCTGTGCCTGGGGTGAATCCGGAGGCCTTGCGCCTGGCGGCAGAGCTTGAGGAAAAGGAGCTGGGCCGCTACGTGCAGGAGCTCTTTGACAAGTGGCTGGCGGCAGGGGCGGAGGCCAAGAAAAAATGGGTGCTCTACGCGGCCGCCATCCATGGAGGCGAGGAGATTGTTCCTGTTTTCTGGAAGCAGATTCAGGAATGGCCCGAGCATTCCCGGGGGGCCATGGCGGCGGAGGCGGTCAAAGCCTTGGCCTTAAATGGAGGCACGACAGCCCTCCTGAAGGTAGACCAGATTTCCAGAAAATTTAAGTTCCGCCAGGTAAAAACCGCCGCTGGCGAGGCCCTGCAGTCTGCGGCGGATGCCCTTGGCATCAGCCGCGCGGAGCTGGAGGATCGGATCGTGCCGGATCTGGGCTTTGATGAGCGGATGGAGCGTGTGTTTGATTACGGGACGCGGCAGTTCCGGGTCTATCTGACGCCCGCCCTGGAGCTGGAGGTCTTGGATGGGGATGGAAAGCGCTTAAAGAACATGCCCTCGCCTGGAAAGCGGGACGACGAGACCAAGGCGGCGGAAGCCTACGCAGAGTTCAAAGCCCTGAAAAAGCAGCTGAAAACCGCAGTGTCCAACCAGAAGCTGCGCCTGGAGCAGGCCCTGACGGCGGAACGGCTCTGGAGCGCGGAGCAGTGGAAGAGCCTCTTTGTCAAGAATCCGGTCATGCACCAGTTTGCCATCGGCCTGATCTGGGGCGTCTACGAGGACGGGCGCTTAAAGGATACCTTCCGCTATATGGAGGATGGAAGCTTCAATACCCGGGAGGAGGACGAGTTTGCATTTCCGGAAGAGGGCCAGATCGGCCTGGTGCATCCGATCGAGCTTTCCGGGGAGGAGCTGGCAGCATGGAAGGAGCAGCTTTCCGATTATGAGGTGACGCAGCCCTTCGAGCAGCTGGAACGGCAGGTGTACCGGGTGGAAGAGGAGGAAAAAGGAAAGACAGAGCTCACCCGCTTCGGCGGCAAGCTGCTGAACGGCCTTTCCCTGTCCGGCAAGCTCCAGGGCATGGGCTGGTACCGGGGTTCCGTCCAGGACGCGGGCGTCTATACGACCTTTTACCGGGAGGATGGAGAGCTGGGCGCAGAGCTTGAGTTCTCCGGCTGCTATGTGGGAGATGAAAACGAGGAGGTCACGATCTATGGCGCCCGTTTTTATAAGGCGGGAACCGTGCAGCGGGGCAGCTATGTGTACGACACTATCAAGAAGGAAAATGAGTATACACTGGAGCAGATAAGTCCCCGGTATTTCAGCGAGATCGTGCTGCAGCTTACCAGGGCTTCGGCGTCCAGCCAGGAGCAGCTTCCCTATCCGGAGTGCCGGCAGTAAGACGCATTGACAAACACGGGGATACACCCTATAATATATAAGATTGTGTGCGGCATTTCAGGGCAGAAAGCTTCGGGAAGCGCTGGTTTTTCTGCCTGCGGCCGCCGGGAAATACAAAGAGCCCGCAGGAGGATAAGCGGGCCAGGAGGGAACAGATGAAACAGTATGGCGTAAATGAACTTCGCAGAATGTTTTTGGAATTTTTTGAGAGCAAGGGACATCTGGTGATGAAGAGCTTTTCTCTCGTGCCTCACAATGACAAGAGCCTTCTGCTGATCAACTCCGGTATGGCTCCGCTGAAGCCTTATTTTACAGGCGCGGAGATTCCGCCCCGAAGAAGGGTGACCACCTGCCAGAAATGTATCCGTACCGGCGATATTGAAAACGTGGGAAAGACAGCCCGCCACGGCACCTTCTTCGAGATGCTGGGCAATTTCTCCTTCGGCGATTACTTTAAGAGAGAGGCGATCCACTGGACCTGGGAATTTTTGACCGAGGTGGTGGGCCTCGATAAGGAGCGCCTGTATCCGTCCGTCTACCTGGACGACGACGAGGCCTTCGATATCTGGAATAAGGAGATCGGCATCCCGGCGGAGCGGATTTTCCGCTTTGGCAAGGAGGATAATTTCTGGGAGCACGGCGCGGGACCCTGCGGCCCCTGCTCTGAGGTGTACTACGACAGAGGCGAGAAGTACGGCTGCGGCAAGCCCGGCTGTACCGTAGGCTGCGACTGTGACCGCTACATGGAGATCTGGAACGACGTATTTACCCAGTTTGACAACGACGGCCACAACCATTATACCGAGCTGGAGCAGAAGAACATCGACACCGGCATGGGTCTGGAGCGTCTGGCCAGCGTGGTGCAGGATGTGGATTCCATCTTTGACGTGGATACTGTGCGCGCCCTCCGGGACAAGGTCTGCGAGTTCGCCCATACGGAATATAAGAAGGACGAGACAAAGGACATTTCCATCCGTCTGATTACCGACCATATCCGTTCGGCTACCTTTATGATTTCTGACGGTATCATGCCCACCAACGAGGGCCGCGGCTATGTGCTGCGCCGCCTGATCCGCCGCGCCGCCCGCCACGGACGCCTGCTGGGCATCGAGGGCAAGTTTCTGGCCCGCTTGAGCGAGAGCGTCATCGAGGGCTCCAAGGACGGCTATCCGGAGCTGGATGAGAAGAGGGCCTTTATCTTCAAAGTGCTCGATCAGGAAGAGGAGAAATTCAACAAGACCATCGACCAGGGCCTGAATATCCTGGCGGAGATGGAGGCAGATATGCAGGCAAAGGGCGAGAAGACCCTTTCCGGCGAGAATACCTTCAAGCTGTACGACACCTACGGCTTCCCGGTGGATCTGACCAAGGAGATCCTGGAGGAAAAGGGAATGTCTGTGGACGAGGAAGGCTTCAAGGCCTGCATGGAGGAGCAGCGCGTGAAGGCCAGGGAGGCCCGCGCGGTGACCAACTACATGGGCGCGGACGCCACCGTGTACGACGAGATCGACCCGAGCGTGACCACCGAGTTTGTGGGCTATGATAAGCTGGCGGACGAGTCAGAGATCACAGTGCTGACTACGGACACCGAGGTGGTGGAGGCGCTGACAGACGGCCAGACCGGCACGATTTTTGTAAAGGAGACCCCGTTCTACGCCACCATGGGCGGACAGCAGGGCGATACCGGCGTGATAAGAAGCGCCGACGGCGAGTTCGAGGTACAGGATACCATCAAGCTTCTGGGCGGCAAGGTAGGCCACGTGGGCCGCGTGACAAAAGGCATGTTCAAGGTGGGCGATAAAGTGTCCCTTGAGGTGGCGTCAAAGAAGCACGCGGACACCTGCAAGAACCACAGCGCCACCCACCTGCTTCAGAAGGCGCTGAAGACGGTGCTGGGCGACCATGTGGAGCAGAAGGGCTCTCTGGTGACGCCGGACCGCCTGCGCTTTGACTTCTCCCATTTCGAGGCGATGACCCCGGAGGAGATCGGGAAGGTCGAGGCGATCGTAAACCAGGAGATCCAGGCGGCTCTCCCCGTGGTGACGGACGTCATGAGCATCGAGGAGGCAAAGAAGACGGGAGCCATGGCGCTCTTCGACGAGAAATATGAGGAGAAGGTGCGCGTGGTATCCATGGGCGATTTCTCCAA
>CALWBB010000154.1 GCA_944375885.1 uncultured Merdimonas sp.
TTGTGATGAGGCTCCTTCCTGCCCGAAGAAGCCCCTAAACCCTTAAAACAGGCGCTTTTCGCATTCCCTGAAATTCTATTCCTATTATGACACCATCATCTTTATGTACCGTACTTTTGCTGATTCCAAATCGTTTCGCCGTCTGTCTCACAGTCGCATTGTGGTCTATGATGTAATTAGCTATCGCAACTGCCCGTTCTTCAATATATTCTTTCATGGGTCTTCCCCGAGAACGTTTTTTACATCATATTCAGGGTGACAAGAATATATTCTTCCTCTATCTGCGTACAGGCGTCAGAACACCAGCATCCCCGCCTGGTATACCACGAACGCCGCGATCCAGGCCACCGCGCACTGGGCCAGGACGACGCCGGCCGCCCACTTGCCGCCAAGCTCCCGCTTGATGGCTGCCACGGCCGCCACGCAGGGGGTATAGAGAAGGCAGAAGGTCAGAAGGGCTGCGGCTGCCACTGGGGTGAGAGACGCCGTCAGGGCCTCTGTGTTCCCGAAGAGGACGGAGATGGTCGCCACCACGCTCTCCTTGGCCATGAAGCCGCTGATAAGGGCGGTGGACACCCGCCAGTCGCCAAAGCCCATGGGCGCGAAGATCGGGGCGATTACGCCGGCGAGCATAGCCAGAATGCTGTTCCTGGAGTCCTCCACGATGCCAAGGTGCAGGTCAAAGGTCTGCAAAAACCAGATGACAATCGTCGCCACAAAGATGACTGTGAAGGCTCTCTGCAGGAAATCCTTCGCCTTGTCCCAGAGCAGATGGCCCACGTTCTTCGCGCCGGGCATCCGGTAGTTGGGAAGCTCCATGACGAAGGGCACGGCCTCGCCGCGAAACAGGGTGCGGCGCAGCAGAAAGGCCATCAGGATCCCCATGACGATTCCGCCGAAATAGAGCAGGATCATGACCAGGGCCGCCTGCTCAGGGAAGAACGCCGCCGTAAAGAAGCCGTAGATGGGCAGCTTCGCTGAGCAGCTCATAAAGGGAGTGAGCAGGATCGTCATCTTGCGATCGCGCTCTGAGGGCAGGGTGCGGCTGGCCATCACGCCGGGCACCGTACAGCCAAAGCCCACGAGCATCGGCACGATGCTGCGGCCCGACAGGCCGATTTTGCGCAGGAGCTTGTCCATCACGAAGGCCACCCGGGCCATATAGCCGCTGTCCTCCAGAAGGGACAGAAAGAAGAACAGGGTCACGATGACCGGAAGGAAGCTTAAGACGCTTCCCACGCCGCCGAAGATTCCGTCCATGACCAGGGAGCGGATCGTCGAGCTGGCGCTGCCGGCTGTCAGGAACTGATCCACAAGCCCCGCCAGGGCCGTGATTCCCATATCCAGGATATCTGACAGGAAAGCGCCTATCACGCCGAAGGTCAGGTAAAAGACGAGGGCCATGATCGCGACGAAGCAGGGGATCGCCGTGTACTTTCCGGTGAGCAGCCGGTCAATCTTCTGGCTGCGGATATGCTCCCTGCTGTCGTGGGGGCGCACCACCGTCTCATCGCAGATCTTCTCGATAAAGTCAAAACGCATGTGGGCGATGGCCGCAGCCCGGTCAAGGCCGCGCTCCTTCTCCATCTGCTTTACGATATGCTCCAGGGTCTCTTTCTCATTTTCGTCCAGATGCAGCTGCTCCAGAATCAGGCTGTCGCCCTCCGCCAGCTTGGCCGCCGCGAAACGGACCGGGATTCCCGTCTGCTCCGCGTGATCCTCGATAAGATGCATGATCGCATGCAGGCAGCGGTGCACGGCTCCGCCGTCGTCATTGGCGTCGCAGTAGTCCATTTCCTGGGGACATTCCTGGTACCTCGCCACATGGAGGGCGTGGGACACCAGCTCGTCAATGCCCTCGTTCTTCGCCGCGGAAATGGGGACTACAGGAATTCCCAGCATCTCCTCCATCTGGTTGATGCGGATGGAGCCGCCGTTTTCCCGGACCTCGTCCATCATATTCAGGGCCAGCACCATGGGAATATTCAGCTCCATAAGCTGCATGGTCAGATACAGGTTCCGCTCGATATTCGTGGCGTCCACGATATTGATGATGCCCTTCGGGTGCTCGTTCAGGACGAAATTCCGCGTCACGATCTCCTCGCTGGAGTAGGGAGACATGGAATAGATGCCCGGCAGGTCTGTCACCAGCGTGTCCTTCCTGCCCCGGATCTCGCCGTCTTTACGGTCCACCGTCACGCCCGGGAAATTTCCCACATGCTGGCTGGATCCAGTGAGCTGGTTGAACAGCGTCGTCTTTCCGCAGTTCTGGTTGCCCGCCAGGGCGAAGGTCAGCACCGTGCCCTCCGGCAGGGGATGCTCCGTCTCCTTCAGATGAAATTTTCCTCCCTCGCCAAGGCCCGGATGGGGCACCGACGTCCCCGCCTTTTTCTTCGCCGCACTCTCGGCGTCCCGGACGTTTTCTATCTCTATCTTCTCCGCGTCCGCCAGGCGCAGAGTCAGCTCGTAGCTGTGGATGCGCAGCTCCACCGGGTCGCCCATGGGCGCGTACTTCACCATGGTCACGTCGCCTGTGGGAATCAGTCCCATATCGAGGAAATGCTGCCGCAGGGCTCCCTCCCCGCCCACAGAGACAATGGTCGCCGTCTTTCCGATTGGTAATTCTCGTAATGTCATATGTATGTTCCGCCTCTTCCTTCATGCTGATAAATTTTATCATCTTCCAACGATAAAATTAGGCTAATTCCTGCAATTTGTCAAGTACAGGAATCAGCCCCTTATCAATCGCTCCTTATATTCTCTCAAGCAGTCCCGGAAGCTCCGAAAGTCTTTGGATCTCCCAGTCCGGCACAGGAACGTCCCCGCCGCCCGCAGTCCCCTGCGGTACGCCCGCCGCGCCTGCCAGATGGAACCAGACTGTGCGAAGCCCCGCGTTCACTCCGCCCTGGATATCTGAGCTTAAGCTGTCGCCTACGATCACGGCCTTCTCCTTTTTAAAATCAGGGATCCGCTCAAAGCAGCGCTCGAAATACCGGACGTCAGGCTTATTAAATCCGATCTCCTCGGAAATGAAAATGTCTTCAAAATATTTCGGCAGATCCGCGCTTTTCAGCCGCCCATGCTGCACCGCCGCCGTCCCGTTCGTCACCAGATAAAGGCGGTACCGGCCCCTCAGCTCCAAAAGCAGCTCCTGCGCCCCTTCCATAAAATAGTGGCCGATTCCCAAAAGGGACTCGTAAGCGGCAGCCGCCTGCTCCGGGGAAGCGTCCACCCCCAGCTCCTTGAAGAGAAGCCCGAAACGCCCAAGCTTGACCTCCCTGCGGCTGATAAGCCCCTTCTCCAGAAGCTTCCACTGAGCCAGGTTGATGGCGCTGTAGCGGGCGCAGACCCCTTCTGTGGGAGGGATGCCCAGGGCCTCCAGCGTCCTGGAAAGGGCCATGCGCTCTGCTTTATTAAAATCCAGGATCGTATTGTCCAGGTCGAAAAATACGGTGTCCGTCATCGTCTTACACGCTTCCTTTCAGCCAGCTGCCGCCTCTTTCTTCTATCTCTTCTATCTCTTCTGCCTCTTCTGCCAGCTGTCCTTCCGTTCTCCTTCAGATCTCTACCGCCTGCTCCGTCACAAAATCCACAACCTTGCCGCGAATCAGGTTGTTTTCCACGGTTTCCCGTCCGTACTGCTCCTCGTAGGCATCCGCCGACTCCGCGCCATTCTCATCCGCCAAAGTCTGGAGTCCTGTCTGATATTCTTCCTCTGTCACTGTGATATTCTCCGCCTTCGCGATGGCGTCCATCACAAGGGTGGCCTTCACCTGAAATTCTGCCCAGCCCTCTATTTCGCTGTCGAAATCTTCCCGGCTCATCTGCATGGCCTGAAGCAGGTAGTCGTCCAGTTCCATCCCATAATAGGAGGCATACATTTCATATTCCTGGGTCAGGCTGTCCCGAATGCTTTTAAGCTCCTCCTCAGAGCACTCGAACTCGGAATCCGCGATCACCGCCTGCATGGCCTCATATTCCTTCTGAGCCGCGGCGTCCGCTTCCTTCTGCTGCTGCAGGGAAGTCCGCAGTTCCTCCTCAAAGGCTTCCGCCGTGTCAAAACCCGTATACTCCTTGGCGAACGCGTCATCCCATTCCGGCGTCACATGCTCCACGATGGCGTGAATCGTCACCTCAAACACCACATCCTGGCCTGCCAGATCCGGGCTTGTATAAGGATCCGGAAAAGTCAGCGGCAAATCCACCGTGGTTCCCACTTCCTTTCCAATCAGGCCGTCCTCGAAGCCGTCGATAAAGCGGCCGGAACCGATCTCCAGGTCAAAGCCCGCGCCGCCAGAGCTGCCTCCCTCGAACTCTTCGCCGTCCAGCCTGCCGACATAATCGATATTGACGATATCGCCTTCCTCCACGACTGTCTTGCCTTCGATCGGCACCGAATCCGGATAAGAAGCCAGGAGATAATCAATCTGGGCCTGAATCTCCTCGTCCGTCACCTCCGTATCGATGGCGGCGACCTCCACGCCCTCATATTTCCCAAGCCTGGTCAGGCTGCTGTCCGGATATTCCGCCGCGATATCCCCGGCGGCCTCCCTGGCTGTATGTCCCTCTTCTGCAGCGTCTCCGCCTTTTCCACAGGCCGCCGTCAGAGCCAGCATGCCGCTTAAGGCAAGCACCGTTATCCATCTCTTTTTCATAATCTTTTTCTCCTCTGATCTGATTTACTGTTCGGATTTGCTTTTCCGTTTTGCTTTGTCTTTTACTGCTGCTTATCAGCGCCGGCATAACAGGAAGGCGGCGCGGCCCTCCTGCATGCCGATAAAAAAAACATACCACATTTTCCGCTCCGATACAAGACAGACCTGCTGGAACACCGGCAGAAAGAGCCTGCGGCCGCCTCCAGAAATGGCCTATTTTCCCTTGCGCTTTGCCGCAAAAACTGCTATAATGTGGTTTACGTGAAATACTGAGGAGGAATCTGAATCATATGTCTACATCAACGATTGTCTTTCTTGTGATTATCGTCGTACTCATCGCCGCCCTGGTCGCCCTCTATTTCTTTGGAAAGAAGGCGCAGCGCCGCCAGGCAGCCCAGCAGGAGCAGATGGAAGCCATCGCCCAGACGGTCAGCATGCTGATTATCGATAAAAAGAAGCTGAAGATTTCCCAGTCGGGCCTGCCCGCCCAGGTGATTGAACAGACGCCGAAGTGGCTTCGCTGGAATAAGCTTCCCATCGTAAAGGCTAAGGTCGGCTCGAAAATCATGACCCTCGCCTGCGACGCGAATGTCTTTGAAGTTCTTCCGGTGAAAAGGGAAGTGAAGGTCGTGGTCAGCGGCATTTACATCACCGCAGTGAAGAGCGCGAGAGGCGGCCTGGAGGTTCCGGTAAAGAAAAAAGGCTTTTTTAAGAGAATCTTCGGAAAGAAAGATACACAAAAAAAGAATAGGTGACTGTACGTAAAAAGGGGCAGGCACACGAAATGTGCCAGCCGCCTTTTTTATTTTGGGTATTATTCCAGTATCTTTTCTACTTCTTCCTTTGTGATGGAGAGCTCCCGGGCGATTTCTTCTGCCGGGATCTGCTCCCCAGCCATACGCAGCACGTTTTTCGCCAGCTGGATTCCTTCATTTCTGCCTTCCTTCCGGCCTTCTTTCCGGCCCTCTTTCCGGCCCTCTTTTCTGCCTTCTCGCCGACCTTCTTTCCGGCCCTCCAGACGACCTTCTTTCCGGCCCTCCAG
>CALWBB010000155.1 GCA_944375885.1 uncultured Merdimonas sp.
CTACACTTAACCTAGGTTCACTATATCCTAAAAGAAGGAAAAAGTCAAGATAAAATAAGATTAAATTTCTGTTAAGCAAGTGCGCATGTAGGCGGGGCGGCTGTGAATAGCAACGTTAAACGGTGCAAAGTTTTCTGTCCCTTGTTCTGCACGGAAAACCACGCTATAATAAAGGCAGTATCCGCCCGGTTCATGGTGGGGTTCATAATGGAAGGGCTTGCCGATTCCAGCCGCCTGCGGGCAAAGTGTGAGGTAAACTGAAATGACAAATGAGACGAAAAAGAAATATATTTTATTGCAGGAAAACCTGCAAAGGCTGGGGAGCGCGGCCGTGGCCTTCTCGGGCGGCGTGGATTCCGCCTTCCTTTTGAAGGCGGCCCACGCCGCCCTGGGAAGCCGTGCCGTGGCCGTCACGGCCACGGCACGGGCTTTCCCCCGGCGGGAAAGCAGCGAGGCGGAAGATTTCTGCCGCAGGGAGGGGATCCGCCAGATAGTTTACGATTTCGACGTTATGGCCGTGGAGGGCTTCTCGGAAAATCCGCCGGATCGCTGCTATCTCTGCAAGCGCGCCCTTTTTCAGAACATTCAGAGAATCGCTTCCGAGAACGGCCTCTCCTGCGTCGTCGAGGGCTCCAATCTGGACGATAACCAGGACTACCGTCCTGGCCACCGGGCCATCGCCGAGCTGGGAATCAAAAGTCCGCTTCGGGACGCGGGCCTTACGAAGGCCGAGATCCGGGAGATTTCCCATGAGCTTGGCCTTCCCACCTGGGATAAGCCTTCCTACGCCTGCCTTGCCTCCCGCTTTGTCTACGGCGAGGCCATTACCCCGGAGAAGCTTTCCATGGTGGAGCAGGCAGAGCAGTACCTGATGGATCAGGGCTTCCGCCAGATGCGGGTGCGCGTCCACGGGAACCTGGCCCGCGTCGAGGTCCCGCCGGAGGATATTCCCCGGCTTTTGTCAGACGGGCTGCGCCGCAGCGTCAGCGACAGGCTGAAAAGCTTAGGCTTTTCCTATGTAACCCTCGACCTTGCCGGCTTTCGGAGCGGCAGCATGAACGAAGCACTAAAACCAGTTTGACGACGGCCAGTTCGAAAAATGCCGCTTATTAGCTGACAAAGTAAAATCTGTGCAATACAGAGGGCGTTGGAAACGGATGGATACAGAAACACCGAACCCCACAGATTCCGCGCCCGCTCTGAAGGAACCCATTTTATGAAATTTGTACATCTCTCCGACCTCCACCTGGGAAAGCGTGTCAACGAATTTTCCATGCTGGAGGATCAGGCATACATTTTAAAACAAATCCTGGAGCTTATCCGGAAGGAACAGCCGGACGCCGTGCTTCTGGCGGGCGATATCTATGACAAGGCGGTTCCCTCCGCCGAAGCGGTGCAGCTTTTTGACGAATTCCTGTACCGGCTGTCCGGGGAAGGGCAGCAGGTCTTTGTCATCAGCGGCAACCACGATTCGCCGGAAAGGCTCTCCTTCGGGGGCCGGCTCATGGGCGGGAGCGGCATCCACATCGCGCCCGCGTACGGCGGACATGTGGAGCCCTTTGCGCTGCAGGATGAATTCGGGCCGGTCAGCCTGTACCTCCTGCCCTTTGTGAAGCCTGCGCTGGTGCGCAGATTCTTTCCGGATCAGGAAATCGAATCCTATACCGACGCGGTACGCGCGGCCCTGGAGGAGATGGAGGTAGATCCGGCGGAAAGAAATGTGCTGGTGACGCACCAGTTTGTCACCGGGGCCAGCCGCAGCGATTCCGAGGAAATCTCCGTGGGAGGCTCGGACAACGTGGACGCCGCTGTCTTTAAGGAGTTCGACTATGTGGCCCTGGGCCATATCCACGGGCCGCAGAACGTGGGCGTAAGACCTGGCGCAGGCGATCGCGTCCGCTACTGCGGAACCCCGCTGAAATACTCTTTTTCCGAGGCGGGCCATCAGAAATCCGTGACGGTGGCTGAGCTTGGGGAGAAGGGAGAGCTGTCCGTCCGCACCCTTCCCCTTACGCCTCTTCGCGATCTGCGGGAAATCCGGGGAACCTATCTGGAGCTGACCGCAAAAAGCTTTTACGAGGAGATGAACCGCTCCGATTACCTGCATGTGACGCTGACAGACGAGGAGGATGTGCCGGACGCTTTGGGGAAGCTTCGGGTGATTTACCCGAACCTGATGAAGCTGGATTATGACAACCAGAGGACGCGGGCGGGGGCTCTGCCTCTGGAGGCGGAAGACGCGGAGCAGAAATCCCCGCTTGCCCTTTTTTCGGAATTTTATGAAAAGCAGAATAATCAGCCTATGAGCAGGGAGCAGCAGGCTTTTGTGGAGGAGCTGATTGAGAGGATATGGAGGAATGAAGGATGAGGCCGTGTAAGCTGGTGATTTCTGCCTTCGGGCCCTATGCGGGCCGGACAGAGCTTGATATGGAGCGCCTGGGGGCAAGCGGGATCTATCTTATCACGGGCGATACGGGGGCCGGGAAGACGACGATCTTCGACGCGCTCACCTTCGCGCTTTACGGGGAGGCCAGCGGGGCGAACCGGGAGCCGGCCATGCTGCGGTCAAAATACGCGGATCCGGGCACGCCGACCTTTGTGGAGCTGA
This sequence comes from uncultured Merdimonas sp., assembly GCA_944375885.1. Classification (GTDB taxonomy): domain Bacteria; phylum Bacillota; class Clostridia; order Lachnospirales; family Lachnospiraceae; genus Laedolimicola. The sequence goes on from CALWBB010000155.1 coordinate 2,609, forward strand.
CCTTTGCCTATGGGGACAGGCGCTACACGGTCCGCAGGAACCCGGAGTATGAGCGCCCGGCGAAACGGGGCGGCGGCGTGGTTCTCCAGAAGGCGGACGCGGAGCTCGCCCTGCCCGACGGCCGCCTGATTACGAAGGTACGGGAGGTAAACGCGGCCGTCCGGGAAATCCTCGGGGTGGATCGAAACCAGTTTTCCCAGATCGCCATGATTGCCCAGGGGGACTTCCTGAAGCTTCTGCTGGCGGATACCAAGGAGCGCCAGGCCATCTTCCGGGAGCTGTTCCAGACGGGCCGCTACCAGATCCTGCAGGAAAGGCTGAAGGAGGAGACGGGAAAGCTGAAGGATGCCTGCGCGCGGGAAAATGATGGAGTACGGCAGTATATCCGGGATCTCTCCTGTGAGCAGGAGGATCCGCTTGCCTCCCTTCTTGAGCAGGCCAGAGCAGGAAGGCTTCCCATGCCGGAGGCGGAGGAGCTGGCGGATAGGCTGATCCGGCAGGACCAAAGGCTCCAGCGAGAGGCGGCGGAGCGGCTGGCAGAGACGGAAGAAAGGCTTGAAGAGATCAGCCGGGAGCTTGGAAAGGCGGAAGCAAGGGAAAAGGCCGAAGAAGAACTTGAGCAGGCAAAGGCGGCGCTTGCCGCCTGCGGGGAGAAGCTTGCCGCCGCAGAAAAGAGACTGAAAACAGAGCGGGAGAGGGAGCCGGAGGCGAAGAGACTTCAGGAGGAGGCCGTACGCATCCGGGCGGAATTGCCGGGTTATCAGGAGCTGGAGGAAAAGGAAAGGCTTCTGCGGGAGACAAAAAAAGGGCTGACGGATGGAAGGAACGCTCAGGGAAGGCTTGAAGAAAAGCAGGAAAAGCAGGCAAGGCTCCTTGCCGGAATGAAGGAAGAGCAGGCGAAGCTGGAGAGCGCTGGTGAGCAGAGGGAACGGCTGCTGCGTGAGCAGGAAAAGGCCGGGGAGGAGAAAAAGGCCCTCCAGGATTTTGGCGCAGAGCTTGCGGCATACAGAAGCCTGGGGCAGGAGCTTCAGAAGGCGCAGGAGGCCTACCGGGCCGCTGCAGAAAAAGCAGAGCGGCTGGAGGCTGTCTATCGGCGGGAAAATCGGGCGTTTCTGGATGAGCAGGCAGGGATTCTGGCAGAAGGACTGGAGGAGGGAAGAGTCTGCCCGGTCTGCGGCTCCCTCCACCATCCTTCACCTGCCAGAAAGTCGGAAGGAGCGCCTACGGAAGCCCAGCTTCGGAAATCCGAGGCAGCGTTCCGAAAGGCCCAGGAGCAGACCCGCGAGGCCAGCGCGGAAGCGGCGAAAAAGAAGGGCGGCGTACAGGAAAAGACGGCTTATCTGCGGGAGCGCCTGGCAGGACTGCTGAAGTATGGCCAGGCCGCTTCGGAGGAGCCTTCAAAGGCTGAAAGAACGTTCCAGCCGGAAGAACTTCCGGGGGCCAGAGAGCTTTTCCTGGGCGGAACCTGGGAGCAGGAGCTGGGACGCCGCTATGAGAGGCTGGAGGAAAGGCTTTCCGGGCTGGCGCGGCAGATCCGGGAGGAAGAGGCGGGAATCCGCAGAAAAGAAGAGCTGGGGCGGGAAATCCCCGGGGCCGAGGAGAAAGGCAGAAGGACCCAGGAGGAACTTTCCAAGCTTCGGGAACGGCTGGCAGCAGCCGCTTCGCGAAGGAAGGAGCTGGAAGCCCAGGCGCAGGGCTTACGCGGCCGTCTTCCCTTCGGCTCGTTCAAGGAAGCGGCGCGGAAGGCTGAGCAGCTGGAACAGCAGAAAAAGGCGCTGGAGGAAGCGCTTGAAGCGGCGGCCAGGGGCTGCCAGGCGCAGGAGCAGGAGAAGGCCCGGCTGGAAGGACAGGTAAGCCAGCTTGCAGAGCAGCTGAAATCCGCTGAGGCGGTGGATCGGCCCTCGCTGCTGCGAAGCCAGGAGGAGCTCAAGGCAGAGAAAAACGGGCTGACTGAGCGGCAGAAGACTTTGCACGCCCGGATTTCCGGCAATGCGTCAGCTCTTGAAAATATGAAGCTTCGTCTGGAAAAGCAAGAGGAGCTGGAGCAGCGCCTGTCCTGGGTGCGGGCCCTTTCCAACACAGCCAGCGGTAATATCGCCGGAAAGGAAAAGGTTATGCTGGAGACCTACATCCAGACCACCTATTTCGACCGCATTATCCGGCGGGCCAATCTGCGTTTTCTGTCCATGTCTGGCGGACAGTACGAGCTGAAGCGGAGCCGTGAAGCGGGGAATAACCGCAGCCAGAGCGGCCTGGAGCTGAATGTCATCGACCACTACAACGGCACAGAGCGAAGCGTCCGCACCCTGTCCGGAGGCGAATCCTTCCAGGCCTCCCTCTGTCTGGCGCTGGGGCTTTCGGACGAGATCCAGGCGTCTGCTGGCGGCATCCGCCTGGACGCCATGTTTGTGGACGAAGGCTTTGGCTCCCTCGACGAGGAGGCCCTCCGCCAGGCCATAGAGACCCTGGCGGGGCTGGCAGGCGGGAACCGCCTGGTGGGAATCATTTCCCATGTGGCGGAGCTGAAGGAGCGGATCGACCGGCAGATCATTGTGACGAAGGAACGGGAAGGCGGAAGCCGTGTGCGGATAGAAGTGTAAGTGATGGGGCAGGGCAGTCCGGATTCGTGTGAAAAAAGGAGGAGCGGCCTGCTCCTCCTGACTGTGTATGCATTCTGTTTTTACGCGCTTTGTTTTTACGCGCTTTGTTTTCACGTGTTCTGTCTTCACGCACGCTGCTTTACTCTGCGGCGGCAGCGCCTGTCTCCATGAGCGCGGAAATACATTTCTTGATCGCCGCGAAGCTCTCGGCGCTGATATCGTGTTCCATCCTGCAGGCGTCCTCGGCTGCGGTCTCCGGGTTCACGCCAAGGCTGACGAGCCAGCCGGAGATCAGGGAATGGCGCTCGTAGACGGTCTCCGCCAGCGCCCTGCCTTCCTCTGTCAGCTGGATATAGCCCTCGTCCGATACGGTGACATAATGCTTCTGGCGCAGGTTCTTCATGGCCACGCTCACGCTGGGCTTGGAGTAGTTCAGCTCGTTGGCCAC
>CALWBB010000156.1 GCA_944375885.1 uncultured Merdimonas sp.
CGGGATGTGAGACAGTCAGTGAATGGGCTTCGGAGGGCGGCTTTGAACGGAAGATTCGAACGGAGGATTCCAAGTAGGGGCTGACGGGACCCCACCCGTTATCCATCGGGGCACGTATGATGGTACGTGTAGCGAGCGGACATTTCGCAGGAAATGTCAATTTGGGTGGTATCGCAGAGGCTTTCGCTTTTGTCCCATATGTGGGGCAGAAGCGTTTTTTAGTTTCAGAAAGCCTTTCCCGCGCCGCTGTCCTGGCAAGGCAGCCGGCCACATCTGCCGCTCAAATCTAAAAGAATGGAGAATGACGTTATGAAAAAGAACACACTGAAGAAGCTGATGGCTCTTGGCTGCGCGGCAGCCCTTGTACTTTCCATGACCGCCTGCTCTGGCGGAGCGGATACGGCAGAGGATACTTCCTCCGAGACGACAGAGGAGACCGCGGACGGCACGACGGAAGCGGCAGAGACAGAGACAGCGTCCCAGGATGCGGCGGAGTACAATATTGCCATTGTAAAACAGATGGATCACGCGTCCCTCGATGAGATCGCGAACGCGGTTACGGCAGAGCTGGACGCGCTGGCTGCAGAAAACAGCGTGACCATCAATTATGAGGTTTATTCCGGGCAGAACGATCAGACGACGCTGAAGCAGCTGGGCGATCAGGCCATCGCGGACGGCGTGGATGCGATTATCCCGATTGCGACCCTGGCGGCCCAGGTCATGGCCGTATGCGCGGAGGATACCCAGACGCCTGTGGTCTATGCAGCGATTTCCGATCCGGAGGCGGCCGAGATGACCGGCATCGACTATGTGAGCGGCACCAGCGACGCCCTGAATACAGAGCTCATCATGGATATGATGCTGGCGGCAGACCCAGAGGTGCAGAAGGTGGGCCTTCTCTATTCCCTGTCCGAGACGAATTCCGCGAAGCCCATCGAAGAGGCGAAGGCTTACCTGGATGAAAAGGGAATCGCTTATACTGAGCAGACCGCGAATACCAACGACGAAGTGATTTCCGCAGCTTCCATCCTGGTGGCCGACGGCGTGGACGCCATCTTCACTCCCACCGACAACGTCATCATGGCGGCGGAGCTTGCTATCTATGAGGATCTGGCGGCAGCCGGAATCCCGCACTATACCGGAGCGGATTCCTTTGTGCGCAACGGAGCCTTCGCCACCTGCGGTGTGAACTACACGACGCTGGGAACTGAGACGGCAGATCTGGCCTATACCGCCATCACAGAGGGCATGGACGGCCTGGAGGATTACTACCTGTCAGAGGGCGGCATCATCACGGTAAACACCGAGACGGCAGAGGCCCTTGGCATCGACTATTCCGCATTCTCTGAGATGGGAGAGATCGTCGAGGTCCAGACCACAGAAGAATAGAAGCTGAAATATCAGAACCCGGAAGCTGCCGGGCGGCCGTAAGGCCGCCCGGCGTCCTGCGCGCCGCAAAGCGGCGCGCAGCTTCCGAAGCTTTTAAAAGCTATACGCTGCTGAATATGATTTCCGGAGGTAATACCCGTGCTTTACATTTTACAGACGGCTCTGGAGCTGGGATTTCTGTACGCGCTTATCCCGATGGCCCTGTTCCTGAGCTTCCGAATCCTGAATATCGCTGATATGACCACAGACGGCTGCTTTGTGCTGGGTACGGCTGTGTCGGTCACCATGGCGGCGGCAGGCCATCCGTTTCTTGGAATTCCGGCTGCCATGCTCGCCGGCGTGTGCGCCGGCTTTGTGACTGCTTTTTTGCAGACCCGCCTGGGCGTGCCGTCCATCCTGGCCGGCATCGTCACCAACATGGGACTTTATACGATCAACCTGATGGTGATGGGCTGGAGCGCGAACGTCAGCCTCTTAAGAGACGACACCATCTTTTCCCTGTTCGAGGAGACTGGGATCGGAGGCGCCTGGCATGAGGCCCTGCTGGCTGGCACGGTGACAGTCCTGGCGGGAATCCTGCTGGTGCTCTTCCTTGGAACAAGGCTTGGCCTTTCCATCCGGGCGACCGGGGACAATATCGACATGGTGCGGGCTTCCTCCATCAATCCGACCTTTACCATCACGGTGGGCCTGTGCATCGCCAACTCGCTGACGGCCCTTTCCGGCGCTATGGTGGGCCAGTACCAGAATACGGCGGACATCAACGGCGGCACCGGAATCGTGGTCATCGGCCTGGCCTGCCTGATCATCGGCGAGACGGTGCTCGGACGGCGCTCCGTAATCAAGGGAGCCATCGCCGCCGTCATCGGCTCTGTCATTTACCGCTTTATCTACGCGATTGTGCTGTACACGAAAATTATGCCGGTGCAGGGACTGCGCCTGGCGACTGCCGTGATCGTGGCTTTGGCCATCGCGTTTCCGACGATTAAGAGCTGGGCGGCCTTCCAGAAGCGTAAAATGGCCGCGCGCCAGAAAGGAGGGCGGTAAGCGATGCTGGATATTCGTTCTATTTCAAAAACCTTTAATCCGGGAACCGTCAACGCGAAGAAGGCGCTTTCCGGCCTTTCCCTCCACCTGGAGCCAGGGGATTTCGTGACCATCATCGGCTCCAACGGCGCGGGAAAATCCACGCTGTTCAATGCCATCGCCGGCGTTTTTTATGTGGATGAGGGTTCGATCCTGCTGGACGGCACGAACCTGACCTTCCTGCCGGAGTACCAGCGCAGCCGCATGATTGGCCGCCTGTTCCAGGATCCCTTAAAGGGCACGGCCCCTGGCATGACGATCGAGGAGAATCTGGCGCTGGCGTACTTGCGCTCCACTAAGGGCAGCGCGCCCTTTGCCCGGATCTCCAAAAGGGATAAGGCCCTGTTCCGCGAGCGCCTGGCCCTGCTCCATATGGGGCTGGAGGACCGCATGAAGCAGCCGGTGGGCCTTTTGTCCGGCGGACAGCGCCAGGCCCTGACCCTTTTGATGGCCACCCTGGTGCCCCCGCGCCTTCTGCTTCTCGATGAGCACACGGCGGCCCTCGACCCGGCCACGGCGGAAAAGGTGCTGGAGCTGACGAAGGATATCGTCTCCAGGAAGAATATCACCTGCCTCATGATCACGCACAATATGCGCCAGGCCCTGGAGCTTGGCAACCGGACGCTGATGATGGCAGATGGGAATATCGTCCTGGATGTAGGCGGCGAAGAGAGAAAAGCTATGTCCGTGGAACAGCTGCTGGCCCGCTTTAAGGAAGGCGCAGGCCATGAGCTGGATAATGACAGGATTCTGCTGTCCTGAATGAAGGAAGAAAAAAGATATCTGACAGCCCGGAAGCGGGCGTTGTGGAAAGAGGTCTGGCGTATAGAAGCCGGGCCTTTTTCTGTAGTGCGCCTGGCAGCCTGCGGATACCTGTGTCGATTTGGCATATAAATATCTCGGAACAAAGAGAGCCTTTTTTGAAAAAGTGATCCGAAATCGGAACAATACATTGATTATCTGAATAATAGATGCTAAAATGAGAACAATAAGGCAGGAGGTGAGCGGCTTGGTGCAGAGAAAAGAATATTTGGAGCAGCTGATCAGCTGGAAGGATGAACAGGTTATCAAGATAGTGACAGGTATCAGGCGCTGCGGAAAATCTACGCTGTTAAAGCAGTACCAAAACTGGCTGATAGAAAATGGCGCCGCACAGGAACAGATTATTTCAGTTAACCTGGAAGAATTGGAATATGAAGAGCTGCTGGATTACAAAAAGCTGTATCAATATATCAAAGAACGCCTGGTAAGCGGGAAGATGACCTATGTGTTTCTTGATGAGATTCAGAAGGTACCCTTTTTTGAGAAGGCAGTGGACAGCTTATATGTGAAGCCAGATGTGGATTTGTATATTACAGGCTCCAATGCATATCTGCTGTCAGGAGATCTGGCGACGCTTTTGACAGGAAGATATGTGGAGATCGGGATGCTTCCGCTGTCCTTCCGGGAATTTCTTGCGATGACGGGACTGGAGCCCGGGCGGGGATTTGAAGAATATCTGAGAGATGGCGGTATGCCCTATATCGCCGCCATGGATCGTACAGAAGAAAAGGTAAATACGTATTTGGAAGGAATCTACAACACAGTCATTGTAAAGGATATTGAGGATCGGCAGATAAGGAAGGAAAACGATCCTTCAAAAAGAAAAATTACGGATATTACGCTTCTGAAAACGATAGCAAAGTATCTTGCCAGCGTGATTGGAAGCCCGGTCTCCGTCAGGAGTATCACAAATTATCTGAATTCAAACGGAAGAAAGATTTCGCCGAACACAGTGGGAGATTATGTGGAGGCACTGACAGAAGCCTTTATTTTCTATCCTGCGGAGCGCTTCGATATCGCAGGGAAACAGCTTCTGAAGGCAAGCAGAAAAATGTATATGGCGGACTTGGGGCTTAGAAATCATATTCTGCCCCGCAGAAATTACGATCTTGGCTTCTCGCTTGAAAACATCGTATATTTCGAGCTCCTGCGCCGCGGATACCGGGTTGCGGCAGGCAGGGCAGGAGACGCGGAGGTAGACTTTGTCGCCAAAAAGCACGGGGTATATGAGTATTTTCAGGTGACGGCGGATATGACTGCCAGGGAAACTTTTGAACGGGAAATGCGGCCTCTGGAAGGCATCCGGGATAATTATGAAAAAACTGTACTCACAGCCGATAGGCTGACAACAGGCAATTACAACGGGATCAAGGTGAGAAATCTGACAGACTGGCTGCTGGAAGCAGAGAAGTAGCAGCCTGCTTCGTCAGCGCCGACGCTCAGCACCCTTCCCCCGCGATCACCTTCTCGATTCCCCGCATATCTGCGGCGATATCCGTAAAGGAGCTCCAGTAGCTGCCGATGAGCTTGTCCGTAGCAGACAGACAGTACAGATCCAGGAGGGCGTCGTGCATGCCCTCCACGGAATTCCGGTCGATGGTCCGGCTTTGGTTGCTTAAGATCTTTCCGGGAAATTCCCGGCGCAGCAGGTCTTCCTCCCCCTGGTCGTCGGTGGCCAGGAAGAAATGGCTCTCCGGGTGTTCCTCCAATTCCTTCCGCATTTCTGCGATAAACTGTTCCGTCGTGCTTTTTCCCATAGAGACAGCGTTGTCTGTGCGCCGGATATGGACGCCCACGCAGCGGGGCGCGAAATCCTTCGTGAAGGAATCGATGCGCTTCTGCAGGGCGGGGGTGGGCACATAGAGGCTGTAATCATGGGAGGGGTAGAAGTGCTCCCAGGTAAAAATATAGACGCGCTTTTTCAGGGCGCGGTAAAAATCGTCGTTTAGGACGCCGTCCGTCTTGCCGGCCAGAATATCGTCGTTGCCAAAGTGCTGGCCTGCGGTGAGCTGATAGAAAAGCTTCCGGGGATCCCGCAGGGACCGGATATTGAGGATGCGGATGTCCGGTTCTGTGACGGGAAGAAAGAGATCCTCGAAGGCGCAGTTCAGCTCCGGACACAGGTACCAGAGTACCACAAGCTTCTCCTTTCTGCGCTTCGCCAGCTCCCACGCTGAATTAATTACCCGGATTCTATTGCATAAACCGCCGGAAGGTTGTATTATTACCATA
>CALWBB010000157.1 GCA_944375885.1 uncultured Merdimonas sp.
GACACCAGGCGGAGAATCTGGCCGCCCACCTGATCCCAGTCTCCGGTCTGCCAGCTCTGCTCGATGACCGCGATGACGTTCTGCATAAAGACCGCGGGCACAGAGCTTACGATCGCGCTGAAAACGATGCAGACGATCGTCACAGGCATCATGACCGGATAAAATTCCTTTATCAGCTTCAAAAGGCGCAGAACTATGGAGGATCTTCCGCTTTTCTTATTCATCCTTATCACCTGCCTTATTCTGAGACGTATAGATTTCACTGTAAATTTTGTTTCTTGCAAGGAGCTCCTGATGGGTTCCCACGTCGTTTATCGTGCCGCCCTCCATGACGATGATCCGGTCCGCGTCCTCCACGGAAGCCGTTCTCTGGGCGATGATAATCTTCGTAGTCTCTGGTATGTACTCCCGGAACGCCTTGCGGATGCTTGCATCTGTCTTCGTATCCACGGCGCTGGTGGAGTCGTCCAGGATCAGGATCTTCGGCTTTTTCAGCAGGGCCCGGGCGATACAGAGCCTCTGCTTCTGGCCGCCGGACACGTTCGCGCCGCCCTGCTCGATCCAGGTGTCATACCCCTGCGGGAACTGGGAAACAAACTCGTCAGCACAGGCCATCTTACAAGCCTCCACCATCTCCTCGTCCGTCGCGTTCTTATCGCCCCAGCGCAGATTGTCTTTGATGGTGCCCGAAAACAGGATATTCTTCTGCAGCACCACCGCCACCTGGTTGCGCAGGGAATCCAGATCGTACTGGCGCACATCCACGCCGCCGACCTTTACGGAGCCCTCCGTCACGTCGTACAGCCTGGAAATCAGCTGGATCAGGGACGACTTGGAAGAGCCCGTGCCTCCGATGATTCCGATGGTCTCGCCGGACTTGATCTCCAGATTGATATTGGAGAGGGCCATCCGCTCCGCCTTCTTGGAATATTTGAAATTCACATGATCGAAGACGATAGAGCCGTCCGCCACCTCATAGACCGGATTCTCCGGATTCTCCAGCGTGCTCTTCTCTGTCAGCACCTCGACGATACGCTTCGCGGATTCATCCGCCATGGTAATCATCACAAATACCATGGAGAGCATCATCAGGCTGTTCAGCATCATAAAGTTGTAGGTCAGAAGGGAGGACAGCTGTCCTACGTCCAGCGCCAGCCCCCTTGTGGTGATGATCGTGTAGGAGCCGAAGGAGAGCACGAACACCATCACGCCGTAGATGCAGAACTGCATCATCGGGCCGTTGAAGGCCAGGATCCGCTCCGCCCTCGTAAAGTCCGCGCAGACATCCTCTGCCGCAGCGCCAAACTTCTTCTCCTCATAATCCTCGCGCACGAAGGATTTCACCACGCGCATGGCCTTGATATTTTCCTGGATCGAGCTGTTCAGGTTATCGTACTTCTTAAATACCTTTTTGAACAGCGGCATAGCGCTGCGGATCACCAGAACCAGCCCGGTTCCCAGGAAGGGAATGGTCAAAAAGAAAATCCACGCCATCTTTCCTCCCATGATGAAGGCCATCGTAAAGGCGAAAATCAGCATCAGCGGCGCGCGCACCGCCACGCGGATAATCATCATATAGGCAAGCTGTACGTTCATGACGTCCGTCGTCATACGGGTCACCAAAGACGACACCAGAAACTTGTCTATATTTTCAAAGGAATACTTCTGTATACTGTAAAACATATCCTTGCGGAGATTTTTCGCCAGTCCGCAGGAAGCCTCCGCACAGCTAAAGCCAGACATCGTGCCCAGGAAAAGCGACAGCAGCGCCATAACCACCAGGATCGCTCCATATTGGAAGATCACGTTCATGCCGCAGCCCGCCTTGATCTGGTTGACCAGCATAGCCATGATGAACGGGATGATACATTCCAGCACCACTTCCAGAGCCACCCAGATGGGAGTCATAATGGACGCTTTTTTGTATTCCCGGATACTTTTTGCAAGTTCTCTTATCATGTCCTTTCCTATTCCTCCTTCTTTTCTTCAGGCAAAAAAATAGTGTTTATCCTCTTTCTTTAAGGGATAAACAGTTCTTAAGGAAATTATATAGCATACAAACTAAAAATTCAAGGTACATTTTCAAATCTGCAGGAATCATGCTATAATCAGGTCAGACAGAGGGAGGAAATGGGAAATGGCAGAAATACTGTATGGATTATATGAATATTATATAGAAGGAACACGCTGGATGCTGCCAGTTGTGGAAGCCGCCCTGCTTTTTCTCCTGATCATCCAGCTTTTCAAAAGAAAGAAACGAATCCCGGCCTATCTGCCTGCGGCAGCCATAGTTTCCGCTCTTTTTTTGGAGACGGCAGGTCTGTGTTTCTGGGCTTTTGGGTTAAAGGAAAAACAATTTCTGTGGATCTATCCCGTCTGTGCAGGCTTCATATTCTTATGCCTTCTCTGTGCAGGCGCCGTATACCTGACGCTCTGGCGGAAGCTGCGAAGGATAGAGACTCTGGCAGACAGCCAGAACTGGGACCGGAACGAAATCCAGGCGTGGAACCTGCTTTCCTCCCTCCACGAGCGCCGTATGACTCCCCGCCAGAAGAAAAAATACGATTCTGCCAGACGTTATCTTTCCATATCCATGGGAAACTTAAGCGCCGCTAAAGATCTGATCCAGCCCCTGGAACAAAGCGACGCCGCAAGATACCATTTTCTGATGAATGTGCTCTGCCTGGCTCAGAGCGATATGGAAGCGGCAGATTTTCACGCCAGGAAAGCAGAAGAACTCTGCAGCGCCGACACAGATCCGCTTCTTACCCTGCAGATAAAGGAGAACCGCGCCGTCAGCCTGATCCACCACGGCTGCTATCAGGACGCAGACAAACAGCTGAAGGAATGCCGGCAGCTGATAACCCAGCATAGAATCAAAAACCGCGGACTCCTGGAAACCACCTGCTATAACTATGTCTTTAACCGCCTGCGCATCGACGGACAGAACTATGACTGGCAGGCGGAGCTTGCAGATCTGGAAAAACGGCTGAAAAAGCTTAGCGCCGCCGACAGGCTGGAGCTTTTCCAGATCCGCCTGGAAATTCTGCGCGAAACAGACGCCCCGGAAGCGCAGCTCAACCGGCTGGTCAACGACACCCTGCACGCAGCCATCGAAGATCCTAAAATTCCCACAGCAAACAAATTGATCCTGGCCGGAAGCACAGCCAGAATCGTCCGGGATTCCTGCTTAAATCCTTTCGCCTGTATTTCCTATCTCTGGGAACACCGGGAGGAACTCCTGGGGCTTCCCATGCCTGCCCGGTACGAGACCATGAAGCAGGTTCATCTCATGTTCAGCGGACTGTTCGGCCCGCCCTCCGAACAAGCAGAGCAGCTGAAGGATTATGTATTCTGGTACAGGAAGACCCAGGCCGTCCCCGATCTGAAAGCCTGGCTCGACTCTCCGGAGCTTCCGGCGGAGGCCATCTATGCCAGAATCGATCTTCTCACAGAACTGGCCGGGCTTATGAAAGAAACGACAGAAAACGATTCTCTGGAAGCCTTCCTTTCCTATATGGATAACGCCAGGAAGCTCTGCCAGGAAAACGGCCTGCTGCGCAGGGAACTGGAAATCCGCCTGAATATCATGGACGAGCTGTGCGGAGAGCACAACCTGGATCCGGATCTCCGTCTCGTGAACCCATCCCTTCTGCGGGAGCACCTTCTCTGGGCAGAAACGCATCTGCCAGCGCTGGCCAAATCGCCGGAGAACGCCAGCATCTACATCCGCCTGGGCTTTTACAGTTTTCATCTGAATGATTACGAAAGGTGTATGCGTTATTATGAATTATACTGGGAAAATAGAAACCGCCTGTCTCTGAAGCATTTCGCCCCCTGGATACAGCGCTATTACCTGATTCTGTGCTTTGCCGCGAGAAGCTGCTATTTCAGAAAAGCCGTAGAAGAAATCCAGGAAGGCCAGGAGAAATACACTCTGCCGGAGGACGCCTGCCGCTGGTTTGAAGCGCCTTTTTCCGGAGACGGCCTGCTTCTCTCCATGCTTCTTGGCCGATTCATGGGCGCGGCCCCCGCCGTTCCCATCAAGACAAGCTTGTGGCTTGATCCGGAAACCCTGGAGATGAAGAAACACCACTGGCTTGTAATCGAACCTCTCGGCCTTGAAATCGATTTTTCCTATCAGCAGTTTTCCCTGGAGGAAAATCCGCTGGACTGCTTCTTTGCGCTGAACCGTCATCCCATGCAGACCTGGAAATCCAATGTCCTCAAGCAGAGCGCCGTCCGCACCGGAATCACCGTCCGGGACATTCTCTACAGAAACTGCACGCCAAAGCAGCTCCCGGAACCCCTGCGCGGACAGGTGGAACTCATCTACGCCGTGATCAGCCGACATACCGACAGACGCTGCCCTGATATCTCTCAGCTTAAGGCGCTCTTTTCCCAGCTAATACTTCCGCAGCGGATTCCTGAGTGAATCCGCTGCAAAAACTCCGCGCTAAAAAATCCCTTCCTAAAAAACTCCGCCTTAAATTTGCAGATCCATAGGAATCTGCTTACCGCAGCACCCATCTGACCTTCTCCTCCGGAACGGATAAGAGTCTGGCGATCTCAGGAATCTTCTCTCCCTTCCCGGCCAGTTTAAAAATTTGTCTTGCCAGCTCGATTCCATCATTTTCACCTTCTCTTCTTCCCTCTTGCCTTCCTTCTTGTCTTCCATCTTCTACCAACGCACGGATCGCTTCACACATATTTCCGCCTCCTTCTGTTTCAGCTTTGTTTTCTAAAAGCTCCGGTTCTCCGAGATATTCCGCTATCGTCTCATAAGTATCTTCCGAGATGACAGCAGAGCCTTCCAGTTCCATCAGGCGCAAAAACGCCTCTTTATCCTTTGCATATTTGATACACATCAGCAGAAACCGGATCTCCGACGGAAATTCCAAAAATTTCTCGTCCTGCGTATGGCAGACATCCAGGATATGGATGGAATAGTCTTCCACATACCCTTTGAGTTTTTCCGGCAACCCTTCAAAATCAAGCATTTCATGGAGCCGGTCCGCCCCGTCCCAGGGCCTGTCCCCGCAGTACAGCACCAGGGTGATTACAGGCAAAAGCCTGTCTTCCTTTGAAAAGCGCGACAGGAATTCTTCCTTCGGCAAGTCCTTTTGCTCCATATGCTTCCTGCTGATGGTTTTCTTCTGGTGTAAATAGGAAAGCGCGTCGCAGTCCATAACCCGCAGGGGCATGGCGTAGTCCACATATTCCATCAATTCTGTCCCGACATAGAGACGCACCAGGGTGCGGCCTGCTTTTTTGAACAGATCCCGGTACCGTTCCCGGGCCTTTCCTTCTGTGCCAGTCCTCCCGTCCCCTGTCCTGCGGTCTGCTTCCTGGATGTCTTCTGCCTTCCAGCATTCTTCCCCGCCGAACAGCCAGCCATTCATCAGCTGGGCAAAACGCTCCGTAAGTAGGTAATCATCCGTATGTAAGTAGGTAATCATCCGTATCTACACATTCATCTCCACGGTTGGTAAAATAGCTTCAAGTGATGGAGGTGATAC
>CALWBB010000158.1 GCA_944375885.1 uncultured Merdimonas sp.
GACGCCGCGATCCCGGCCGCAAACCACTTCAGGTTTTTCCTTATCTTAACAAGCGCCGCCTCATGCTTCTTCCGGCAGTCCGGCGAACAGTAGCACGTTTCTTTCTCCTTGATTCCGGGATATCCCGCCCCCTCAAGGGGCTTCCCGCAGTAACCGCATATCCTTTTCCGCGCCATTCTGATCCTCCGTTACTATTCACAGCCGATTCAGCTATAGCAGCAGATGTGTCGTGCTTGCAAGTAAGCATCTGCTGCTATATCTGAATCAGGACTGCTTATGTGGGTGGGGAGGCTGTGAATCGTAACGCTCCTCCTCCATTTCCAATTATCAACTGCCTCCATGAATCATGAGAGCCTCTTCCACCAATTTTATTTTGAACAGTTGAAAAACTCAATCATTCGTCTTATACTGTACACCGGAAAACAACAAAAGAAAAGAGGTTTTTGCATTGAGTACCCAAACCAGCCAGCGCAAGCTGGACATGCTTCACGGTTCTATCTGGAATAAAATCCCGCAGTTCGCCCTGCCCGTGGCCGCGACAGCCATTCTGGAGCAGCTGTTCAACGCCTCCGACGTGGCGGTCGTAGGCAATTTCACCGGGGCGGATCGCACCCTCGCCGTAGCGGCCGTAGGCTCCAACAGCTCCATCATCAGCCTGATTGTAAACCTGTTCATCGGAATCGCCCTGGGCACCAACGTGGTGATCGCCCATGCTATCGGGCATGGGGACAGGGCCTCTGTGGAAAAAGCCGTCCACACCTCCATCCTGGCGTCTCTGCTTGGCGGCGCGGCCGTCACAGTCTTTGGCGAGCTCATCGCGGCCCCGCTGCTGGCCGCGCTCCAGGTACCGGAGGACGTCTTCCCGCTGGCGCTGTTATACCTGCGCATCTACCTTTTAGGGATGCCCGTCATCCTCCTTTACAACTTCGAGTCTGCCATCTTCCGAAGCGTGGGCGAAACCAAAATCCCCCTGGCGGCGCTGGCGGCGTCCGGCGTCCTGAACGTGATCCTGAACCTGTTTTTCGTGATCGTCCTGCACATGACGGTAAACGGGGTCGCCATCGCCACCGTTATCTCCAACGCAGTCAGCTCCCTGATCCTGTACCGCAGGCTGCGGACCACTTCCCTGGAAATCCGTGTGGAACCCCACAAGCTGAAAATCGATCTCTCGATTCTGAAACGGATCCTTCAGATCGGCCTGCCGGCCGGAATCCAGAGCGCTGTATTTTCCGCCGCCAACATCGTAATCCAGTCCGCCATCAACAGCCTGGGAACCGTCGTGATGGCAGCCTCCAGCGCCGCCTACAATATCGAGGTCTTCACCTACGATATCCTCAACTCCTTCAGCCAGGCCTGCACCACCTTCGTGGGGCAGAACTTCGGAGCCGGGCAGATAAAACGCTGCAGGAAAACCCTGGCCCTCTGCCTGGGAGAGGGCGCCTTTATCCTTGGTCTGGCCATCGGGGCCATTCTCTTCTGGGGAAAGCCCCTGCTCTCCATCTTCAACAGCGATCCCGAAGTCGTGGAGACGGGCTACATCCGGCTGATGCTGATCGTAACCGCGCATATCTTCAGCCTGCTCTATGAGGTGACCTCCGGATATCTCAGGGGCTTTGGCATCTCGCTGGTGCCTGCGGCGCTCACGACGCTCTGCATCTGCGGCATCCGCATCGCCTGGATCCAGCTGGTCTTCCCGCAGGATCCCACCTTCCGCACGATCATGACCGTCTATCCCGTCAGCCTTGCCGCCACAGCCCTGGCCATGTTCGCCGCCCTCCTGTATTACCGGCCCGCCCGGAGGTTCCACATCATCCAGAAAGCCGGCAGCCCCCAGTAACCAGGGCCCAAGGAACGCCTGTGCCCCGCGATGCCTTCCGCCATCATTGGCCCGCCTCTATCCGCATCCCCTGTGATGCCTTCCGCTATAGACGGCCCGCGATCACCTTCCGCCTGCGAACATACGAAGGCTTTTTGCAATCCATGTGCTCTGGCCTCTTCACGGACAATGTACGCCCGGCCCGGACTTTTAAGAGTCCGGGCCGGGCGTACATTGTCTCGGGAAGGGACAGACACAGGATGCAAAAAGCCGCCTCACATCCGCGAGGGTGCCTCGAACCCCAGCACATCGATGCACAGCTCCAGCACCTTCTTTGTCAGCACCAGAAGCGAGATCAGGTTCGCCTTCTTTTCCTCATTCTCTTCTCCGAGAATCTTCGTCTCATGATAAAATTTGTTAAAGCAGTTCGCCAGCTCATAGATATAGGCGCAGACCTTGTGGGGAGCAAGCTCCTCGAAGGCGTTCTCCAGGACTCCGTTGAACCGGGCCAGCATCAGTTCCAGCGCCTTCTGGCTTTCATTCTCCGCCGCCGGGATCCGGCCCGCGTCCAGGGTGCCGCCCTGTCCCTGATATTTATTCAGGATGGACTTGATGCGGACGATGGTATACAGAATGTAAGGACCTGTATTTCCCTCAAAGGAGGTAAACCGGTCGATATCAAACACATAATCCTTGGACGCCTGATTGGACAGGTCGCCGTACTTGATGGCGGACAGGCCCACGATCTTCGCGGTCTCCTTTGCCTCCTCCGGCGAAATCTCCGGATTCTCCGCGATCTTCTGGTACATCTGCTCGTCGATGTCAGAAATCAGGTATTCCAGACGCATGACGCCGCCCTCACGGGTCTTGAAGGGCTTGCCGTCCTTGCCGTTCATGGTGCCGAAGCCCAGGAACCGAAGCCCTGTCTCCGGCTTTACGATTCCCGTCTTCTTCGCGCAGCGGAACACCTGGACAAAGTGCATCTCCTGGCGCTTATCCACCACATAGATGACCTCGTCCGGATCGTAAAGCTTCCGGCGCTCCACCAGCGTCGCCAGATCCGTCGTCGTGTAAAGAGAGGCCCCGTCGGATTTCAGAATCATGCAGGGGGGAACCTCCTTCGTATCCGTCTCTTCCTTTACGTCCACCACCAGAGCGCCGTTGCTCTCGTAGGCGTAGCCCTCTGTCTTCAGCCGCTCTACCATATCAGGAATATAGGGCTGGGCGTCAGACTCGCCCTTCCACAGATCGAAATCCACATTCAGGTTCGCGTAATTGCGCTTTAAATCCGTCACAGACACGTTCAGGATGTGCTGCAGGACAGCCTGATAGCCTCTGTGCCCGTGCTGTACCAGATAGGTGGCGTGCATAGCCTCTTCCTTGTAGACCTCGTCCTCCTTGGAGCGGGCGCTGGCCGCCGGATAGATCTCCTCCAGCTCAGAGATGGTAAAGGGGGCTTCCTTGGGATATTCCCCTGTATAATTTTCGTCAAAATAGGGAAGCTCCGGCTTCCGGCGCTTCAGCTCCGTGATAATCAGTCCCATCTGCAGGCCCCAGTCGCCCAAATGGATGTCGCCGATCACTTTATGGCCTGCGAAACGGCCCAGGCGCTTCACGCTCTCCCCGATGATCGCGGAACGCAGATGGCCCACATGGAGGGGCTTGGCCACATTCGGCCCGCCGTAATCGATGATGATCGTCTTCGGATCCTCCGTCTTCTCACAGCCCAGACGCTCATCCTCCTGCATTCCCTGCAGGTAGTCCCGGACGAAATCCGGCGACAGCTTCAGGTTCAGAAAGCCCGGATTCACCGCGTTCACCTCAGAAAACATCGCGTTTTCCGAAAGCTTCTCCGCCACCTTTGAAGCGATCTGGATAGGCGCGCAGTGGTACTTCTTCGCGCCGGCCATGGCCCCGTTGCACTGATATTCGCACAGATCCGGGCGGTTGGACAGCGTCGCTTTTCCATATTCCCTGTCATAGCCGGCCGCCTCAAAGGCGCCGGACACCGCCTCGGTAATCTGATCCAGCATTTTTTCCATAATCACATCTCCTCTTTATCTTCTTTAAAAAGCCTTTACTTTCCCTTTTGGACTTATTATAATACACTTATTATATGGAAAACACAAGGAAAAATCAAGCCGCCTTTCTCAGTAATCATAGACACGCATTTTAAGAAAGGCTGCAGGAGAGGGGACACTATGAAATTCATTTCCTGGAATGTGAACGGCCTTCGGGCCTGTATGGGCAAAAATTTTATGGAGGATTTCCAGAAGCTGGACGCAGACATCTTCTGTCTGCAGGAGACGAAGCTGCAGGCAGGGCAGATCGAGCTTAATCTGCCAGGCTATTACCAGTACTGGAATTATGCGGAGAAAAAAGGATACAGCGGAACCGCCATTTTCACCAAGACAGAACCTTTGTCTGTCGCATACGGCCTCGGGATTGAAGAGCATGACCACGAGGGCCGCGTCATTACCCTGGAATATCCTGATTTTTATTTTATCACTGTCTACACCCCCAACTCCCAGGACGGGCTGAAGCGCCTGGACTACCGGATGAAATGGGAGGATGATTTTCTCGCCTATGTCCAGTCCCTGGACGAAAAGAAACCTGTCATCTGGTGCGGCGATCTGAACGTGGCCCATCAGGAAATCGACCTGAAAAACCCGAAGACCAACCGGAAAAACGCAGGCTTCACAGACGAAGAGCGGGCGAAAATGACCCATGTGCTGGAATCCGGCTTTCTCGACACCTTCCGCTACTTCTATCCGGACGCAGAGGGGATCTACTCCTGGTGGTCCTACCGTTTTAAAGCCCGGGAAAAGAACGCAGGCTGGCGCATCGATTATTTCATCGTCTCCGAACGGCTGAAGGATCGGCTGGAGGACGCGAAAATCCATACCGAAATTTTCGGCTCAGACCACTGCCCGGTGGAGCTTGACTTGAAATAATCCGGTCAAGGTATCGATTGGAATTTATAACTACAGCAAATAAAGAGAGGTATCCGGCTATGAAAAAGCTGCTTTTTGTCATCGATATGCAAAATGACTTTATCAACGGGGCGCTCGGCACAAAGGAGGCGGAAGGTATTCTTCCCGCCGTCATCGAAAAGGTAAAATCCTTTGACGGCGATGTTATCTTTACGCGTGACACGCATTTTGACAATTATATGGAGACGCAGGAGGGAAAGAACCTGCCGGTTCCCCACTGCATCAAAGACACTTCCGGCTGGGAGCTGGCTCCAGAACTGGAAAAGCTGCGCCAGGAAAGGAACGCTCCTGTCTTTGACAAGCTGACCTTTGGCTGTAAAGAACTGCCGGCTTATCTGGCGGAGCATTATCCGGAAGGCCTGGAGTCCGCAGAGTTCATCGGCGTCTGCACAGATATCTGTGTCATCTCCAACGCCTTGTTGGTGAAAGCCTTCTTCCCAGAGCTTCCCGTCAGCGTCACCGCGTCCCTCTGCGCAGGCGTAACGCCTCAAAGCCACGAGAACGCTCTGGAAGCTATGAAGATGTGTCAGATTGCGGTAAGATAAAAATTTGTAACAGTTCAGCCTTCCGGCTGAGTTCACGAGTTTTACACCGGCTAAAATATAGCCGGTGTACCCATGAATAACTTTTTTAAATTCTCAATCAATCCCATTTTTCTTCTC
>CALWBB010000159.1 GCA_944375885.1 uncultured Merdimonas sp.
ACGTTCAGGTTCAGAAGGTCGTCATAGTTCTGCAGCAGCGGCTGATAGGTAGCGCTCAGGAAGTTATCAGCTGCGTTGTAGATGTTCAGCCATACGTTCTTGGTCGGATGAGTCTCTGCATCCAGCTGGTTGGATACCGGTGCGTATACAACGGTGGAATCCAGGAAGTCCTGATAGTTCTCCTCTGTAACCGCTACGTTCAGCGCGTAGTAGGAACGCTGCTCCTCATTGTAGGTAAATACATCCGGAGTCAGTACGTTGCCCGCCTCGTCAGCAGTGCCGATACCTGTGTCGATATCTACGCCGTCCAGAGCGTTACGCAGAACACGAAGGGTCAGGTAAGCCTGTACGTCTGCATGCTGGCTGATGGTTCCGCCGTAGCCCTCTGCGATGGCTGCTACAGCGTCGCTGTTCGCGTCATATCCGAAGGTCGGTACGCCCTCTGCCTTGGACCAGCCGTTGAACATAGCCATGCCCATGCCGTCGTTGTTGGATGCTACGATGTCAATCTGATCGCCGAAGGATGCGGACCAGGTGCTGATAGCGTTTCCAGCGGTAGCTGCGTCCCAGGTAGCTCCTGCGGAGTTCTTCATCTCCTGAGAAGCCAGCTCACGAACGGTGTAGGTGGTTCCGTTAATCTCAAGAGTTCCATCCTGAACCAGAGTGGAAGCTCCGTCAGTGTTGGTTCCAACCGGATCACTGATAATAGCTCCATCCTTCTCTACAGCGGTTCCAAGAGCGGAACGTACGCCTCTGGTACGTGCGATAGAATCGTTATGTCCGATATCGCCGATAGCCAGAACGTATCCGATGATGCCATCGCCATCGCGGTCGATCTCATCGATATGCGCCTCAATGTACTCCTTGATCATGGTTCCCTGCAGCTCAGCACCCTGATTTGCATCGAATCCTACATAGTATGTATTGTCATTGAAGCTTAAGGCTGTCATGTCCAGCTCTCCTGTGGAGCTGTTGGACGGCTGGCGGTTGAACCATACCAGCGGCTTGTCCGCGTTAGCAACCTCTGCACTGTCTGCTGTCTCAGTAGTCTCAGCAGCGTCTGCGGTCTCCTCTGTGGTCTCGGCAGCGTCCGTAGTGGTTTCAGCTGCATCGTTTCCGCCGCCGCATGCGGTCAGGGAAAGTGCAAGCACTGCTGCCAGAGTCAGTGAAAGTAACTTCCTTTTCATAAACTTTGTTCCTCCTTATCTAACGATTGTTTCGTTGATGTGAACAGTATAGACGATATCTGGAAGATAGGAAATAGAATATTTTTCACTTTTCATTGAAATTTTATTGAAATTCTATGGATGGTTTTAGATAAATTCAATAATATTCCATGGGATTTTCCGCCAAAAGACGGGCAGAAGCCCCGGATTTTTCGGGAGCGTCCTGCCCGTCTCTTCCCGGCAGCCTCCTGCCGCCTTTTCGCTTATCGGATCACATCAATGAACCGGTCAAAGGCCGCCTGGCCCTCTTCCGTTCTCTTATATACGCCGGCGCACTCCAGCACCTTCGCGAATACCTTTCCGATCTCCTGCTGCACGATTCCATGGATGTTCTCCGGCGTCACCTCGCAGCGTCCCATCCACTCCCCGGCCCAGTCGGCGTGCTTTTCCAGGGCCTCGTCGCTGCGCAGATCCTTTCCAGCCAGCACATACTCCTCAAGCTTCGCCATTTCCTTTTTGAGGCGGGCCGGAAGCACGGCCAGGCCCATCACCTCGATCAGGCCGATGTTTTCCTTCTTAATATGATGGTACTGCGCATGGGGATGGTACACGCCCATGGGATGCTCCTCTGTGGTGATGTTGTTCCGGAGCACCAGGTCGAGCTCATAGAGCTCCCCGCGCATCCGGGCGATGGGCGTAATCGTGTTGTGCGGCGTCCCGTCGGTCTCGCTGAAGATGAAGGCCGCCTCGTCCGTGTAGCCTCTCCAGGCCTTCAGGATGTGATCCGCGGCGTCCGCCACCTGGGCCGGATTCTTTCCCTGGAGACGGATCACGGACATGGGCCAGCGCACCACGCCTGCCGTCACATCCGGATAAGCGGACAGGGTGAAGTATCTCTCATAGGGAGCCTTCGCCATGGCAAACACATAATTTCCGCCCTGGAAATGGTCGTGGCTCAAGATCGAGCCGCCCACGATGGGCAGATCCGCGTTGGATCCCGCCGTATAATGGGGGAACTGGCGCACGAAATCCAAAAGCTTCACAAAGGCGTCCTTGTCGATCTTCATCGGGATATGCTCTTTATTGAAGATAATGCAGTGCTCATTGTAATATACGTAGGGCGAATACTGCAGGAAATACTCCTCTCCGTTCAGGCGGATGGGGATAATCCTGTGGTTCTGCCTGGCCGGATGGCTGTAATGGCCCGCGTAGCCCTCGTTTTCCCGGCACAACAGGCAGCTGGGATAGCCGCTTTTTTTCGCCTGGCCCGCCTTCGCGATGTCCCGGGGATCCTTCTCCGGCTTGGACAGGTTGATGGTGATGTCGATAGGGCCGTACTCGGTGTCTGTCACCCATTTCTCATCCTTCGCGATACGGTCCCGGCGGATATAGTTGGTCGCCTGGCTGAAGGCGTAGTAATCGTCGGTGGCGTCCTGGGGAGATACCTGGTACTTCTCCCAGAAGCGCAGCTGCACCTGGGAGGGAAGCGGCGTCAGAACGCCCATGATCTTCGTGTCAAAGAGATCCTTCGCCGTGATCGTGTCATCCTCCAGGATCTTATGCTCCACCGCGTAATCCAGCATATCGTCCAGGATCTCGTGCACCGGGCGTTTCCGCGCCGGCGCCTCCTTCTTCTCATACTCGTCCAGTCCAAAGAGAGCGAGCAGCTGGTTGGTCAGGCAGACCTCGTCCGCCGGATCCACCAGGCCGTTTTCCATTCCATAGGAAACCAGCTCTCCGATGAGGGCGTTGATATCTTTGTTATTTTCCATTTTTCTCACGCTTTCCTTCCTAAATATACCATGCGGAATCTTATAATACCTTCATGCCGCCGTACTTGCGGATCTGGAGAACGCTGCAGGCTCCCTCGCCGAAGGTCTGATCCATCGCCTTCTTGTACTCCGCCACAGCCTCATGTCTGACAAAGGCCTGAATCGTGCCGGCAAAGCCGCCGCCGTGCACGCGGCAGACGCCGTTGTCTCCCAGGACGGCCTCGCTGACCGCCAGGGCTACGGATACATTCTGGTGCTGCACGTCATGATTGGTATACACGTTCTGCAGATATTTGAAGGAGGAATCTCCGGAAGCCTTTACCGCGCGCAGGAAGGCCTGGAAATCTCCGGCCCGCAGAGCCGCCACTTCCTCGCGCACCCTCGGATTCTCCGTCACGAAATGAACCGCCCGCAGGAAGCCCCTGTCGCCTGCCTTCTCCCGCACCTCGGCAGACTTCTCAAGGAGCTGGGGAAGCGTCACGTCGTGAAGGACCTCTTTTCCAAAGACTGCGGCAGCGGCGCGCATCTCTCTGGGCACAGCCGCGTAATCATCCGTCAGATCCGCGTGGGAGCCCTTCGTGTCGGTGATGCAGAGGCTGTAGCCGTATTTCTCCAGATCACAGGCCACGCTCTCGATCTTCGGGTTCGCTTTGTCCGCGAAATCGATATGTACCAGACTGCCCACGGAGCTGGCCGTCTGATCCATCAGACCGCAGGGCTTTCCGAAATACACGTTCTCCGCGTACTGGCCGATGATGGCGATATCCACCGGGGAAACCTTCATATCATTGTAAAGGCCGGAAAGAATCGTTCCGATAATCGTCTCGAAGGCCGCTGAGGAGGAAAGTCCCGCGCCGATCAGCACGTCGCTGGTAATATAGGCCTGGAAGCCGCCGATCTGGCCGCCGTGCTCTCGGATTCCGGCCAGTACGCCCTTGATCAGGGCCTTCGTCGTCTCCTTCTCCGCTTCCTTTACCTCCAGATCGTCCAGGGAAATCACAATCTCCGGAGCGGTGCCGGATACTACCTTCACAGTCCCGTCCAGCTTTCCCACGATGCCGATGGCGTCCAGGTTGATGGAAGCCGCCAGCACCTCTCCGTTCTGGTGGTCGGTGTGGTTTCCGCCGCTCTCGCTGCGGCCCGGAGCGCTGTAAATCTCCACCTCTCCGGCTCCATACAGCTCTTCATAGCGGGAAACCGCGTCCACATAGCGCTGTCTCTGATAATCCATCAGCGCCTCGTCGATATAAATGTCCTTCAGCAGCTCATCCTGTGCCCCACTCGCAAAAAGCTCTTTCAATTCCTTCGTCGTTTTCATTCGCGTACCCTCGTTTTCTTTTTTATTTCCGCCGGCGGGCAGCCGGGCAGTGTCTAATTTCATTGTAAACCATTCCCTGGGATAAGCCAAGACAATTTTGCGGGATCGAAGAAAATCTAAGATAATCGAAATAATTCTAAGAAATTCTAAGAAAATTGCGCCGCGAAAGGCGTACGCCGGAGCAGGCGCGCCGGCTCAAAAAGGAGCGGAGCTTGTGCCGCCTCGCCGCTCCATGATATAATGAGTGTAAACGGACTTTAGGGTTCAGTCAAAAGAAAAGGAGGTGCCATACCACCATGAAGCGCAGTAAATCTGTCCGATTGTATAATGTGCTGTTCCCCATCTGGTTTTTGATGTACCTGTTTCCCTCCTGGCTTCCGCCTGTCATGCTGGTGTTCAATTTTGCGTTCGACACCCTTGTGCTGGCGCTGGCAGCCCGCTGGCAGAAGATTGGCGGTATACGGAAGCTGTGGAGACAAAGCATTCTGCGAATCTGGCTGCTGGGCTTCGCTGCAGATATTTTAGGCGCGCTTTTAAATCTTGGAATCTATGTTGGAATTATGGCGCTGGCAGACCTGGGCGGCGTCTGGGCTGAAGCTCTGTACGGTTTCTGGCATCCTCTGAACTTCCCTGGTTCAACTGTATTTGCCATTCCCGGCGCAGCACTGGCCGGCCTGCTGATCTACTGGCTTAACCGCCGCCTTTCCTTCCGCCGCACCGGCCTGCCAGCGCAGACAATACATAAGCTGTGCCTGGCATTAGCCGTCGCCACCGCCCCATACACCATGCTGATCCCTCTCTATATCTGGTGACCGGCCGTCTCCGATCCCGTCTGCAGAAAAGGTCAATCCTGTCATTTCCGCAGCTTTCGGACTAGAAAGAATCCGCAGCCCTTATATCCGACAGCTGCGGATCAAAAAGGGGCTGAAGAACAACGCTTCAGCCTCTTTCTATCTCTATTCCTGTATTTGATTCCTGTATTCTATTCCACAATTCCTGTCTTACTGCTACGCCGTCTTGAAGATCGCGCTGCGGTACCGGTCCAGCACCGTCACCAGGATGATTCCCATGATGCCGCAGGTCAGAACCTCGCCAAGCCCTACCGTTCCCATCAGGAAGGGAATGCCAAAGGGCTCTCCGTAGCCATATTTCAGCACCCAGGGCACAATCAGCATGTTGGCAATGATCGGGGGCAG
>CALWBB010000160.1 GCA_944375885.1 uncultured Merdimonas sp.
GCCATATCGTAATGGGCCTTCAGAGCCTCCTTCGCCCGGTTCGGCTTAATCTCCTCCACATGGGCGTAGGCGTTCTCGATGCTGCCATACTGCACGATCAGGTTCGTGGCCGTCTTTTCCCCGATGCCGGGCACGCCGGGAATATTGTCCGCCGAATCTCCCATCAGGGCCTTCAGCTCGATGATCTGCAGAGGCGTCACCTGATAGCGGTCGATCACGTCCTGGGTATTGTAGTTCTCCGTCTCCGTGACCCCGCCTTTGGTCTTGGGCAGGCGGATCCGGATATGCTCCGTGGCCAGCTGCAGAAGATCCCGGTCCCCGGAAAGCACCGTGACCTCCATACCCTTCTTCTCGCTTCGCTTCGCCACAGTTCCCAAAAGGTCGTCCGCCTCCAGCCCGGCCTTTTCCATGGTCAGAATCCCCATGGCGTGGAGTACCTCCTTGAGAACCGGCACCTGCTCGTGCAGCTCCTCGGGCATGGGCTTTCTGGTGCCCTTATAAGCATCATACATTTTATGCCGGAAGGTCGGCGCCTTGACGTCGAAGGCCACCGTCAGATAATCCGGCTTTTCCTCATCCAGCACCTTGAAAAGCGTATTCAGAAAACCAAAAATGGCGTTCGTGTGAAGGCCCTCGGAATTCGTCAGATTCGTCACGCCGTAGAACGCCCGGTTGATAATGCTGTGTCCGTCCACCAGCAGAATTTTTTCGCTCATAATTTCAGTATCTCCGTCACAATAATCGCGGTCAGCGCCGCCATGGCCAGTACCTGGGAAAGCGCGTAATAAATATGGAACAGCTTCCTTCCCCGAACCCGCTGGTCGGAAGCGTACAGGGCCTCCTCCAGGAGGCTGTGCATATCCTGGTTCCCGTCCTCGTCGCTGTCCAGCTGAGCCAAGCCCGCGTACAGGGTGTAGTAAATCTCCAGCTCCTCGTAGCAGGACTTGCAGCTGTAGACATGGTCGAGAAAAGCCTCAAGCTCCCGGTCCGTCAGCTCGTCGTTGATATATGGCATCACCATCTGCTCTGCTTCCTTGCAGGTCATGAGACTCCCCCCTTCTTTGCTTTCCTGATTATAACACAAGTCTGCAAAAAAGCACAACCCCGCTTTCGCTTCCGGCCCGCGCCTGCGAAAGATAAGGCTGTGCTCCTTTTTTTGCTCCTCTAGGAAGCCATCTGCTCTGGCTTTGTCTTTTGGATGCTGTCCAGAATCTCCTGGGCGGAAAGGCCCGTTTCCTGCATATACCGGTACAGCTCCGCCATCTCCTCATCCCGCTTTGCCGCCAGGAGCTCCTTGCGCTCCCTTTCCAGTCCCTGGAGCGCCTCCGTGTGCTTCCGGATTTTTTCCGCGTTCTCCTCGAGAAGCTCTTCATAGGATTTCCTCGCCTTTGTTCTGGGTCGTGCCATAATCTTGTCCTCCTGTATTTTATACTATTCTCATTATATACAGAAACTGGAAGACTTATGCCAGAAATCCAAAATGGATGCTCTGCCAAATGGAGGAATCCGCAGTTAATTGTCTGCCACAAGCGGCAGGAGCTCCTGCCGATCCACATCCACCAGACCCAGTGTCGTCAGCTTCAGGTGAGGGATGACCGGAAGGCTTAAAAAGGACATGGCCATGAACAGTTCCCTGCCGCAGGGTACGCCAAGAGCGTACACCCCTTCTCTGGCCCGGGCGTTTTCCGCAGCCGTCTCAACCGCTGTCCCCGCGCTCATCAGCCCGGCAAAGGGCAGGGGCATCTGCGCGATTACCTTTTTGTCCCTTACCACCGCCATGCCGCCTCCCAGGGCGCGGATCTGGTTGGCCGCAAAAGCCATATCCTCTTCATCCGCCCCAATCACAATCAGGTTGTGGGAATCATGGGACACAGAAGAAGCAAGGGCGCCGCACTGCACACCCGTACCTTCGGCAAAGCCCAGGCCGATATGCCCCGTATGCCGGTGCCGCTCGATTACTGCGATCTTCACAAGATCCCGCCCCACATCTATCCCGTTGCCCTTGTCGAAGTCCAGCTCACGGATCTTTTCCTGTGTCAAAAGCTGCCCTCTTTCCATGCCTATGACCCGGCAGCTGTGCCGGCCGCGCAGCCTGACCCGGAAATCCTCCGCAGACAGTTCTTCCAAATGAAAAGAGCCCCGCACCGTCCTTTGAAGCTCCTCCGGAATCACAGGATCCGCAAAGGGCAGGACTTTTCCTTCCGATACCACCTTTTTCCCCGCCTGATACACATCCCGAACCGCCACGCTTTCCAGATCCTCCAATACCAAAAGATCCGCCCGGTATCCGGGAGCCACCGCCCCCACATCCCGGAGGCCGAAATACTCCGCCGCCTGAATAGTAGCCATGCGGATCCCGGTCACCGGATCCTTGCCCGCAGCAGCGGCTTTGCGGATAATGTCATCAATATGGCCCTGCTCCACCAGATCTGCCGGATGGCGGTCGTCCGTCACCAGCAGGCAGCGGCCCGCGAAGGGCCCGTCGAACAGCGGCAGCAGACTTTCCAGGTTCCGGGCTGCCGTCCCCTCCCGGATCAGGATGTGCTGCCCCTTGCGGATGCGTTCCATGGCTTCCTCCGCCGAGGAACATTCATGGTCATCCCCCACCCCGGCCGCGATATAGCGATCCAGCTCCTTCCCGGACAAGAGCGGCGCATGCCCGTTCACCACAAGCCCTCTCTCCAAAGCGTCATGTATCTTTCTCAAAAGCCCGGCATCCCCGCCAGCTGCGGCATGATAGCTCATGACCTCGCCCAGGCCCAGCACCCTGGGGTGAGCGTAAAAGGGCCGGATATCCTCCGCCTCCAGGCGTGCGCCCGCCTCGTCAAATTTTGTGGCCGGAACACAGGAGGGAATCATGACATACACAGTCATAGGAAGACCCTCGCTGGCCGCCAGCATAAAACGGATCCCTTCCTCTCCGCAGACATTGGCGATCTCATGGGGATCCGCCACCACCGCCGTCGTGCCATGCGGAAGCGCCGCCCGGGCAAACTCCGCCGGAAGCAGCATGCTGCTCTCAATATGGATATGTCCGTCGATAAAGCCTGGGCAGAGGTATTTCCCTTCCAGATCCTCCACCTCATCCGCGTCCCCGTCACAGTAATCTCCCACACCGGCAATCCTGCCATCCTCCAGAAGCACCTGCGTCTTTTCCTTTTCCCCGGTAAATACATTGATCACAGTCCCGTTTTTCAGAAGTGTCTTCATGCCTGCCTCCTTATTCCTGTCAATGCCCTCTGTCTCTGCCCACATTCTATTTCAGACAAATCCACTTTTTCGTAATCGGAAGCCAGAACTGCACCAGAGGCCCTGTAAGGAATACAGCCACAATGGTTCCAGCCCCTACCGTGCCGCCCAGCACGAAACCTAATACCACAAAAAACAGATCGCAGGCCACCCGGATCCAGCGGAACTCTATCTTTTCTATCTTATCCGACAGGATCACCGCCACCAGATCGTTTGGCCCTGTCCCGGCATTGCTGTTGATCACGATGGACATTCCCATAGCCAGGATCACACAGCCCGCCAGCATGCTCACGATCCGGATGGCCATAGCGGATTCCCCATGGATATACCCGCCCAAAAGCCAGGTAAAGAGGTCAATGATCGGCCCGCCGCAGAAAGCGCAGACCACCGTTCCCGGCTTCACATAGCCCTTTGTCGTCAGCAGCATCACCACCATCAGGATACACAGTACGATCACATGCACCGTCCCCACGGTCAGGCCGAACACCACGGAAAGCCCCTGAATGAACACGGTAAAGGTGTCCGTCCCAAGCTCTGTCAGCAGGAACAGCGTCACGCCCAGATGGGCGATGGTCAGCCCAATCAGCAGGACGATCAGCGCCTTCGCCCAGTCCCCGATGCTCCTGTCCGACGTGTCCGCTGCGAATTTCGTCTTTTCTCCCTTTGTGTTTTCCACACCCATACTCTCTCCTCCCTTCCGGCACGCAAAAGGGCAATGCCGGAAAACAACCTTCTTACTAGTTATTTTACAACACTGCCCTGCTTTTTGTCTATTTCAAGTTTCATCTGGATGGTACACATTGTCGGTCTGTGATATAGCCCCCGGTTTCCTCTAAGGCAATTTTTACTATTACACAAAGAAAGCCCGCACCCCTTGATATTACTGGGATCGCGAGCCATTGAATTTCACTGCCGGTGGTGGGACTCGAACCCACACACCCTTGCGGATAACAGATTTTGAGTCTGTCTCGTCTGCCAATTCCGACACACCGGCATCTCTGCAGCTATCACTTACAGCGCTTATATATTCTAGCACAAGAAGCGGCAAATGGCAAGCAGTTTTTACCGCCCCTTTCCTGCCGCCTCCCTGCGCAGCTGATCCAGCAGCCTTTTGAAATACTCTGGGAGCGGCGCCTCAAATTCCATATACTCTCCTGTGGATGGATGGATAAACCCAAGCACCATGGCGTGGAGCGTCTGGCCTTCCAGGTGAAAAGGATTCTTTCCGCGCCCGTAGACCTCATCTCCCAGGAGCGGGTGGCCGATGCTGGCCATGTGGACACGGATCTGGTGGGTTCGGCCTGTCTCCAGGCGGCATTCCACGTAAGTGCAGGATCCGAAGCGTTCCAGCACCCGGTAATGGGTCACTGCCTGCTTCCCGCCCGTCCGAACCACAGCCATCTTTTTGCGCTCTATGGGATGCCGGCCGATGGGCGCGTCCACCGTGCCTTCGTCCTCCTTTAAATTTCCACAGACAACTGCCCGGTAGCGCCGGGTAATGGTATGCTCTTTCAGCTGTTCTGCCAGGGCATTGTGGGCGCGGTCATTCTTACACGCGATGAGTACGCCTGTCGTGTCCTTGTCTATGCGGTGTACGATGCCAGGGCGTAAGACCCCGTTGATACCGGACAGTTTTCCCCTGCAGTGAAACAGAAGGGCGTTCACCAGGGTTCCCGTATAATGGCCTGCTGAAGGATGCACCACCATGCCCTTTGGCTTATTGACCAGGATGACATCCTCATCCTCATACAGGATCTCAAGGGGCAGATCCTCGGGCAGGATCTCCGGCTCCTTCGCCTCCGGAAGCGAAAGGGTAATCTGCGTTCCCGGACTGAGCTTCATGCCTGCCTTCACCGGCTTCCCATCCACCAGCACACAGCCTTCCCGGATCAGCTTCTGCAGATAGGAGCGGGAGATCTCCGGCTCCTGCTCTGCCAGATACCGGTCCAGACGCTGGCCGGCCTCCTGGGGGCCTGCTTCATAACATTTATGCATCCTTTTTCTTTCCTTCCTGTCTTTTCAGACTCAGGAATCCCAGCTCCTCTTCTTTATAGACGAACAGGATCAGGACGGCCAGCAGTACAGCGCCCACCGTCACGTAGCAGTCCGCCACATTGAAGACCGGAAAATCAATCAGTTTAAAATACAGGAAATCCACCACATAGGAGTACCGCATCCGATCGATGAGATTTCCCAC
>CALWBB010000161.1 GCA_944375885.1 uncultured Merdimonas sp.
CCGACGCTGATCTTATCCAGATCCACCTCGTCCTCCACGACGACCTCGGCGTTCTTCAGAATCTTCTCAATCTGCTCGATCCGCGCCTCGATGTCGCGCTGCTCGTCCTTGGCCGCGTCGTACTCCGCGTTCTCAGACAGGTCGCCCTGCTCTCTCGCTTCCTTGATCTTCTGGGCGATGGCCTTTCTCTGCACCACCTTCAGATCCTGGAGCTCGTCCTCCAGCTTTTTAAGTCCCTCATAAGTCAGTAAATTCTTCTTCTCACCCATGTTCTTTTACATCCTTCCTGTTTCCAATTCAATCTATTTCATTATATCTCTTTTAGCCCCGTTTATTCCTGTCACAAACATTCACAGTATTATATCTTAACAGCATCCGCTTGTCAAGATTTCTTCCAGCTCTTCCAGGCTTTCCACGCTGTTGATCCGGGCACGCAGGCGTGCGGAATGGGGCATCCCAGCCGTGTACCAGGAGATGTGCTTGCGCATCTCGCGGATTCCGGTGTAATCCCCTTTATACTCCACCTGCATCCGGGCGTGGCGAAGCATCATGGCCCGCACCTCCTCCGGGGAAGGCTTTGGCGCAGCCACGCCTGTCCGCAGGTATTCCTGTACCTGGCGGAAGATCCAGGGGTTTCCCCTGGCCGCCCGCCCAATCATCACGCCGTCGCAGCCCGTCTCCTCCAGCATGGCCTTCGCCTTCTTTGGGGAATCCACGTCGCCGTTTCCGATGACGGGGATCGAGACGGCCTCCTTGACCTGGCGGATGATATCCCAGTCCGCCTTCCCGGAATAATACTGCTCTCTCGTCCTCCCGTGGACCGCCACAGCCGCGGCCCCACTTCCTTCCGCGATCCGGGCGATCTCCACCGCGTTCACGTACTCGTCGTCAAAGCCTTTTCGGATCTTCACCGTCACTGGCTTTTTCGTGGCCCGGGCCACCTGGCTTACGATCCGCTCCACCAGCTTCGGCTCCCGCATCAGGGCCGCCCCCTCCCCGTTGCCCACTATCTTCGGAACCGGACAGCCCATATTGATGTCCAGGATGTCAAAGGGGCGCTCCTCTATCTGGCGCGCGATCTCCGCCATCAGTTCCGGCTCGGAGCCGAACAGCTGCAGGGAGACCGGCCCTTCCGCCGGGTGAATCTGCATCAGCTTCTCCGTGTTCCGGTTGCGGTAGGCGATGGCCTTGGCGCTGACCATCTCCATGCAGACCAGGTCGGCCCCCTGCTCATGGCAGAGCAAACGAAATGGCAGGTCGCTTACCCCTGCCATAGGCGCCAGTATCACAGACCCTGGAAGCTCTGTGTTTCCTATTTTCAGTGCCATGCTTTTTATCCTTCCTGCCCGCTGCTTTCAGCCTGCCCGCTGCCTTCGTCCTGCCCGCTTCCAGCGCCGTCCCCGGCAGCCTCAACAGCACTTTCGCCGCTTTGCTTTCCCGCCCAGACGAACAGGGCAGCTCCAAACAGAAACGCGAAAATCGCGATAAACTGGGAGGTGGAAAGCGCGCCCACATTGCCGCGCTCCAGATCGCCCCGGAAGAACTCCAGGATAAAGCGGCCCGCGCTGTACAGGGCGAAATACAGGCCCGCCACCTGGCCCTCGCCCTTTTTCCACTTCTTCGCGAACAGAATCAGCAGGCCAAAGTGCAGAAAATTCAATACGCTGGATATAATCTGCGTGGGAACCAGCGGCACGCCGTTGGGCGCGTAGGCTGAATTCTGGAAGACGATGCAAAATGCGCTGTCTGTCTCCTGCCCGTAGCAGCAGCCCGCCAGCAGGCAGCCGAGCCGGCCAAAGCCCTGGGCCAGGGCCACCGAAGGCAGGGCCAGGTCCAGGTAGCTGAGTACATTCATCTTAAAGCAGCGGCAGTAAAGCACGATTCCCGCGAAACCTCCGATCAGCGCGCCGTATATCACGAAGCCTTCCATCAGATCCCGGTAGAGCAGGCTGGGATCCGCCGCGATCTGCGGCAGGATCGTCAGGTAAAACAGGATTTTCCCGCCCAATACACCGCCTGCGACAGCGCTGATAGTCAGGCCAAACACCCGCTCCGCGTCCAGCCCGATTTTTCTGGCGCGGTATTCAGCCAGGCAGTAAGCCGCGAAAATGCCGATGGCAATCATCAGGCCATAACCATATACGGTAAATGGCCCGATGGAAAAAAGTTCATTATGCATGTTCTATCTCCTCATTTAAGAAAAAGACTTTGTAGAATAATTCCAGCGAGGCCAGAAGCTCCTCTTTGTCTCTCTGGATCTCTTTGATTTTCAGCCCGCTTCCAATCTCGTCAAAAAAGAAGTCGTCATCACGGCTGGACACCTGGAAAACCAGCGTGCCATCCTCCTCATATTCCAGGAGCAGGATTCCTCCCACCTCGTTTACAAAGAGTACGCACAGAATCTTCAGCTCTTTTTTGATCTCCTCCGGAAGAGCCGCGAAATCCTCATTAAAATAATATTTTTCCTCGTAAGAATTCGCGCCGCAGAGCACGACCTTATCCTGGTACATCTTATCCTCCCAATCCGCTCTCAATCCGGTTTTCCCGGAAATCTTTTCTATGTTTTTGTCCACGCCCCTATAAAAACCACAGCCAGACCACATCGAGTATGAGGGCCACAGCCAGAACTCCCGCAAATACAGAGCAGACGTAGCCGAGTACTCTCCTGTTCCTGGACAGCTCCATGATCCCGGACAGCGTACACATGATCACCCCGAGAAAAAAGGCTGCAGGCATCAGATACCTCTCTCCTCTGCCGGACAGGATCAGAAACGCCAGCACCAGAACCGCGCAGGCCAGCGCCATATTCACAAGCTTCCAGTAAAAATAGGGATCCCTGACAATCCTACGTTTCTTTTCCTGCATACCGGTTACGCCCCCAGTGTAGCCGCCATCACCGCTTTGATCGTGTGCATGCGGTTCTCCGCCTCGTCAAACACCACAGACTGGGCCGACTCAAACACCTCGTCCGTACACTCCATCTCCGTGATGCCGAACTTCTCCGCGATCTGCTTTCCAATCGTCGTCTTCAGATCATGGAACGCCGGCAGGCAGTGGGTAAAGATCGCCTGCGGCCCCGCGTTTTCCATCACCTTCTTGTTCACCTGATAGGGGGAAAGCTCCCGGATTCTCGTCTCCCAGACCTCGTCCGGCTCTCCCATGGACACCCATACGTCTGTGTAAATCACATCCGCGCCCTTCGTGCCGCTCTCCACATCCTCTGTCAGCGTGATTGTGGCTCCCGTCTCTTTCGCCACACCCTCGCACCAGGATACCAGCTCTTTAGCGGGGAAATAGGCCTTCGGCGCGCAGGCCGTAAAGTGCATGCCCATCTTCGCGCAGGCCACCATCAGGGAGTTGCCCATATTATAGCGGGCGTCTCCCATGTAGACCAGCTTCACGCCCTTTAAGCGTCCCAGGTGTTCTTTTACCGTCAGCAGCATGGCCAGCATCTGGGTCGGATGATACTCGTTCGTCAATCCGTTCCACACCGGCACGTCCGAATACTTTGCCAGCTCTTCCACGATCTCCTGGCCATAGCCCCGGTACTCGATGCCGTCAAACATCCGGCCAAGCACCCGGGCCGTATCGGCGATGCTCTCCTTCTTCCCAATCTGGGAGCCTGAAGGGTCAAGGTAAGTCGTCCCCATTCCCAGATCGTGGGCCGCCACCTCGAAGGCGCAGCGGGTTCTGGTGCTGGTCTTCTCAAAGATCAGCGCCACATTTTTTCCCCGGAGATCCCGCTCCACAATCCCCTGCTTCTTTCTGGCCTTCAGCTCCGCCGCCAGATCCACCAGATACTCAATCTCCTCCGGCGTGAAATCCCGGAGCGTAAGAAAATCGCGTCCCTTCAAATTCATTTCATTCTTCCTCCTCATGTACAGTCTTCTCCTGTCCGGGCCCCTTTTGTAAAAATTCCTCCGAAATAGGCTCTTCTCCCAGGATCAGTTTCGCGTAGTCAGGAAAGCCCTCCGGGATTCCCTGGCTGCGCAGCCTGGCCACAGTCTCTCCCAGGAGTTCCTGTACGGTATACACCCGGTATCTGGGCACTTTCAAAAAACGCGCCGCATGTTCCAGAACAGTCAGGTACAGGCTGCTGTAGTTCCAGTCTTTCGTAAGCTTTAGTTCCACCGCAAGAAGCGGCAGGAACACTTCCACGAACTCCCGCAGCTCGCTCTCCGCCTCCGTGTTCAGCTCATAGGCCTCAAGAAGCTCTCTTCTCGTATCTTGTCCCGCCCGCACCAATTGCTTTAAATAATAACACTCTTCCTGCGTTTGTTCAATATAATAAATTTTCCCCTGCAGGCCGTAGATCACCCGCAGAGCGTCATAATATCCCAGGCGCATATTCCGCCTGCTTCTGGCCGCGTCGAACTGAAGCGTATTCCCCAGGTTCACCTGCGGGGCGATCTCCACCACCGTGACACCCTCCGGGATGCTGACCTTCTTTTCCCGTCCCACGCCGAAAATCCGAAGCAGGATCAGGTTCTCATATCCGTGTTCCAGAAGCACGTCCATAGGCAGCACATTTGTGGCTCCGCCGTCCACATAAGTCTTTCCGTGCAGCTTTTCGTTCTTAAATCCCGGAAGGTAGGAACTGGCCAGAAGCATATCCTTCATCTGCCCCTCCGGCACCGTCTTCATGTCCACGTTCAGCTCCTTCCGGTCTGTGAGCGAATAGGTGCAGGAATAGAAATCCATGGGACTTTTTCGGATCACATCCTCATCCACATTGTCTTCGATCAGGCGGCGCAGCGGCGCGATGTCCATGCCGCCCTCTGTCAGCATCCGGAAAGCTTCTTTGAGCGTCTCCCGCCAGAACTCTCCCGTCATCTGGGATTTGTCGAAAAGCCTTCCCATCAGCTTATCGTCCACATCTAGCACCTGAGAATAAGAAATATTGGCCCAGAGGTTCTCCGCCTTCTCCAGATCGTCCATGCAGATCAGCGCGCCATTCAGCGCCCCCACAGAGGTGCCCGACACCCCTTTAATCTTCACGCCCGCTTCCTTTAAAGCTCTCCAGGCTCCTATCTGGTAGGCTCCCTTGGCTCCTCCGCCCTCCAGCACCAGTCCATATTCTTTTGTCAAATCAAGCTTCGGTTTCATATACGTAAGTCTCCTGTAGGAAGCAAAAGCCAAACCTGCGGTTCCAGTTCCTCCCGTACCGCAAGAGGGCTGCGCGCAGTCTCCCCGCGCAGCAGCCCCCGCTCCTTATCTGTAATAGGTACGCCCTAAGCTGGCAAGGGTATCCTTGTCTTAGCTTAGCTTATCTTAGCTTTCTTTAACTTTCCTTTGCCACTTCCGTCACAGCCTTCACCATGCCGGCCAGTCCCTGAATCTCAGACGGGATAATGATCTTGGTCG
>CALWBB010000162.1 GCA_944375885.1 uncultured Merdimonas sp.
ATCGTCCGGTTTCAGGGCGGAGCCAACGCAGGCCACACCATCGTAAATAATTACGGAAAGTTTGCGCTGCACACACTGCCGTCCGGCGTGTTCTACAACCACACTACCAGCATCATTGGAAATGGTGTGGCGCTGAACATCCCGGTGCTGTTCCGCGAGATCAAAAGCATTGTGGATCAGGGAGTCCCGATGCCGAAGATTCTCGTGTCTGACCGGGCGCAGATGGTGATGTCCTATCATATCCTGTTTGATCAGTGCGAGGAGGAGCGTCTGGGC
Source organism: uncultured Merdimonas sp. (assembly GCA_944375885.1). Classification (GTDB taxonomy): domain Bacteria; phylum Bacillota; class Clostridia; order Lachnospirales; family Lachnospiraceae; genus Laedolimicola. The sequence continues at coordinate 277 of CALWBB010000162.1, forward strand.
GGCAAGTCCTTTGGCTCCACCAAGTCGGGCATCGCTCCCTTCTATTCTGATAAATACGCGAAGATCGGTTTCCAGGTCAGCGAGCTTTTCGCGGACGAGAGCTATCTGCGGGACAAGATCGCCAATGTCTGCGTGCAGAAGAACATTCTCCTTGAGAATCTCTACCACAAGCCGGCCCTTGACCCGGACAAGCTCTATGAGGAGCTGATGGAGTACAAGGAGATGGTGGCTCCGTACGTGTGCGACGTGTCCAAATATCTCTGGGACGCCATCCACGAGGGCAAAAATATCCTGCTGGAGGGCCAGCTTGGCTCCATGAAGGATCCGGATCACGGCATCTATCCGATGGTGACGTCCTCCTCCACACTGGCGGCCTACGGCGCGATCGGCGCGGGAATCCCGCCCTATGAGATCAAGCAGATCATCACCGTCTGCAAGGCGTACTCCAGCGCGGTGGGCGCTGGCGCCTTTGTAAGCGAGATCTTCGGCGAGGAGGCTGACGAGCTGAGACGCAGAGGCGGAGACGGCGGAGAGTACGGCGCGACCACGGGCCGCCCCAGGAGAATGGGCTGGTTCGACTGCGTGGCTTCCAAATACGGCTGCCGCATCCAGGGAGCCACAGACGTGGCCTTCACCGTGCTGGATGTGCTGGGCTATCTGGACGAGATCCCGGTCTGCGTAGGCTATGAGATCGATGGCCAGGTGACCACAGATTTCCCGACGACCCATCTTCTTTCCAAGGCGAAGCCGGTCTACGAGAAGCTTCCCGGCTGGAAATGCGATATCCGTGGGATTAAGAAGTATGAGGAGCTGCCGGAAAACTGCCGGAAGTACATTGAATTTGTAGAGAAGCATATTGAGTGCCCGATTACGATGGTGTCCAACGGGCCGGGACGCGACGATATTATTTACAGAAAATAACAGCTTCAAAGCCTGTTTGTGAGAAGGCGGGACGGTCGGACTATGGTAAATACAGTAATTTTTGATGTTGGAAAAGTGCTGGCAGGCTTTGGATGGGAAAAATTTCTGCGCGAGATTGTGCCAGAAGAAGAGGCATACCGGGCTGTAGAGCAGGCAGTATTTTTAAGCCCTGCCTGGGAGGAGCACGACAAGGGACTCCTGACAGAGGAGGAAGAGATCCGTGATTTCGTATCGAGTGCGCCTGGGTATGAAAAAGAGATCCGCCTGACTTATGAGAATCTGGGAAAGTGCGTGTGGAAGTTTGATTATGCGGATTCCTGGGTACAGGAGTTGAAAGCCCTTGGGATCCGGGTATTTGCCCTTTCCAACTGGCCCAAACATATCTACGATCAGCGGGAAGATAAGCTGGATTTTCTGGACTTGATGGACGGTTATATTCTCTCCTACCGGGAGCATGTGATCAAACCGGATCCAGAACTCTACCGGCGTCTGCTGGAGCGTTACCAGATCAGGCCGGAGGAGGCAGTCTTTGTCGACGACAGGATACAGAATGTGGAGGCGGCAGAGCGGCTTGGCATCCACGGGATTCATTTCCAGGGTCTGGAACAGGCGAAGGAAGAGCTTAGGAAGCTGGGAGTCGGGACGATAGATAAAGAATAGAAAAGAATCAGTGATGATGCAGAAGAGCAGGCATGGAGACGGAAGCGGCGGCTTCCGGCTTCATGCCTGTTCTTTATGGCAGGAACCAGGGAACTTTTGCTTGACATACATAGAATTCCGATGTATTCTAAATACATAGAACACCTAGGTATATGGCTAGGAAACGGAGGAACGAATATGGATAGAAAAATGATGGCTGCCAGCACCTCGATGCTGCTTTTGAAGCTCCTGGAGGAGGAAGATTTGTATGGATACCAGATGATCCGGCGGCTGGAGGCGCGAAGCGATAACGTATTTTCCCTGAAAGAGGGGACCATGTACCCGGTGCTCCACGCGCTGGAGGAAGAAGGCGCGGTGGAGAGCTATGAGAAGACTGCGGAAAATGGACGGACGCGGAAGTATTACCATCTGACGAAGAAGGGACAGAGAACCCTCGGGAAAAAGAGAGAGGAGTGGGAAGCCTACGAGAAAGCCGTGCGGGCTGTGCTGGAAGGAGGTGCATCCTTTGCCTTCTGAATCCTATGATGCGGTAGAAAATTTTCTGCGGGATGTGGATGTTCAGATTTCCTGTAAGCTCGGTCTTGACTCAGTCAATGAGGAGCTGCGGGCGCACATTGAGGACAGGATGGAGTTCTATCAGGAGTATGGGCTGGACGGGGAGGAGGCCTGCCGGAGGGCCATCCGGGATATGGGAGCCCCGGACGTGGTAGGGCTGGAGCTGAACCAGAGCCACCGGCTGCGGACGGCGAAGCCCCTGCTTTTTGTGAGCCTTGCGCTGATGCTGACAGGCTTTGCAGGAGAAATGCTGGGGCTGGGGATTTCCTGGGATCTGGCTGATATGATATCCGACGTCCTCTATCTGAAATATTATTTCTGGGGGCTTCTGGTGCTGCTTGCGACTGCGCGTTTCGGATATCCCTTCCTTTTGAAGCACACGAAGGGCGTGTGTATCGTGTCGCTTACGTCTTTGGCGGCGGTCGGAAGTATCTGGATTCTGACAGGGCTGTTTCCGGGCGTGCTGGATAAAATTACGTCGAATGCCCCATATTTTGTGCACCGGCTTCTGGGGGCCGTATCCAATTCGTCTATTTTTGTGGGAGCCGTCCAGCTGGCCGTTCCGGTGGGGGCTATCCTGCTTTACAGGAGGAGAAAGGATGGATACCGGGGATTTTGGCTTCTGTTTTTCTGGCAGATCTTTCTGGTTCTCCTGTCCGGCAGAAATTTCTGGTTAGGAAGCACCTATATTCCGGTTCTGCTCCTGCTTTTGGCCTGCCTGGGAATCTCGCTGTATCTCTCTGCCAGGGGAGAGTTCCGGATCCCAAAGGGCAGGGGAATGGCCATGTCTATATTAAGCTTCTGCCTCCTGCTGGCGCTCTGGGCGGCGCCTAAGTGGGACAGGGTGAAGGAGGCCCTGGAGCTGTGCGTGAATCCAGATACCCGCGCTCCCGTTACAACCGCCTGGGATGATTCCTATAATAATGTGCTGATTCGGGAGCTTCTCGGCCGAGCCCGTGCCTTTGGGGAGATAGAGCTTGCCGGCGAGGAACTGGTGCGGTACGGCACAGCCCAGTGGTACTATGAAGATGGACCAGGAAATTGGAATGATGGAAGAGAGACAGCTTCGGTATCCGGCTCTCTGGAGAGATATGTGGAAACCAGAATGCAGCATCTGGATGAGCCGGCGCTTCGGGACATCCTGCCCCAGCATTATATGGAAAATTACCGGACCGCCTGGTGGGTCCTCCGGTACGGCTGGGTGCCGGCCCTGGCTCTTATGCTGCTCGTGGCTGCGCTTCCTGTGATTGCCTTGTGGACGGCCTTTCGGATCCGGAACGGTCTGGGCCGCCTGGTATCCTTTTCCGCCGGGCTTTTATTTGCCCTCCAGACGGCGTTTTACCTGTTGGAAGGCTTTGGATTCCAGTTCGGCGGCTTTCCGAATCTGCCCTTTGTGGCGGAAGGCTTCATCAGTATTACCGGAAGCGCCATGTTGGCAGGCCTGCTTCTCTCGGCCTACCGCTTCGATACAGTGCTGGAGGAAAAGAAGGAACCGAAAATTATTTCTTCAGGTTCCGGTAGATGAGCAGATAAGCGTAGAAGAATATCGGAATGATGATAGTGCATACGACGGCGGCCTTCAGCCAGTTTTTGGCTTCCGTGGGATCCACGAAGGCCAGGATCAGGGTGGCCAGGTACAGGCCCACAAGGATGAAGACGCCCAGCAGGGCGACGATGCGTTTGATTTTCCGGGACATAAGGTCTTTCCTTTCGTATTTTAAGAAAACTGGCAGAGCGTCGGACACTCAGGGATTCGGGTACGCCTGCTGTCAGGCAGAAGCTCTGCACAGACTGAGAGTAGCACATTTTTTTCAAAAAGAAAAGAAGGTTTGAAAATTTCTGTATAAAGGGAAGAATTCGGGCTATACTAGGATTAGACAAAAGAGAAACGAATTACTTATATCCTCCCCTTTAGTAAATCCCCGCCGGAGCGAACGGCGGGGATTTTTTGCAATTTTTTAGGGAATACGCCCGGTAAGTGGATGCCATTCTTGCATTGGAACGCGGCTGGGGGTATACTTTTTACAAAAGGAAAGTGGACGGAGCGGGAAAATGAGTCTATACGCAATCGGCGATCTCCACCTGGCTTTTTCCGTGGATAAGCCCATGGATCTCTTTGGCCGGGGATGGAAAAACCATGAGAAAAAGATAGAAAAATATTGGCGGCGTAGAGTGCGGCCGGAGGACACGGTAGTCCTCACGGGAGATCACTCCTGGGGGCGCACCCTGCAGGAGTGTGCGGCGGATCTGGAATTTATCATGAACCTGCCGGGCAGGAAGATCCTGCTTCGCGGCAACCATGACATGTTCTGGGACGCCAAAAAGACAGAAAAGCTGAACAGGCTCTTCGCGGGCCGCCTGGAGTTCCTGCAGAATAATTTTTATCAGTATGGGGAATATGCCCTGGTGGGAACCAAGGGCTATTGCTACGAAGGCTGGGACGCGCCCGATCACTACGAAAAGCTGATGAAGCGGGAGCTTGCGCGGCTGCGGGCATCCTTTGAGGCCGCCAGGGCGGCGGGCTTCGAGCAGTATCTGATGTTCCTCCACTATCCGCCCACCAGCATCGGTGAGATGGAAAGTCCCTTTACGCAGATGGCGGAGGAATACGGAGCCTCCAAGGTCATCTATTCCCACTGCCATGGGCGCGATCGGTTCGACGACAGCTTTAAGGGATATGTAAATGGAATTGAGTATAAGCTGGTTTCGTCGGATTATCTGAAATTCCGGCCGGAGCTGATTTTAGAAGAATGAAAAGAGAATGAACCGAATACTTAAGAAAATGGAAAAAACTGGGCAAACTTTTCTTGAAGTTTTGAAAAATTTGTCTTGATTTTTTCTGCCTGTCCTGTTATAGTATAAAAGCACGGGGCATTAGCGCAGTTGGGAGCGCGCCACACTGGCAGTGTGGAGGCCACGGGTTCAAGTCCCGTATGCTCCAT
>CALWBB010000163.1 GCA_944375885.1 uncultured Merdimonas sp.
CCCAGGTTCTTCGGATTCAGCAGGCCGCTCTCCAGCGCCTCGTCACGGATCGGACGGAAATAGTCCGCAATCTCAGCCAGAAGCTTCTGGTCATAGCCGGTGTCATAGGGAGTTCCCCGGAAGGTCTCTACCATCACCTCGGTCGCCGGCTGGGAGGTTCCCAGAGCGAACGGGGACATTGCGCAGTCGATGACGTCTACGCCTGCCTCTACCGCCTTCAGGTAGGTCATAGAAGCCACGCCGGAGGTATAATGGGTATGCAACTGGATCGGAATATGTACCGTCTCCTTTAAGGCCTTCACAAGCTCCGTCGCCTTGTACGGAAGCAGCAGGCCCGCCATGTCCTTGATGCAGATGGAGTTTGCTCCCATCTCCTCGATCTCTTTCGCGATATTGGTCCAGTACTCCAGGGTATAAGCGTCTCCAAGGGTGTAGGAAAGCGCCACCTGCGCATGTCCGCCCTCCTTGTTCGTCGCCCGCACCGCAGTCTGAAGGTTTCTCATGTCGTTCAGGCAGTCGAAGATACGGATGATGTCGATTCCGTTCGCGATGGATTTCTGCACGAAATACTCTACCACGTCGTCGCCGTAGGGACGGTAGCCCAGAATGTTCTGGCCACGGAACAGCATCTGCAGCGGCGTCTTCTTTGCCTTCGCCTTAATCTTGCGCAGTCTCTCCCAGGGATCCTCGTGCATGAAGCGTAAGGACGCGTCAAAGGTCGCTCCGCCCCAGCACTCCAGGGAATGATAGCCTACCTGATCCAGCTTCTCCACGATGGGAAGCATCTGCTCTGTGGTCATACGTGTCGCGATCAGGGACTGATGGGCGTCACGCAGGATTGTCTCGGTAATCTGTACCGGTTTTATATCAGCCATTGTTTAACCTCCTCGTTAAAACTTGGGTTTTTCTTCGCTTTCGATTCGGAATTTCCCGCCCTGCGCCTTAAGGCGCAGGGCGGCCCTCCGGGCCTTTGCGCGCTTACGCGCGCCGGGAAATTCCTCATTAAACAGTCGGCTGAAAATGAATGTCCGCTTTACGGCCGCTCCTTTTCAGCCTCCTGCAGATTCAGGATTCTCCGCCCTGTGCCTAAAGGCACAGGGAACCCTCCGGGCTTCTGCGCGCTTGCGCGCGCCGGAGAATCCTTCATTAAAGCTCGAAAAATTCCCTTGCAAGCAAGAATTTTTCTTCGCTTTACATCACTCCAAAGATAGCCATAAAGGTTCCTGCGGCTACTGCCGTACCGATGACGCCGGCTACGTTCGGGCCCATGGCGTGCATCAGCAGGAAGTTCGTCGGGTCTGCCTCGGATCCTACCTTCTGAGATACGCGGGCTGCCATGGGTACTGCGGACACGCCCGCAGAACCGATCAGCGGATTGACCTTGCCCTTTGTCACCAGACACATCAGCTTGCCCAGCAGCACGCCGGCAGCGGTGCCAAAAGCAAAGGCGATGAGACCCAGAGCCACGATCTTCAGCGTATCAGCTGTCAGGAAGGCTTCCGCGCTGGCCGTAGCGCCTACGGAAGTGCCCAGCAGGATAACTACGATATACATCATCGCGTTGGACGCGGTCTCTGTCAGCTGCTTTACCACGCCGGACTCGCGGAACAGGTTGCCCAGCATCAGGGCGCCCACCAGGGGAGCCGTCGTCGGCAGAATCAGGCAGACTACGATGGTTACGATGATGGGGAACAGGATCTTCTCCAGCTTGGATACCGGACGGAGCTGCTCCATCTTAATCTTTCTCTCTTTTTCCGTGGTCAGCAGGCGCATAATCGGCGGCTGGATGATCGGAACGAGAGCCATGTAGGAATAGGCCGCCACAGCGATGGGGCCAAGAAGAGCCGTCTGCTCCAGCTTTCCGGCAAGGAAGATCGAAGTCGGGCCGTCTGCTCCTCCGATGATGGAGATGGCAGCCGCCGCCTTGTCGGAAAAGCCCATCAGCATGGCGCCAAGATAAGCCACAAAGATACCGAACTGCGCCGCCGCGCCCAGAAGGAAGCTCTTCGGGTTCGCGATCAGCGGGCCGAAATCCGTCATGGCGCCGACGCCCATGAAGATCAGGGACGGGAGTACGGACCACTCATCCAGAACATAGAAGTAATAGAGAAGGCCGCCGACCCCGTTCGAGGTCTCCTCCGGACTGGCGATAATGTCCGGATAAATATTTACAAGAAGCATACCAAAAGCGATGGGAACCAGAAGAAGCGGTTCATAATCCTTTTTGATAGCCAGATACAGGAACACACATGCAACCAGAATCATAATGAAGTTGCCCCAGGTCAGGTTAAAAAAGGCCGTCTGCCGCACGAGGTTTCCAAGGGTTTCAAATATATATTCCATGTCTTAACCTCCGTTGAAAATGGGCATTCTCTGCGTTTAGTTCAGGGATGCCAGCAAATCTCCGGACTCTACTGCCTGACCCACGCTCACATTGATGCTGGCTACGGTGCCTGCCTCGGGAGCCACGATCGGGATCTCCATCTTCATAGCCTCAAGAACGACGATGCTGTCGCCCGGCTTTACAGCCTGTCCTACTGCGGCGTCAATCTTCACGACCTTGCCCGGAACGGAAGCCTTTACCTCGATTCCGCCGGCTGCCACAGGAGCGGGCGCCGGAGCCGGTGCGGGCGCTGCTGCCGGAGCCGGTGCCGGAGCGGGAGCTGCCGCCGGTGCGGGGGCGGGAGCCGGTGCCACAGGTGCAGGTGCCGGCGCTGCCATCACTACAGGAGCGGGTGCCACAGGCGCTGCCCCGGCTGCTCTCTCCTCTACAGTTACGTCATATGCTACTCCATTTACGGTGATTGTATAAGCCTTCATTTTCATATCCTCCTGAATTTATAAATTCTTTCTCTGTTATAGTTATAAGCCGTCGAGTGTTCTTTTGGCACTCTCCTTATGATTTCTTCCACTTATTTCCGCTTCTGCGGCGGATGGAACGGACTACAAAGCCGTCAGCAGACATGCCTGTTTCTGCCGCCACAGCAGCCGTGATCACTGCCACCAGCTGGGTATCGGCCGTCACCGTGGCCGCCGTAATCGCCGCCACAAGCTCAGGCTCCGCTCCTGCGGGAGCTGCCGCCTGTGCAGGCGCGGGTGCCGCGGGAACCGCTTTCTTTGGCTGCTCTTCTGTCTTCTTTCCCTTCTTCGCCTTCTCCTCTGCCATATGTACATACTTAAAGCAGGAAATCAGGAAGCAGAGAATAATCAGAACCACGAACACAGAACCCATGCCGATCAGCGTATTCAGGGCCGCCTTCTGGGCGATCTCTCCGGTGCTGTAGATCGGATCCAGGGTCGCCGTAATGACCACATTGTCCTGATCGTACTGAAGGCTCATGCGCATGTCGTGCTTTTCAAACTCGTAAACCGTGGAATAGGTAAGGTATCCGTCGGAGTCCTCCGTAGCGCCCTCATACTCCTTTACGCCTATGTAAGCGCCGAACTCGTCCAGGTTGGCCGCGTAGGAGCTGAGCATGCTCAAGTATGCCTCTGCCGTAAAATCAAATTTCTGTCCGGTACCGCCAATGTACGGATACAGAGCCACCTGCTGCTCAAAATCCTCATAATGAGTCTCCAAGCTGTCAATCTCTGTCTCAAGCGCAGCCGCGTCCATGCTCACCAGCATCTGCACATACTGGTCGGACCGCATCTGGTAATCCGCCTCATTCGGGACGGCCACCTTCGCGGAGCAGCCAGCCAGCACCAGAACGCTAAGAAGCGCCAGAAGCGCCGGAAGTTTCTTCAAGCTTCTTTTCATAATGATTCACCCCTCCTAGACAGTTCCGTGCTTTTTGTCCGGGCGGCCTTCCCTCTTGGTAAACAGCATCTCAAACGCGCCGATGACCTGCTTTCTCGTGTCAGCGGCGTCGATGACTGCGTCCACATAGCCACGTCTTGCGGCAGCCTCCACGCTGTCCTGGAGAGCGGCGTATTCCTTCGCCTTCTCGCTCTGGGTCTGGGCGTCCGCGTCCGCATACATCACCTTGGCTGCCATGCCAGCGTCCATCATGCCGATCTTCGCGTCCTTCCAGGCGAATACCAGATCCGCGCCGAGTCCCTTGCTGTTCATAGTCACATAAGCGCTTCCGAAGGCCTCTCCCGCGATCACGTTCACCTTCGGAACCGTCGCGTTCGCAAAGGCGTAGGTCAGTCTCGCAGCGGCCTTCGCCAGGTTCCGCTCCGAGCACAGGGACGCCTTATAGCCCTTTACGTTGGTCACGGTAAGAACCGGAATATTGAAGGCATCGCAGAAATTCACGAAATCCGCAGCCTTCTGGGCGCCTCTTGCGCTCATCTCCTGCTCCCCATTGGCCACGGCGCCCACAGTCACGCCGTTCAGGCGGATGAAGCCAGTCACCATATCCTTGGCGTAATCAGCCTTTGTCTCAAAAAACTCCTTTCCGTCTGAAATCGTGGAAAGAATAAAGGGAGCGGAATACTGCACGCCCTCAAGCTCCGCGCAGGAACGGTTCAGATCGTCCACGCACTCGTCATAGGAGGCGTCGTCCTCGTTGTTCGCCGGAAGCCAGGTCACAAGGCGGCGGATCTGAGCAAGGATATCGCTCTCGCTTCCCACCATGTCCACCGTTCCCGCCTCCTCAGCCTGGAACTTCGCGGAAGCGCTGTCGCATTTCTCCTTCCGGTTGCCCGCAACCGTATTGGGAGCGTTCACGAAGAGCTTCGCGTCCTTCTCTTCCATAAATGTAAAATCAGAAAGTCCCGGCACCACGGAAAGTCCGCCGCCGCAGGAACCAAAGACCGCAGTGATCTGCGGCACCACTCCAGAGGCCAGGGTCTGCTGGAGATAAATCTCTCCGAACGCGTTCAGAGCGTCCACGCCCTCCTGAAGGCGGATGCCGGCGCAGTCGATAAGACCGATGACCGGGGCTCCCATCTTGCCTGCCATCTTATAAAGACGCACAATCTTCTTTGCGTGCATCTCGCCAAGGGTTCCGTTCAGTACGGACGCGTCCTGGCTGTACACATAGACCAGATTGCCGTCGATCACTCCATATCCGGTGATGACGCCGTCTGAAGGCGTATTCATTTCCTGCAGATTGAAATCGGTGCTTCTGGCTGTCACCTGACCGCCGATTTCCACAAAACTATTCCCGTCAAGCAGCTCTGCAATTCTTCTGCCTGCCGGGCTTTGTGCTGTACCACTCATTTTCAGCCCTCCATATATTTTTGTTTTAATTAAAACCAAATTACATCACGTACCATTTTAGCAATATTCTGTCAAGGAATCAAGTCAATTTTCTTTTCTTGTATACTCTTTATAACAGAATTCGATAATATCCTTCCTTGTCACGATTCCGATAAAAATCC